>NZ_JBJQLG010000003.1:0-329572 GCF_046486495.1 Escherichia sp. WS3227_2
CTGTGTGCCGCATCTCACCGGACGGCGCTTTGAGCACGGGGTGACGGACTGTTACACGCTGTTCCGGGATGCTTATCATCTGGCGGGGATTGAGATGCCGGATTTTCATCGTGAGGATGACTGGTGGCGTAACGGTCAGAATCTCTATCTGGATAATCTGGAGGCCGCAGGGCTGTATCAGGTGCCGCTGTCAGCGGCGCAGCCGGGCGATGTGCTGCTGTGCTGTTTTGGTTCATCTGTGCCGAATCATGCCGCCATTTACTGTGGTGACGGCGAGCTGCTGCACCATATTCCTGAACAACTGAGCAAACGAGAGAGGTATACCGACAAATGGCAGCGACGCACACACTCCCTCTGGCGTCACCGGGCATGGCACGCATCTGCCTTTACGGGGATTTACAACGATTTGGCCGCCGCATCGACCTTCGTGTGAAAACGGGGGCCGAAGCCATCCGGGCGCTGGCCACACAGCTCCCTGCGTTTCGTCAGAAACTGAGCGACGGCTGGTATCAGGTACGTATTGCCGGGCAGGATGTCAGCACGTCCGGATTAACGGCGCAGTTACATGAGGCTCTGCCTGACGGCGCTGTGATTCATATCGTTCCCAGAGTCGCCGGGGCCAAGTCAGGTGGCGTATTCCAGATTGTCCTGGGGGCAGCCGCCATTGCCGGATCATTCTTTACCGCCGGAGCCACCCTTGCAGCATGGGGAACAGCCATTGGGGCCGGTGGTATGACCGGCATTCTGTTTTCTCTCGGTGCCAGTATGGTGCTCGGCGGTGTGGCTCAGATGCTGGCACCTAAAGCCAGAACTCCCCGCACACAGACAACGGATAACGGTAAGCAGAACACCTATTTCTCCTCACTGGATAACATGGTTGCCCAGGGCAATGTTCTGCCTGTTCTGTACGGTGAAATGCGTGTGGGGTCGCGGGTGGTTTCTCAGGAGATCAGCACGGCAGACGAAGGGGATGGTGGTCAGGTTGTGGTGATTGGTCGCTGATGCAAAATGTTTTATGTGAAACCGCCTGCGGGCGGTTTTGTCGTTTATGGAGCATGACGAATGGGTAAAGGCAGCAGTAAGGGGCATACCCCGCGCGAAGCGAAGGACAACCTGAAATCCACGCAGTTACTGAGTGTGATCGATGCCATCAGCGAAGGACCGATAGAAGGTCCGGTGGATGGATTAAAAAGCGTGCTGCTGAACAGTACGCCGGTGCTGGACAGTGAAGGGAATACCAACATCGCCGGCGTCACGGTGGTGTTCCGGGCAGGTGAGCAGGAGCAGACACCGCCGGAGGGTTTTGAATCCTCCGGATCCGAGACGGTGCTGGGTACGGAAGTGAAATATGACACGCCGATCACCCGGACCATCACGTCTGCAAACATCGACCGTCTGCGCTTTACCTTCGGTGTGCAGGCTCTGGTGGAAACCACTTCAAAGGGGGACCGGAATCCGTCGGAAGTTCGCCTGCTGGTTCAGATACAACGTAACGGTGGCTGGGTGACGGAAAAAGACATCACCATTAAGGGCAAAACCACCTCGCAGTATCTGGCCTCGGTGGTGGTGGATAATCTGCCTCCGCGCCCGTTCAATATCCGGATGCGCAGGATGACACCGGACAGCACCACAGACCAGCTGCAGAACAAAACGCTCTGGTCGTCATACACCGAAATCATCGATGTGAAACAGTGCTACCCGAACACGGCACTGGTCGGCGTGCAGGTGGACTCGGAACAGTTCGGCAGCCAGCAGGTGAGTCGTAATTATCATCTTCGCGGGCGCATTCTGCAGGTGCCGTCGAACTATAACCCGCAGAGGCGGCAATACAGCGGTATCTGGGACGGAACGTTTAAACCGGCATACAGCAACAACATGGCATGGTGTCTGTGGGATATGCTGACCCATCCGCGCTACGGCATGGGGAAACGTCTTGGTGCGGCGGATGTGGACAAATGGGCGCTGTATGTCATCGGACAGTATTGCGACCAGTCGGTGCCGGATGGTTTTGGTGGCACGGAGCCGCGCATCACCTGTAACGCTTACCTGACCACACAGCGTAAGGCGTGGGATGTGCTCAGTGATTTCTGCTCGGCGATGCGCTGTATGCCGGTATGGAACGGGCAGACGCTGACGTTCGTGCAGGACCGACCGTCGGATAAGGTGTGGACCTATAACCGCAGTAATGTGGTGATGCCGGATGATGGCGCGCCGTTCCGCTACAGCTTCAGCGCCCTGAAGGACCGCCATAATGCCGTTGAGGTGAACTGGATTGACCCGAATAACGGCTGGGAAACGGCAACAGAGCTTGTGGAGGACACGCAGGCCATTGCCCGTTACGGTCGTAACGTCACGAAGATGGATGCCTTTGGCTGTACCAGCCGGGGGCAGGCACACCGCGCCGGGCTGTGGCTGATTAAAACGGAACTGCTGGAAACGCAGACCGTGGACTTCAGCGTGGGTGCAGAAGGGCTTCGCCATGTCCCGGGTGATGTCATTGAAATCTGTGATGATGACTATGCGGGTATCAGCATCGGCGGGCGCGTGCTGGCGGTGAACAGCCAGACGCGGACACTGACGCTCGACCGTGAAATCATGCTGCCATCCTCCGGCACCACGCTGATAAGCCTGGTTGACGGAAATGGCAATCCGGTCAGCGTGGAGGTCCAGTCCGTCACCGACGGCGTGAAGGTGAAAGTGAGCCGGGTTCCTGACGGCGTTGCCGAATACAGCGTGTGGGGGCTGAAGCTGCCGACGCTGCGCCAGCGCCTGTTCCGCTGTGTGAGTATCCGTGAGAACGACGACGGCACGTATGCCATCACTGCCGTGCAGCATGTACCGGAAAAAGAAGCCATTGTGGATAACGGGGCGCACTTTGACGGCGACCAGAGCGGAACGGTGAACGGTGTCACGCCGCCAGCAGTGCAGCACCTGACCGCCGAAGTCACCGCAGACAGCGGGGAATATCAGGTGCTGGCGCGCTGGGACACACCGAAGGTGGTGAAGGGCGTGAGCTTTATGCTTCGCCTGACCGTGGCAGCGGATGACGGCAGTGAGCGGCTGGTCAGCACGGCCAGGACGACGGAAACCACATACCGTTTCACGCAACTGGCGCTGGGGAACTACAGACTGACAGTCCGGGCGGCAAATGCCTGGGGGCAGCAGGGCGATCCGGCATCGGTATCGTTCCGGATTGCCGCACCGGCAGCGCCGTCGAGGATTGAGCTGACGCCGGGCTATTTTCAGATAACCGCCACGCCGCATCTTGCCGTTTATGATCCGACGGTACAGTTTGAGTTCTGGTTCTCGGAAAAGCGGATTGCGGATATCAGGCAGGTTGAAACCACAGCCCGCTATCTTGGCACGGCGCTGTACTGGATAGCTGCCAGTATCAATATTAAGCCGGGTCATGATTATTATTTTTACGTTCGCAGTGTGAACACCGTTGGCAAATCGGCATTCGTGGAGGCTGTCGGTCGGGCGAGCGATGATGCGGAAGGTTACCTGGATTTTTTCAAAGGTCAGATAACCGAATCCCATCTCGGCAAGGAGCTGCTGGAAAAAGTCGAGCTGACGGAGGATAACGCCAGCAAACTGGAGGAGTTTTCGAAAGAGTGGAAAGACGCCAACGATAAATGGAATGCCATGTGGGGCGTCAAAATTGAGCAGACCGAAGACGGCAGGCATTATGTCGCGGGGCTTGGCCTCAGCATGGAGGATACAGAGGAAGGCAAACTGAGCCAGTTCCTGGTTGCCGCTAACCGTATCGCGTTTATTGACCCGGCAAACGGGAATGAAACGCCGATGTTTGTGGCGCAGGGCAACCAGATATTCATGAACGAAGTGTTCCTGAAGTATCTGACGGCTCCCACCATTACCAGCGGCGGCAATCCTCCGGTATTTTCCCTGACACCGGACGGGCGGCTGACGGCGAAAAATGCCGATATCAGCGGTAACGTGAATGCGAACTCCGGGACGCTCAATAATGTCACGATTAACCAGAACTGTCGGATTCTGGGAAAACTGTCTGCCAACCAGATTGAAGGTGATATTGTCAAAACGGTGGGAAAAGCCTTTCCGAGAAATGGCAGTTATGCCAGCGGTACAATAACGGTCACTGTGTACGATGATCAGGCTTTTGACCGTCAGATAGTAATCCCACCCGTTCTGTTTCGCGGTGGTAAGCATGAAAACTTCAACAGCAACAACCAACAGTCATACTGGTATTCAACCTGTAAGCTGCAGGTGCTGAAGAACGGACAGGAAATCTTTCAGCAACCCGCGACGGATGTCAGCAGGGTATTTTCATCCGTCATTGATATGCCTGCCGGACACGGTCATGTCACCCTGACTTTCAATGTTTCTTCATATGGTGCTAATAACTGGACGCCAACGACCAGTATCAGCGACCTTCTTGTTGTCGTGATGAAGAAATCAACAGCCGGTATCAGTATCAGTTGAATTTTATAACCCAAATACGGGCGCCAGAAATGGCGCCTTTTTTATTGCAGAAAAGCGAGAGGTAATTATGCGTAAATTATGTGCTGTTATTCTGTCTGCAGTAGTCTGGCTGGTCGCCGCTGGTACGCCAGCGAGTGCAGCAGAGCATCAGTCCACACTAAGCGGCGGGTATCTTCAGTCCCATACTGATATGCCCGGCAACGATGACCTGAAGGGCATTAACGTGAAATACCGTTATGAATTTACGGACACGCTGGGGCTGGTGACGTCATTCAGCTATGCAGGAGACAAGAATCGCCAGATTACCCGTTACAGCGATACCCGCTGGCATGAAGATTCAGTGCGTAACCGCTGGTTCAGCGTGATGGCGGGGCCGTCTGTACGCGTGAATGAATGGTTCAGTGCTTATGCGATGACGGGTGTGGCTTACAGCCGTGTTTCGACGTTCTCCGGGGATTATCTCCGCGTAACTGACAACAAGGGGAAAACGCACGATGTGCTGACCGGAAGTGATGGCGGTCGCCACAGCAACACGTCTCTGGCGTGGGGGGCTGGCGTGCAGTTTAACCCGACCGAATCCGTGGCCATTGACCTTGCTTATGAAGGTTCCGGCAGTGGCGACTGGCGCACTGACGGTTTCATCGTGGGTGTCGGTTATAAATTCTGATTAGCCAGGTAACACAGTGTTATGACAGCCCGTCGGTTCAGGCGGGCTTTTTTGTGGAGTGGATATGGCAGCAGTAAAAATCTCAGGTGTGCTGAAAGATGGTGCGGGAAAACCAATACAGAACTGCACTATTCAACTGAAGGCAAAGCGTAACAGCACCACGGTACTGGTGAACACGGTGGCCTCTGAAAATCCGGATGAAGCCGGGCGTTACAGCATGGACGTTGAGTATGGCCAGTACAGCGTTATCCTGCTGGTTGAAGGTTTTCCGCCTTCACATGCCGGAACCATTACCGTCTATGAAGGTTCCAGACCAGGTACGCTGAATGATTTTCTCGGTGCCATGACGGAAGATGATGTCATGCCGGAGGCATTGCGTCGTTTTGAGGCAATGGTGGAAGAAGCGGCACACAACGCTGAAGCCGCCTCTCAGAGCGCAGCGGCGGCAAAGAAATCCGAAGCTGCTGCGGCATCATCGAAGAACGCGGCGAAAAGCTCAGAAACGAATGCAGCTAACAGCGCACAGGCGGCAGCGGCCTCACAGACTGCATCGGCAAACTCCGCGACAGCAGCCCAAAAATCAGAAACCAACGCGAAAAATAGCGAAACAGCCGCAAAGACGAGCGAAACCAACGCAAAGTCCAGCCAGACGGCAGCGAAAACAAGCGAAACGAATGCCAAAACCAGTGAAACTGCGGCGAAAAGCAGTCAGGCTGCAGCAGCCGAAAGCGAGAGTGCTGCAGCCGGTTCTGCGACTTCAGCAGCTGGATCAGCAACTGCTGCGGCTAACAGCCAGAAAGCAGCGAAGACGAGCGAAACTAACGCAAAGTCCAGCCAGACGGCAGCGAAGACCAGCGAAACGAATGCCAAAGCCAGCGAAACTGCGGCGAAAAACAGTCAGGATGCAGCGGCCCAAAGCGAGAGTGCCGCAGCTGGTTCTGCAAGTGCGGCGGCTTCTTCTGCCACTGCATCAGCCAACAGTCAAAAAGCTGCAAAAACCAGTGAAACCAACGCAAAGGCGAGCGAGACTGCGGCGGCTAACTCGGCGAAAGCATCCGCTGCAAGCCAGACGGCTGCAAAAGCAAGTGAAGACGCAGCCAGAGAGTATGCAAGCCAGGCTGCGGAGCCGTATAAACAAGTTTTGCAGCCGCTTCCCGATGTGTGGATACCGTTTAACGATTCACTGGATATGATTACGGGCTTTTCGCCGTCATATAAAAAGATTGTTATTGGTGATGATGAAATAACGATGCCTGGCGATAAGGTTGTAAAGTTTAAACGCGCATCGAAAGCAACCTATATTAATAAATCTGGTGTGCTGACAGAGGCTGCCATTGACGAGCCACGATTTGAACGTGATGGCCTGCTTATTGAGGGGCAAAGAACAAACTACATGCTCAATTCGGAAAACCCTGCCAGTTGGGGGCGATCGTCAAATATGGATGTTCCCGAAACCGGGAAGGATAGTTTTGGTTTTACCTATGGAAAGTTTGTCTGTAACGATTCTCTGATTGGGCAAACCTCAGCCATTAATATGGCATCAATTGCTGCAACAAAGTCAGTTGATGTCTCAGGCGATAATAAATACGTGACAACCTCATGTCGTTTTAAAACAGAACTGCAGGTAAGGTTGCGTATCCGGTTTGATAAATATGACGGTAGCGCAACAACTTTTCTTGGTGATGCGTATATTGATACACAAACGCTTGAAATTAATATGACAGGCGGCGCTGCCTCAAGGATTACAGCGAGAGTCAGAAAGGACGAAGCTACCGGATGGATTTTTGCAGAGGCAACAATTCAGGCAATTGATGGGGAGTTAAAAATAGGTTCTCAGATACAGTATTCTCCTAAGCAGGGCGGGGCAACCGTATCTGGTGACTATATTTATCTGGCCACCCCACAAGTAGAAAATGGGCCTTGTGTATCATCTTTTATTATATCAGGAACGACGGCGGCGACCCGCGCAAGCGATATAGTTACAGTTCCCATTAAGAATAATCTTTATAATCTTCCTTTTACGGTTCTTTGTGAGGTACATAAGAACTGGTATAAAACGCCAAATGCAGCGCCGCGTGTTTTTGACACCGGCGGTCATCAAACCGGAGCGGCAATTATTCTTGGATTCGGTTCTTCAGCAGATTACGACGGATTTCCTTATTGCGATATTGGAGGAGCTAACAGACGGGTAAACGAAAACGCATTGCTTGAAAAAATGGTTATGGGGATGCGTGTAAAGTCAGATCAGTCTACGTGCTCAGTAAGTAACGGGCGTATATCCAGCCAAACAAAAACCACATGGTCCTATATTCAGAACACCGCAATTATCCGTATTGGAGGCCAAACTACAGCCGGGTTACGTCATTTATTTGGTCATGTCAGGAATTTCAGAATATGGCACAAGGCATTGACTGATGCTCAGGTGGGGGAGTCAATCTAATGAAAGATTTAACACTCAAATTTGCCGACAGGGCCGACTTTTCGGCCTTTATGGAGAGTACTGGCTATTATGATGACGAGTCGATGCAGGATGATATTCTTATTGACGTGATAGGTAACGTGTACAAAGAAACCGGAGAACTGAATGAAGATGGCGAACCGGTATGTGTTAAGGAAGACGGATATTTTGTAAACGTGCGCATCATTAATGATGTGAAAACACCGTCAATATTCGATGAATACGTGGTTGCTGTTGAGCATCAACTTCGTGGCTGGATGTGAGGAAGAATAATGGCTACATCGACAGTAATTCCTGATGACATCAAAACGCTAAAATCCGATGTTAGTAAACTAAAAAACGATCAAGGAAGCTACGCAACAAAATCATATGTAGACAGCAAAGATGAAACCGTTGGTGACTGGTCTGCTTCATGGTATCAGCAGGTATTGCCAACTAGCGGAGCTATATTTGGGAGAAAACTCCGCTCAACTCACAGGACGGCAGGTGTTGAGGATGCGTATTGCGAACTATACCTCAAAAAATGGATAGACAGTCCAGGTAACGCAATGGCGCGCCTTAACCTGAACGATAACGGGACAAACATTTGCTGGGACTTTACCAACCTTTATGGCGGTACGATGATTTTTCCCGGTGACAGCGGATACCTCAAAATGGGTAACTGCCTTATGTCATACAGCAAGCGTGGAAGTAACGCGCTTATTAAATTTGATTACACCGACACATTACAGATCAAATATGCTAATCATGGGTCAACCATGACATTAAACACACAGGGAACCGCTCACGCTGGCGTAACAACTAGACTATGGGGTAATTCTAGCCGTCCGGTTGTTTATGAAGTTGGCGTAGATGAGGCTCTGTATATGTTCTACGCACAGAAAACTACCAGCAATACCTACGAATTAACGGTTAACGGCGCGTGCAATGCAAGTGCATTTAATCAAGGCTCTGACCGGGATCTGAAAGACAATATTCAGGTGATCGATAATGCAATCGACCGCATTCGTAAAATGAACGGCTATACATACACGCTTAAAGAAAACGGTATGCCTTACGCTGGTGTTATTGCACAAGAAACCCTGGAAGCCATCCCCGAAGCCGTAGGGTCTATGATGAAATATCCAGACGGCGGGAGTGGATTAGATGGAGAAGAAGGTGAACGGTATTACACTGTAGATTATTCTGGTGTTACTGGCTTGCTTGTTCAGGTAGCCAGAGAGTCAGACGACAGGATAACAGCACTGGAAGAAGAAAACGCAGAATTAAGACAAAGATTATCTGCAATTGAGGCGGCGCTTGCGTCTAAATAATATTAAGGGGCCGAGCGCCCCGTTTTATTGGGTAGGATGAAAATGGATATAACACCTTTCCTTCATGCTCTTTGTGCTGTGGCTGCGCAGCTACTGATTGGTCTTTTTACCGGGAACTGGGCTTACGGAGCGATAGCCGGTTGTACGTTCTTCATTGCGCGTGAACACACCCAGGCAGAATATCGCTGGATTGAAATGTTCGGGCATGGCAAGCGTATGAATATGCCGTGGTGGGGCGGTTTTGATCCACGCGCGTGGGATGTGGCAAGCATGATGGATTTTGCTGTGCCGGTGGTGGCGTGTCTGCTGGTCTGGCGGTTAGTTAATCGTGGGTGAAAAAGCATGTTTAGTGTACTTTCCCGAAACTGATAGTAAGTGGCGAGATTAATTACCTGCTTCAGACTGAATGATTTTTTGCAAGCGCCACAGAAGTAATAGGGGTGAGTGAAAAAATATTATATATTAATGAATTGCGTTATTGCATCATCAGCTCAAAATGATGAATAACTAGAATTCCTGTCATAGCATTAATGGCTGAATTGGTGGGATGATATATCAGATAGAGTATCAATAAAAGCTGGAATGCATGTGGATTCAAATGGTTTTTGGCTAGATGATACTTATATCATATATTATATGAAGTATTTTAATGTTGCTCTGGAGGGAAATAGTGAGAGATGCACGGCGAAGCACGTCTTGAACTAAATATACACAAGTAAATCATGCTTTCGCCGCTGTATTAGAGCTTTGTTTCAGATTTGTTAATCGCCAGGTATTACCCCACCAAAAAAATGATTTTTTGGTAAAGTGGATGTTCTCATAATTTGTTAATGGCAATTTTAACTGTTCTGTTTAGATCGTATATGGCTCCAAATTTAAAGCTTTCTTTATAGGAAAGGCAAAAAATATCAAGTTTTTGACTAAGATAAATAAGTTTGTTTTTTTCATTAGTGGCGAATTGTTTTATGTTGCTGATTTGATAGTTGCTACGCAAGAAAGAACTAAATTGCTCAATATCATTAACTGCCCAATTCTTTAAAACGCATTTTGTTACAAATGATACACCTAGTACTTCAAGCGGCTTATAATTTCCGAATGGATCTAAAGTGGTTAATTGGTTAGCATTGAATGATGCCCAGCCATTCAATTCTAATTGCAACTTAATAGTGTTGAGTTCACGCATTTTGATCGTGCTTTCATAACGGTAAAATGAAATTGAGTACAGCAATTTGCTATCTTCAAAACCACTATTTAAGCTATTTTTTCTATCAAGTGAGTATAGCTCAAAGCATTCTGCAACTTCATTGTCAGTGAATCCGTTCAGAATCGAAGTGACAAACTTTAGAGTTATAATTGGTGATTTTGGTAGGTATTTATGTGTGGTTAAATACTCATAATTCTGAAACGCTTTTATCCATTCATAGAAATTACAGTCAATCTTACGGCAAATTAAGTCGACAAGTGTATTTGAAAGTTCCTTTTCATTTATCTCATGTAATTCTGGACGTGCTGATATTGCAATTTCTCTCATAGTAAGCCGTTTTGCTTCATAAAACAAAACATCCAATATGTCATTTAATGAAGCTTGTCCGCTATAATACCTTTTAATCTCAGGTTTTATTTTGTAATTATTCAATGCTAACCATAGCACTCTCTCACTATCACTTGATTTCTCGGTGTTTAATAAAAAAGTTGGATCTTTGTCCTTGAGAAGATCCTCAAGAGAGTGATTATGCAAAAATAATAAAATGAAGAAAGAGCATATTGAGTTTAAAAGAATTGTTGATGGTATTCGCCAAGAAAGATGAGGATATGATTTAACGTATTCATATAATGGCGTAACTGTGTCCAAAATACGCATCAAAATACGGATGTTAACTATGTTGTTATTTTTTACTATATCCTCAAAGAGAATTTTATCTTCCTGTGGGAATTGGGAAAGCTTTCCATTTATTATATCTATATCCAATATTTCCTCTGGATGCGGATTATAATGAAGTGTTTCTGCAATGAGTTTTTCCTTGTGTTCTATTTTTAAACCAGACTCAGTTGATGTATTGGTAATAATAATAAAGTCTAAATTTGAGTTCATCTCGGACATATAAAGAGAATGGCAATATGTCAAAATTTCACTAACTAATGATTTTTCGGATATTCTCTCTATATCATCCAATATAAAAATACCATCCAGTTTTGATAAAATGTTTTCTCTAACACTTGCACCAATAGAATTAAACATGCTGTTAATAATATTGGCACTTGCAGGTGAGCCGCTGGCAATGCTACCTATCCCTGATAGACTTTCGAGCCCGGATTTAAATGTTTGTATATCTTGCAGGTAGTAACAATCTATAATTTTAGCTTTGAAATCTGATAAGGATTTAATACCTAGTAAAGAAATATAATAGAAAATGTTTTTATCATAGTACTTGGGGAATTTTTTTCTGATAAAGTGAGTCTTTCCTGTGCCCCAGCTCCCATCAAGCAAAATCAGACCATCTCTTTTTTGTGAAAGTAGATGTATTATTTTTATAATAAGATTGCTGTTAGAGTATTTCATCAAGTTTTCTGGCTCGCTGTTAAAAATAAAACAGTATATGAAAATAATTTTCCTGTAATCTTATAAAAAATGATAATCCATCTCAAACAGCAGACACAAGGCTCCCTACTTGATTTTTAATCATCCGTACAGTGCGAGACACATCGTGCCAGATAAACTTACTTGTCGGTATTGTATCATCGGCAACTATCACCTCAGCCTCTTTTCTCCATCATCTGACCTCATACCCTAGTGAGCTTTATATGCCGACAGTGCTAGTAGTCGCTAGTCGTGAGAATTAACTAGATCATTGTCAGTTGCTGGCGTCACTATCAGGAAACCTTCCGCTTATCTTTCTTTAGGTTCGGATGGTGTCCATCTGTATTAATTTGTGGTTACCATTAATTCGATGAATAAATAGTGTTATTTTTTGTCTCCTTCCTTTTCCGTTTGTACCAACAATCAGCGATATAAAGTCACAATTATCAACTAAAACAGCCTGGTTAGACGATGTACTTCATTGAAGCGATGACAATGTTAGTCAATGTCAAACAGAGATAGTGCAATCACTACTTTTTTAGTGTTACCATGATTTTACTGGGTGAAAAACTTGCTGTGTCGATTTTTCATTTGTGTACCAAATTGTGTACCAATTTAGCGACTGTTGGCTAGATGGATGCGCAATGAATTGAAAACAAACAAATTTTCTCTTTGTATGTGATCTTTCGTGTGGGTCACCACTGCAAATAAGGATATAAAATGCCTGTTATAACTCTTCCTGATGGCAGCCAACGCCATTACGACCACGCTGTAAGCCCCATGGATGTTGCGCTGGACATTGGTCCAGGTCTGGCGAAAGCCTGTATCGCAGGGCGCGTTAATGGTGAACTGGTTGATGCTTGCGATCTGATTGAAAACGACGCACAACTGTCGATCATTACCGCCAAAGACGAAGAAGGTCTGGAGATCATTCGTCACTCCTGTGCGCACCTGTTAGGGCACGCGATTAAACAACTTTGGCCGCATACCAAAATGGCAATCGGCCCGGTTATTGACAACGGTTTTTATTACGACGTTGATCTTGACCGCACGTTAACCCAGGAAGATGTCGAAGCACTCGAGAAGCGGATGCATGAGCTTGCTGAGAAAAACTACGACGTCATTAAGAAGAAAGTCAGCTGGCACGAAGCGCGTGAAACTTTCGCCAACCGTGGGGAGAGCTACAAAGTCTCCATTCTTGACGAAAACATCGCCCATGATGACAAGCCAGGTCTGTACTTCCATGAAGAATATGTCGATATGTGCCGCGGTCCGCACGTACCGAACATGCGTTTCTGCCATCATTTCAAACTAATGAAAACGGCAGGGGCTTACTGGCGTGGCGACAGCAACAACAAAATGTTGCAACGTATTTACGGTACGGCGTGGGCAGACAAAAAAGCACTTAACGCTTACCTGCAGCGCCTGGAAGAAGCCGCGAAACGCGACCACCGTAAAATCGGTAAACAGCTCGACCTGTACCATATGCAGGAAGAAGCGCCGGGGATGGTATTCTGGCACAACGACGGCTGGACCATCTTCCGTGAACTGGAAGTGTTTGTTCGTTCTAAACTGAAAGAGTACCAGTATCAGGAAGTTAAAGGTCCGTTCATGATGGACCGTGTCCTGTGGGAAAAAACCGGTCACTGGGACAACTACAAAGATGCAATGTTCACCACGTCTTCTGAGAACCGTGAATACTGCATTAAGCCGATGAACTGCCCGGGTCACGTACAAATTTTCAACCAGGGGCTGAAGTCGTATCGCGATTTGCCGCTGCGTATGGCCGAGTTTGGTAGCTGCCACCGTAACGAGCCGTCAGGTTCGCTGCATGGCCTGATGCGCGTACGTGGATTTACCCAGGATGACGCGCATATATTCTGTACTGAAGAACAAATTCGCGATGAAGTTAACGGATGTATCCGTTTAGTCTATGATATGTACAGCACTTTTGGCTTCGAGAAGATCGTCGTCAAACTCTCCACTCGTCCTGAAAAACGTATTGGCAGCGACGAAATGTGGGATCGTGCTGAGGCGGACCTGGCGGTTGCGCTGGAAGAAAACAACATCCCGTTTGAATATCAACTGGGTGAAGGCGCTTTCTACGGTCCGAAAATTGAATTTACCCTGTATGACTGCCTCGATCGTGCATGGCAGTGCGGTACAGTACAGCTGGACTTCTCCTTGCCGTCTCGTCTGAGCGCCTCCTATGTGGGCGAAGACAACGAGCGTAAGGTACCGGTAATGATTCACCGCGCAATTCTGGGGTCGATGGAACGTTTCATCGGTATCCTGACCGAAGAATTCGCTGGTTTCTTCCCGACCTGGCTTGCGCCGGTTCAGGTTGTTATCATGAACATTACCGATTCTCAGTCTGAATACGTTAACGAATTGACGCAAAAACTATCAAATGCGGGCATTCGTGTTAAAGCAGACTTGAGAAATGAGAAGATTGGCTTTAAAATCCGCGAGCACACTTTGCGTCGCGTCCCGTATATGCTGGTCTGTGGTGATAAAGAGGTGGAATCAGGCAAAGTTGCCGTTCGCACCCGCCGTGGTAAAGACCTGGGAAGCATGGACGTAAATGAAGTGATCGAGAAGCTGCAACAAGAGATTCGCAGCCGCAGTCTTAAACAATTGGAGGAATAAGGTATTAAAGGCGGAAAACGAGTTCAAACGGCGCGCCCTAACCGTATCAATGGCGAAATTCGCGCCCAGGAAGTTCGCTTAACAGGTCTGGAAGGCGAGCAGCTTGGTATTGTGAGTCTGAGAGAAGCTCTGGAGAAAGCAGAAGAAGCCGGAGTAGACTTAGTCGAGATCAGCCCTAACGCCGAGCCGCCGGTTTGTCGTATAATGGATTACGGCAAATTCCTCTATGAAAAGAGCAAGTCTTCTAAGGAACAGAAGAAAAAGCAAAAAGTTATCCAGGTTAAGGAAATTAAATTCCGTCCTGGTACAGATGAAGGCGACTATCAGGTAAAACTCCGCAGCCTGATTCGCTTTCTCGAAGAGGGTGATAAAGCCAAAATCACGCTGCGTTTCCGTGGTCGTGAGATGGCGCACCAGCAAATCGGTATGGAAGTGCTTAATCGCGTGAAAGACGATTTGCAAGAACTGGCAGTGGTCGAATCCTTCCCAACGAAGATCGAAGGCCGCCAGATGATCATGGTGCTCGCTCCTAAGAAGAAACAGTAAGGCCTTCAAGTAATCATTCCTGTGGGCCTTGGCTCACAGGGTGATTCGCCTTTGTTTCTGTTTATTAACAATGCGAAGTGGAAGTTATTAAAATGCCAAAAATTAAGACCGTACGCGGTGCTGCTAAGCGCTTCAAAAAAACCGGTAAAGGTGGTTTTAAGCACAAGCACGCTAACCTGCGTCACATTCTGACCAAAAAAGCGACCAAACGTAAACGTCACCTGCGTCCGAAAGCCATGGTTTCCAAAGGCGATCTGGGCCTGGTAATCGCGTGCCTGCCGTACGCATAAGCCGTTAACGTTTTTTAACTTTTTAATTAGAATATAGATACAGGAGAGCACATATGGCTCGCGTAAAACGTGGTGTTATTGCACGCGCACGTCACAAGAAAATTTTGAAACAAGCTAAAGGCTACTACGGTGCGCGTTCTCGCGTATACCGCGTTGCCTTCCAGGCTGTTATCAAAGCTGGTCAGTATGCTTACCGTGACCGTCGTCAACGTAAGCGTCAGTTCCGTCAACTGTGGATTGCGCGTATCAACGCAGCAGCACGTCAGAACGGTATTTCTTACAGCAAATTCATCAATGGCCTGAAAAAAGCCTCTGTTGAAATCGACCGTAAGATCCTGGCTGATATCGCAGTATTCGACAAAGTAGCGTTCACCGCTCTGGTTGAAAAAGCGAAAGCAGCTCTGGCATAAGCCAGTTGAAAGAGGGAGCTAGTCTCCCTCTTTTCGTTTCAACGCCATCAAAACATTGACTTTTATCGCCGTAGCCTTTTCAATAAAGGTCTTTTGAAAAGTACCAAAAGGTAACGCAAGCAATGAATGCTGCTATTTTCCGCTTCTTTTTTTACTTTAGCACCTGACTCCAGGAGGCTAGCGCGTGAGAAGAGAAACGGAAAACAGCGCCTGAAAGCCTCCCAGTGGAGGCTTTTTTTGTATGCGCGTTTTGAAAAAATTAAGTCCAACGAACCAGTGTCACCACTGACACAATGAGGAAAACCATGTCACATCTCGCAGAACTGGTTGCCAGTGCGAAGGCGGCCATTAGCCAGGCGTCAGATGTTGCCGCGTTAGACAATGTGCGCGTCGAATATTTGGGTAAAAAAGGGCACTTAACCCTTCAGATGACGACCCTGCGTGAGCTGCCGCCAGAAGAACGCCCGGCAGCCGGTGCGGTTATCAACGAAGCGAAAGAGCAGGTTCAGCAGGCGCTGAATGCACGTAAAGCGGAACTGGAAAGCGCAGCGCTGAATGCGCGTCTGGCGGCGGAAACGATTGATGTCTCCCTGCCGGGTCGTCGTATTGAAAACGGCGGTCTGCATCCGGTGACCCGTACCATCGACCGTATCGAAAGTTTCTTCGGTGAGCTTGGCTTTACCGTGGCAACCGGGCCGGAAATCGAAGACGATTATCATAACTTCGATGCTCTGAACATTCCTGGTCACCACCCGGCGCGCGCTGACCACGACACTTTCTGGTTTGACGCTACCCGCCTGCTGCGTACCCAGACCTCTGGCGTACAGATCCGCACCATGAAAGCCCAGCAGCCACCGATTCGTATCATCGCGCCTGGCCGTGTTTATCGTAACGACTACGACCAGACTCACACGCCGATGTTCCATCAGATGGAAGGTCTGATTGTTGATACCAACATCAGCTTTACCAACCTGAAAGGCACGCTGCACGACTTCCTGCGTAACTTCTTTGAGGAAGATTTGCAGATCCGCTTCCGTCCTTCCTACTTCCCGTTTACCGAACCTTCTGCAGAAGTGGACGTCATGGGTAAAAACGGTAAATGGCTGGAAGTACTGGGCTGCGGGATGGTGCATCCGAACGTGCTGCGTAATGTTGGCATCGACCCGGAAGTTTACTCTGGTTTCGCCTTCGGAATGGGGATGGAGCGTCTGACCATGTTGCGTTACGGCGTCACCGACCTGCGTTCATTCTTCGAAAACGATCTGCGTTTCCTCAAACAGTTTAAATAAGGCAGGAATAGATTATGAAATTCAGTGAACTGTGGTTACGCGAATGGGTGAACCCGGCGATTGATAGCGATGCGCTGGCAAATCAAATCACTATGGCGGGCCTGGAAGTTGACGGTGTAGAACCGGTTGCCGGTAGCTTCCACGGCGTGGTCGTTGGTGAAGTGGTTGAGTGTGCGCAGCATCCGAACGCTGACAAACTGCGTGTGACAAAAGTGAATGTCGGCGGCGATCGCCTGCTGGACATCGTCTGCGGTGCGCCAAACTGCCGTCAGGGCCTGCGTGTGGCGGTAGCGACCATTGGTGCTGTTCTGCCGGGCGATTTCAAAATTAAAGCGGCGAAACTGCGTGGCGAACCGTCTGAAGGGATGCTGTGCTCCTTTTCTGAGCTGGGAATTTCTGACGATCACAGCGGCATTATCGAACTGCCTGCAGATGCGCCGATTGGCACAGACATCCGCGAATACCTGAAACTCGATGACAACACCATCGAAATCAGCGTAACGCCAAACCGTGCCGATTGCTTAGGCATTATCGGCGTGGCGCGTGATGTTGCCGTGCTGAACCAGCTGCCGCTGGTTGAACCGGAAATCGTTCCGGTTGGTGCGACCATCGACGACACGCTGCCGATTACAGTCGAAGCGCCGGAAGCCTGCCCGCGCTATCTTGGCCGTGTGGTAAAAGGCATTAACGTTAAAGCGCCAACTCCGCTGTGGATGAAAGAAAAACTGCGTCGTTGCGGGATCCGTTCTATCGATGCAGTTGTTGACGTCACCAACTATGTGCTGCTCGAACTGGGCCAGCCGATGCACGCTTTCGATAAAGATCGCATTGAAGGCGGCATTGTGGTGCGGATGGCGAAAGAGGGCGAAACGCTGGTGCTGCTTGATGGCACTGAAGCGAAGCTGAATGCTGACACCCTGGTCATCGCCGACCACAACAAGGCGCTGGCGATGGGCGGCATCTTTGGTGGCGAACACTCTGGCGTAAATGAAGAAACGCAAAACGTCCTGTTGGAATGTGCTTTCTTCAGCCCGCTATCTATCACCGGTCGTGCTCGTCGTCATGGCCTGCATACTGATGCTTCTCACCGTTATGAGCGTGGCGTTGATCCGGCACTGCAGCACAAAGCGATGGAACGTGCGACCCGTCTGCTGATCGACATCTGCGGCGGTGAGGCTGGCCCGGTAATTGATATCACCAACGAAGCAACGCTGCCGAAGCGAGCCACCATTACTTTACGTCGCAGCAAACTGGATCGCCTGATCGGCCATCATATTGCCGATGAGCAGGTAACTGATATTCTGCGTCGTCTCGGCTGCGAAGTGACCGAAGGCAAAGACGAATGGCAGGCAGTTGCGCCGAGCTGGCGTTTCGACATGGAGATTGAAGAAGATCTGGTCGAAGAAGTCGCGCGTGTTTACGGCTACAACAACATCCCTGATGAGCCGGTGCAGGCAAGCCTGATTATGGGTACTCACCGCGAAGCAGATCTGTCGCTCAAGCGCGTGAAAACGCTGCTCAACGACAAAGGCTATCAGGAAGTGATCACCTACAGCTTCGTTGATCCGAAAGTGCAGCAGATGATCCATCCAGGCGTTGAAGCCTTACTGCTGCCAAGCCCGATTTCCGTTGAAATGTCAGCAATGCGTCTTTCCCTGTGGACCGGCCTGCTGGCAACCGTGGTGTACAACCAGAACCGTCAGCAGAACCGTGTGCGCATTTTCGAAAGTGGTCTGCGTTTCGTACCAGATACTCAGGCACCGTTGGGCATTCGTCAGGATCTGATGTTAGCCGGTGTGATTTGCGGTAACCGTTACGAAGAGCACTGGAACCTGGCAAAAGAGACCGTTGATTTCTATGATTTGAAAGGCGATCTGGAGTCCGTTCTCGACCTGACCGGTAAACTGAATGAGGTTGAGTTCCGTGCAGAAGCGAATCCGGCACTGCATCCGGGGCAATCCGCAGCGATTTATCTGAAAGGTGAACGTATTGGTTTTGTTGGGGTTGTTCATCCTGAACTGGAACGTAAACTGGATCTTAACGGTCGCACTCTGGTGTTCGAACTGGAGTGGAACAAGCTCGCAGACCGCGTGGTGCCTCAGGCGCGCGAGATTTCTCGCTTCCCGGCGAACCGTCGTGACATCGCGGTGGTGGTCGCAGAAAACGTTCCCGCAGCGGATATTTTATCCGAATGTAAGAAAGTTGGCGTAAATCAGGTAGTTGGCGTAAACTTATTTGACGTGTACCGCGGTAAGGGTGTTGCGGAGGGGTATAAGAGCCTCGCCATAAGCCTGATCCTGCAAGATACCAGCCGTACACTCGAAGAAGAGGAGATTGCCGCTACCGTCGCCAAATGTGTAGAGGCATTAAAAGAGCGATTCCAGGCATCATTGAGGGATTGAACCTATGGCGCTTACAAAAGCTGAAATGTCAGAATATCTGTTTGATAAGCTTGGGCTTAGCAAGCGGGATGCCAAAGAACTGGTTGAACTGTTTTTCGAAGAGATCCGTCGCGCTCTGGAAAACGGCGAACAGGTGAAACTCTCTGGTTTTGGTAACTTCGATCTGCGTGATAAGAATCAACGCCCGGGACGTAACCCGAAAACGGGCGAGGATATTCCCATTACAGCACGGCGCGTGGTGACCTTCAGACCCGGGCAGAAGTTAAAAAGCCGGGTCGAAAACGCTTCGCCCAAAGACGAGTAATCTGATCTAACTAAAAAGGCCGCTCTGCGGCCTTTTTTCTTTTCACTGTCGAAGAGTCACCGTAAAATCAACGCCATGACACTTCAGCAGAACGGATACCATGCTGACACTTGCCCGCCAACAACAGCGACAAAATATTCGCTGGTTATTATGTCTGTCAGTTTTGATGCTGCTGGCGCTTCTCTTAAGCCTTTGCGCCGGTGAACAATGGATCTCGCCAGGTGACTGGTTTACTCCTCGTGGCGAACTGTTCGTCTGGCAAATTCGCCTGCCACGTACGCTGGCTGTATTGCTGGTTGGTGCGGCGTTGGCTATATCCGGCGCTGTAATGCAGGCGTTATTTGAAAATCCTCTGGCAGAACCTGGACTACTTGGCGTCTCTAATGGCGCAGGCGTGGGGCTTATCGCCGCGGTATTGCTTGGGCAAGGGCAACTCCCCAACTGGGCGCTGGGGCTGTGTGCGATTGCTGGCGCGCTTATCATCACTTTAATACTCTTACGTTTCGCCCGTCGTCATCTTTCGACCAGTCGGTTATTGCTGGCTGGCGTTGCATTAGGGATTATCTGTAGCGCACTAATGACGTGGGCTATCTACTTTTCCACCTCTGTTGATTTACGTCAGCTGATGTACTGGATGATGGGCGGTTTTGGCGGCGTAGACTGGCGGCAAAGCTGGCTGATGCTGGCATTGATCCCCGTGTTGTTGTGGATCTGTTGTCAGTCCAGATCGATGAATATGTTAGCACTTGGCGAGATCTCGGCGCGGCAACTGGGTTTACCCCTGTGGTTCTGGCGCAATGTGCTGGTGGCAGCGACCGGCTGGATGGTTGGCGTCAGTGTGGCGCTGGCGGGTGCTATCGGCTTTATTGGTCTGGTGATCCCCCATATTCTCCGGTTATGTGGTTTAACCGATCATCGCGTATTACTTCCCGGCTGCGCGCTGGCAGGGGCGAGCGCATTGCTGCTGGCTGATGTTGTAGCGCGCCTGGCATTAGCTGCCGCAGAGCTGCCTATTGGCGTGGTCACCGCAACGTTGGGTGCGCCGGTGTTTATCTGGTTATTGTTAAAAGCAGGACGTTAGCCGCAAAAAGACGGTCTATGATTAAAAGCTAAGATTTTTACTGACCACACCCAGGAGAAACGATGCAAGATTCCATTCTGACGACCGTAGTGAAAGATATCGACGGTGAAGTGACCACGCTGGAGAAGTACGCCGGTAATGTGCTGTTGATTGTCAATGTCGCCTCAAAGTGTGGCTTAACGCCGCAATATGAGCAGTTGGAGAATATTCAGAAAGCCTGGGCCGATCGAGGTTTTGTGGTGCTGGGATTCCCGTGCAACCAGTTTCTGGAGCAAGAACCGGGCAGCGATGAAGAGATTAAAACTTACTGCACCACTACATGGGGGGTGACGTTCCCGATGTTCAGTAAGATTGAAGTTAATGGCGAAGGACGCCATCCGCTGTATCAAAAATTGATTGCCGCAGCGCCGACCGCAGTCGCGCCGGAAGAGAGCGGATTCTATGCCCGTATGGTCAGCAAAGGTCGTGCACCGCTGTACCCTGATGATATTTTATGGAATTTTGAGAAATTTTTAGTTGGCAGGGACGGATTGGTCATCCAGCGTTTTTCCCCGGATATGACGCCGGAAGATCCCATTGTGATGGAAAGCATTAAACTGGCGTTGGCGAAATAATGTCTATTGTGATGCAGTTACAGGATGTTGCGGAATCTACCCGCCTTGGGCCGCTTTCTGGCGAGGTTCGGGCTGGGGAGATCCTGCATCTGGTGGGGCCGAATGGCGCGGGTAAGAGTACCTTACTGGCGCGAATGGCCGGAATGACCAGCGGTAAGGGAAGCATTCAGTTCGCGGGGCAACCACTGGAAGCATGGTCCGCAACAAAACTCGCGCTGCATCGCGCCTATCTTTCACAACAGCAGACGCCGCCGTTTGCAATGCTGGTCTGGCACTACCTGACACTGCATCAGCACGATAAAACGCGTACCGAACTACTGAATGATGTCGCAGGGGCGCTGGCTCTTGATGACAAACTCGGACGTAGCACCAATCAACTTTCCGGCGGCGAATGGCAACGCGTACGTCTTGCTGCGGTGGTGCTGCAAATCACACCACAAGCCAATCCCGCAGGCCAATTGCTGCTTCTTGATGAGCCGATGAACAGTCTTGATGTTGCGCAACAAAGTGCATTAGACAAAATTCTGAGCGCGCTGTGTCAGCAAGGACTGGCGATTGTGATGAGCAGTCACGATCTCAACCATACATTGCGTCATGCGCATCGGGCGTGGTTGCTAAAAGGTGGAAAAATGCTGGCCAGTGGACGCAGGGAAGAGGTGCTCACGCCGCCAAATCTGGCGCAGGCCTATGGGATGAATTTTCGCCGTCTGGATATCGAAGGTCACAGAATGCTGATTTCGACCATCTGATTTCATTAGTATCTTGAAAATCGGGTAATTACGACGCTAAATTAATGCAAGAATAAAAAACAGAGGAACCGTACGGAATGCGTTTCTGCCTTATTTTGATCACAGCACTGTTTCTGGCCGGGTGTAGCCACCATAAAGCACCGCCGCCAAATGCCAGACTTTCTGATTCGATTACCGTTATTGCCGGTTTGAACGACCAGCTACAGAGCTGGCATGGCACGCCGTATCGTTATGGTGGCATGACGCGGCGCGGTGTGGACTGTTCGGGGTTTGTGGTTGTGACGATGCGCGATCGTTTCGATTTGCAGCTGCCCCGTGAAACCAAACAACAAGCCTCTATCGGCACGCAAATTGATAAAGACGAGTTGCTGCCTGGTGACCTGGTCTTTTTCAAAACGGGCTCCGGACAAAATGGTTTGCATGTAGGTATTTACGATACCAACAACCAATTTATCCACGCCTCTACCAGCAAGGGAGTGATGCGTTCCTCACTTGATAATGTCTATTGGCAGAAAAATTTCTGGCAGGCGAGACGAATCTAGTATGTCGAAAAATTGACGGCGATGATACATCTCCGTCCATTTACTCCTGAATACAGTAGTATTTTACAGACAAAAATTCCGTAAATGGATTATTCGTTTATAATCAGGATAATCTAATAAAAGGACCCCTGAAAAAGTGGTTAACATGGAACAAATGAAAGTTACTCCTTCTGTAATTGTTATGTCTTATGGCCTCATCCCTTTTAGCCGGATACTGAAAAACATCCTTCGAGAGGGACGGTTACCATGAAGATTTTTTTGGAGAATCTTTATCATTCTGATTGCTATTTCCTGCCGATAAGAGATAACCAGCAAGACCTTGTCGGCGTTGAGTTAATTACCCATTTCTCCAGTGAAGATGGTACGGTTCGTATCCCGACGAGTCGGGTTATAGCGCAACTTACCGAGGAGCAACATTGGCAATTATTTTCAGAGCAGTTGGAATTACTAAAATCATGCCAACACTTTTTTATTCAACATAAACTCTTTGCCTGGCTTAATTTAACCCCACAAGTGGCTACATTATTATTAGACAGGGATAATTACGCAGGCGAACTATTAAAATATCCGTTTATTGAACTGTTGATTAATGAGAATTACCCGCATCTCGATGAAGGAAAAGATAATCGCGATCTTTTGTCCTTATCGCAAATGTATCCCCTTGTGTTAGGTAATTTGGGCGCAGGCAATAGCACAATGAAAGCGGTTTTTGATGGTCTTTTCACCCGCGTCATGCTGGATAAAAGTTTTATTCAGCAACAAATTACGCATCGCTCCTTCGAACCGTTTATTCGTGCGATCCAGGCGCAAATTTCCCCATGTTGCAATTGCATCATCGCGGGGGGCATTGATACGCCAGAAATAATGGCACAGATTACCCCCTTTGATTTCCATGCTCTCCAGGGATGTCTGTGGCCTGCCGTTCCTGTAAATCAGATAACGACGTTGGTTCAGCGATAACCCTCCTGTTTGCTGGTGTTTAAGACGAGAGTAACCGTCTACACTATCAAACAGGAGGATCTATGACCCTGTCTTTTATTACCCGTTGGCGCGATGAATTGCCAGCAACCTATACAACACTTTCTCCTACGCCTTTAAATAATGCCCGGCTGATTTGGCATAATGCCGAACTGGCTAACACGCTGGGTATTCCATCGTCACTGTTTAAAAATGGCGCAGGTGTCTGGGGTGGCGAAACCCTACTGCCTGGTATGTCACCACTGGCGCAGGTTTACAGTGGTCATCAGTTCGGCGTCTGGGCGGGCCAACTGGGTGATGGGCGCGGCATTTTACTTGGCGAACAACGGCTTGCTGATGGCACTACAATGGACTGGCATCTGAAAGGTGCTGGCCTGACGCCTTATTCGCGAATGGGTGATGGACGGGCGGTTTTACGTTCGACGATACGAGAAAGTCTCGCCAGTGAGGCGATGCATTATCTGGGCATTCCGACGACCCGCGCGTTAAGTATCGTCACCAGCGATTCGCCAGTGTATCGGGAAACGGTGGAGCCAGGCGCGATGCTGATGCGTGTGGCACCAAGTCATCTGCGCTTTGGTCATTTCGAACATTTTTACTATCGCCGCGAGCCGGAAAAGGTTCGTCAGTTGGCTGACTTTGCCATTCGTCATTACTGGTCACATCTTGAAGATGATGAGGACAAATACCGTCTCTGGTTTAGCGATGTTGTCGCACGTACCGCATCGCTAATTGCCCAATGGCAGACGGTCGGCTTTGCTCATGGGGTGATGAATACCGACAACATGTCGCTGCTGGGGCTGACGCTTGATTACGGGCCGTTTGGTTTTCTTGATGATTACGAACCCGGTTTTATTTGTAATCACTCGGATCATCAAGGGCGTTATAGCTTTGATAATCAACCTGCTGTCGCGTTGTGGAATTTACAGCGTCTGGCGCAGACATTGTCACCATTTGTTGCCGTAGATGCCCTGAATGAGGCCCTGGACAGCTATCAGCAAGTTTTGTTGACGCATTATGGACAACGGATGCGGCAGAAACTGGGCTTCATGACGGAGCAAAAAGAGGATAACGCGCTACTGAATGAATTATTCAGTCTGATGGCGCGAGAGCGCAGCGATTATACCCGCACATTCCGCATGCTGAGTCTGACCGAGCAGCACAGCGCGGCGTCACCGCTACGTGATGAGTTTATCGATCGTGCGGCATTTGATGACTGGTTTGCCCGTTATCGGGTACGTTTGCAACAAGACGAGGTTACCGATAGTGAGCGTCAGCAGCTGATGCAAAGCGTTAACCCAGCTCTGGTGTTGCGCAACTGGTTGGCGCAACGGGCGATTGAAGCGGCAGAAAAGGGTGATATGACGGAATTGCACCGCCTGCATGAGGCGTTGCGAAATCCTTTCAGCGACAGAGATGATGACTACGTCAGTCGTCCACCTGACTGGGGTAAACGGCTGGAAGTCAGCTGCTCGAGTTAAAGGCTACTTGGTCAACAGCAGCTTGCCAGCCTGAGTTTTACGGAGCAGATATTCTTGCCCGTCATGATCGATAATCAGTTTGCCATCCGGACCTAACAGTGTCTGGCTGGTAATTCGCCGGATGGGCTGCGGGGAAGCGGTCTTGTGATTGGCATCCGTTTCAGGCGTGAGTTTTCTGCTATCCGTATAACGCATAAAAATTAATAATAATTGATATAACAATGATTCTTATTATCAATATTATGGCGGCCAGAGCAAGCAGTAATTTGTTGAGAAGACAACAAGTTGCGCAGAAATGCCCATTCCGTCAGGAATGGGCACGCATTCAGAAGCGGGTATCAACCGCAGAGGCGAGTTTTTCGACCAGGCGTTCGGTATCTTCCCAGCCCAGACACGGGTCGGTAATCGATTGACCGTAAGTGAGCGGCTGACCGCCGACGATTTTTTGCGTTCCTTCGCGCAGGAAACTTTCCGCCATAATTCCAGCAATCGCCGTAGAGCCATTGCGGATTTGCTGACAAATATCCTCACAAACTTCTAACTGGCGACGGTGCTGCTTCTGGCAGTTACCGTGGCTGAAATCCACCACCAGATGTTCAGGTAAATCAAACTCGTGCAGCGTATCGCAGGCTGCGGCGATATCATCGGCATGATAATTCGGTTTTTTGCCGCCACGCATAATAATGTGGCCATACGGGTTGCCGCTGGTCTGATAGATGGTCATCTGACCATTTTTGTCTGGCGAGAGGAACATATGGCTGGCGCGGGCTGCGCGGATAGCATCCACAGCAATCCGCGTGTTGCCATCGGTACCATTTTTAAAACCTACCGGACAGGAGAGTGCCGAAGCCATTTCACGGTGGATCTGACTTTCGGTAGTACGTGCGCCAATCGCGCCCCAACTGATTAAATCAGCAATAAACTGACCGGTCACCATATCGAGGAACTCAGTCGCGGTGGGGACGCCCAGCTCATTTACCTGTAAAAGTAATTTGCGCGCCAGCTCCAGACCGTGATTTACCCGATAGCTGCCGTTTAAATCCGGATCGGAGATTAGCCCTTTCCAGCCGACAACAGTTCGTGGTTTTTCAAAATAGGTGCGCATTACGATTTCCAGCCGTGACTGGTACTGGTTGCGCAGCGACTGCAGACGGGTGGCGTACTCCATTGCAGCGGTGAGATCGTGGATCGAGCAGGGGCCAATAATGACCAACAGTCGCTTATCTTCACCATTCAGTATTTTTTCAATTCTGCGGCGGGAGTCGGTGACATGGGTGGCGACGCCAGGCGTTACGGGATACCGTAGCGCGAGTTCGGCGGGCGTTACCAGGCTCTCAATACGCGCAGTACGGAGTTCGTCAGTTCTGTTCATTACAAGTCTCAGAAATTTGTTGCTTCTACGGCAGGACTACCGGGAAGTGATGCGCATCACGATAAACCAATCGCAGCTGATTTCAAGTGCGAGGTGTGTCACACCTCGCCGGGTGGTTAGCATGATAACAAAAAAATAAGCTAATGCACTAGTTCTCTAGTACATTCGGCGGCTAAGGCCCATGATATCGAGGATCTTGGTGGCAATCTCTTCTACCGAATAATTGGTACTGTTAATCCACGGGATCTGATTTTTACGGTACAACGCTTCCACTTCCGCGACTTCCATCCTGCACTGACGAAGCGAGGCATAGCGACTGTTCTCCCGACGTTCCTCGCGAATCGCCGCCAGACGTTCCGGGTCGATAGTCAGGCCGAACAATTTATGCTGAAGCGGTTTGAGCGACGCGGGTAGCACAAGATTATCCATATCGTCGGCAATAAAGGGGTAGTTTGCCGCGCGGATACCAAATTGCATTGCCAGATACAGACTGGTGGGGGTTTTACCACAGCGAGAAACGCCGAGCAGGATCACCTGAGCCTGGTCCAGATTGCGTAACGAAATGCCATCATCGTGGGCGAGGGTGTAATCAATCGCAGCAATGCGCGCATCATATTTATTGAGATTATTAGGGTTAAGGCCATGGGTACGATGAGCAATCGGCGTGGGATCCAGTTTCATCTCTTGTTGTAGCGGGGCAACCAGCGCCTGAACGATATCCTGGCAAAAGCCCTCACTTTGCAAGATGATGGCGCGAATCTCCGGCAACACGATGGAGTAGAAGACCAGCGGGCGCACACCTGTCTGGTGATAAATTGCGTCAATCTGATCCTTCACTGCCCGTGCACGGCTCTCATTTTCGACAAACGGCAGCGTAATGCTGCTGATAGTGACGGGAAATTGTGACATTACTGCGTGTCCTAATACCTCCGCAGTTATTGCCGTACCATCAGAAATATAAAAAACGTGGCGATCAACAGCATTATCCATTTTGTTCTTCCCGTGATGCAGACATAATTCTATGAAAGCATAAATTAAAAACGCACAGAAGCGTAGAACGTTATGTCTGGTTTATAAAATGAACCTTCAATTTTATTTTTTATGAAAACAGCATTTCATTTTTACGGTTTCGTTTATACCGATGGTTTATGTGGAAATTGTCGAAGAGAGCAGATTTGCGCAACGCTGGGATCAGTCTTAAAAAGTAAAAAAATATATTTGCTTGAACGATTCACCGTTTTTTTCATCCGGTTAAATATGCAAAGATAAATGCGCAGAAATGTGTTTCTCAAACCGTTCATTTATCACAAAAGGATTGTTCGATGTCCAACAATGGCTCGTCACCGCTGGTGCTTTGGTATAACCAACTCGGCATGAATGATGTAGACAGGGTTGGGGGCAAAAATGCCTCCCTGGGTGAAATGATTACTAACCTTTCCGGAATGGGTGTTTCCGTTCCGAATGGTTTCGCCACAACCGCCGACGCGTTTAACCAGTTTCTGGACCAAAGCGGCGTAAACCAGCGCATTTATGAACTGCTGGATAAAACGGATATTGACGATGTTACCCAGCTTGCGAAAGCGGGCGCGCAAATCCGCCAGTGGATTATCGACACTCCCTTCCAGCCTGAGCTGGAAAACGCCATCCGCGAAGCCTATGCACAGCTTTCCGCCGATGACGAAAACGCCTCGTTTGCGGTGCGTTCCTCCGCTACTGCAGAAGATATGCCGGACGCTTCTTTTGCCGGTCAGCAGGAAACTTTCCTCAACGTTCAGGGTTTTGACGCCGTTCTCGTGGCAGTGAAACATGTATTTGCTTCTCTGTTTAACGATCGCGCCATCTCTTATCGTGTGCACCAGGGTTACGATCACCGTGGCGTGGCGCTCTCCGCCGGTGTTCAGCGGATGGTGCGCTCCGACCTCGCATCTTCTGGCGTGATGTTCTCCATTGATACCGAATCCGGCTTTGACCAGGTGGTGTTTATCACTTCCGCATGGGGCCTTGGTGAAATGGTCGTGCAGGGTGCGGTTAACCCGGATGAGTTTTACGTGCACAAACCGACACTGGCGGCGAATCGCCCGGCTATCGTGCGCCGCACCATGGGGTCGAAAAAAATCCGCATGGTTTACGCGCCGACCCAGGAGCACGGCAAGCAGGTTAAAATCGAAGACGTACCGCAGGAACAGCGTGACATCTTCTCGCTGACCAACGAAGAAGTGCAGGAACTGGCAAAACAGGCCGTACAAATTGAGAAACACTACGGTCGCCCAATGGATATTGAGTGGGCGAAAGATGGCCACACCGGCAAACTGTTCATTGTGCAGGCGCGTCCGGAAACCGTGCGCTCACGCGGTCAGGTCATGGAGCGTTATACGCTGCATTCACAGGGTAAGATTATCGCCGAAGGCCGTGCTATCGGTCATCGCATCGGCGCGGGTCCGGTGAAAGTCATCCATGACATCAGCGAAATGAACCGCATCGAACCTGGCGACGTGCTGGTTACTGACATGACCGACCCGGACTGGGAACCGATCATGAAGAAAGCATCTGCCATCGTCACCAACCGTGGGGGGCGTACCTGTCACGCGGCGATCATCGCTCGTGAACTCGGCATTCCGGCGGTAGTGGGCTGTGGTGATGCAACAGAACGGATGAAAGACGGTGAGAACGTCACTGTTTCTTGTGCCGAAGGTGATACCGGTTATGTCTATGCGGAGTTGCTGGAATTTAGCGTGAAAAGCTCCAGCGTAGAAACGATGCCGGATCTGCCGTTGAAGGTGATGATGAACGTCGGTAACCCGGACCGTGCTTTCGACTTCGCCTGCCTGCCGAACGAAGGCGTGGGCCTTGCGCGTCTGGAATTTATCATCAACCGTATGATTGGCGTCCACCCACGCGCACTGCTTGAGTTTGACGATCAGGAACCGCAGTTGCAAAACGAAATCCGCGAGATGATGAAAGGTTTTGATTCTCCGCGTGAATTTTACGTTGGGCGTTTGACTGAAGGGATCGCGACGCTGGGTGCCGCGTTTTATCCGAAGCGCGTCATTGTCCGTCTCTCTGATTTTAAATCGAACGAATATGCCAACCTGGTCGGTGGTGAGCGTTACGAGCCAGATGAAGAGAACCCGATGCTCGGCTTCCGTGGCGCGGGCCGCTATGTTTCCGACAGCTTCCGCGACTGCTTCGCGCTGGAGTGTGAAGCAGTGAAACGTGTGCGCAACGATATGGGGCTGACCAACGTTGAGATCATGATCCCGTTCGTGCGTACCGTAGATCAGGCGAAAGCGGTGGTTGACGAACTGGCGCGTCAGGGGCTGAAACGTGGTGAGAACGGGCTGAAAATCATCATGATGTGTGAAATTCCGTCCAACGCCTTGCTGGCAGAGCAGTTCCTCGAATATTTCGACGGCTTCTCAATTGGCTCAAACGACATGACACAGCTGGCGCTCGGTCTGGATCGTGACTCCGGCGTGGTGTCTGAACTGTTCGATGAGCGCAACGATGCGGTGAAAGCACTGCTGTCGATGGCGATTCGTGCCGCGAAGAAACAGGGCAAATATGTCGGGATTTGCGGTCAGGGTCCGTCCGACCACGAAGACTTTGCCGCATGGTTGATGGAAGAGGGGATCGATAGCCTGTCTCTGAACCCGGACACCGTGGTGCAAACCTGGTTAAGCCTGGCTGAACTGAAGAAATAAAATAAATCCCCGGCGGCGTTTTGTCGCCGGGTTTATGTGATCCCCGAAGATGAAACTTATTCAATCTCTTCACAGACATCCTGAGTTAATCGCCGCATAATATCTTTCCTTAACAAAAACTTTTGTATTTTACCTGAGGCTGTGCGCGGTAGTTTTTCGATTACCACGATATGTTCAGGATATTTATATTTCGCGACCCGTTTACGGCTAAAAAATGCCACTACATCTTCCAGCGATAATGAATGATGCGGCGCTTTCAGCACGACATAAGCGCATGATCGTTCACCTAAGCGTTCATCGGGCATTGCAATCACACAGGCATCGTGAATTTTAGGATGCTGTAATAAAATATCTTCCACTTCACGGCTGCTAATATTTTCGCCGCCGCGGACAATAATATCTTTCTTGCGCCCGGTTATTTTTATATAGCCAGCCTCATCCATGCGGCAGAGATCGCCGCTGTAATACCAGCCTTCTTCATCCAGCGCACGGGCGGTTAATTCAGGTTCATCAAAATACCCCATAAACACATTGGGGCCACGCGAGGCTTCTTCACCTTCGCAACCTGGCGGTAAGGTCTTGCGTGCGTCATCGACCACTTTAATCTCAACTCCTGCGGCAGCGTAACCATCGGTGTGCATAAAGCGCGACAAAGGATCGTCGAGATTCACCACTGCGTGCGGCGAACTTTCTGTGGAACCATAAACACTTAATAATTTAATGCCGCGCTGTTGGCATTCACGCGCCACTTTTTTGGGGATTGTGGTCCCGCCGCAAAGAAAGAAGCGCAGCGCTGAAAGGTCAGCGGGTTGTTTCTCCAGTAAATTCAAAAGATCATAGACAAACGGCGTTGCGCCGAGCATACAGGTGCAACGCTGCTGCTCAAGCAACGCGAGACACGCATCAGGAGTGAAAATATCTAACAACACGCTGCGAGCGCCAATTAAGAATGGTGCCGTTACGCCATGCAGAAAGCCCGTTGCATGACCAAGTGGCGCAGGCATCATAAAGACATCCTGCCAGGTCAGATTCAACCGCGCGCAATAAGCCCGCTCACTGGCGAGAATATTGTTATGCGTTAGCATCACGCCCTTTGGCAGACCCTCGGTTCCGGAGGTAAACAGCACCGCGGCTAATTCATCGCCGTGGACCGTTATCGCCGTGGTCAGAGGAGTATTGTAGGCGATAATCTGACTTAATGAGAGGGAAGAGGTGGCGGGAGCCAGTTTGTCCACGCCGACAATTTGTTGTAGTTGTAGAAGCTGATTTTGCAGCGGCAGGATTAAATCTACCGGACGCGTTTGTTTAAACAACGTCGGTGCAAAGAACATTTTTGCCTGACACTTATTGAGTACCCATACCAGTTCTGCTTCCCGCCAGGAAGGCAACAGCGGTACGGAAACCGCACCGATTTTCAGGCAGGCAAGATAGATAACGGTAAATTCACACCAGCCAGGCAGTTGAAATGCGATACGATCGCCTGATTCAATACCCTTCGCTAACATCCAGTTTGCCAGACAGCTCGCGGCGTGATCGAGCGCGCTATAGGTGTACGATGCACCATGATTATCGACCACGGCAATTTTGTCTGGCATCGCACGAGCGGTCTGCTGCCAGTAATCGGCCAGCGAAGCATCGCCCCATAGCCCTTGCTGACGATACGCCGCACGACGTTGTTCGTTAAACGTTAATGTCACTTTCATTTTGGACTCTCGAGACAGAACATCAGGCCCGAGATGCGGGCCTGTGGGATGCATGATTAGCCGTAGCGAAAATCAATACCGAAGGTGCCTGCGGGATATTGCCACTGTTCGAGAATAGTGTTGCCGCACAGCACCCGACAGGTGCCGCACTCCAGACAACCGGCGGAATCGAAATGAATGTTTCCTGCGTCATCCTGCTTATAAAGTCCGGCAGGGCAAGCTTTCATTAATTTACGGAATTCATTGATATCGGGATTTGCCGCCAAAATGATATGCGGGTGGCCCTCATCAACATGGAATTTATTGACGCCTAATTTGATGTCGACGTTAACCGTAGCGTTCTGGCTCATAGCGCGGTTGCTCCCTTAATGCCATCTTTCAGCAAGTTGATCAGTCCAATTTTCTTCGCGTGTCCCATGATCATTTTGCGTACCGGTTGGTTAGGTTTGCCGTCGATGGTGAACATCTCGTTCATGATGTCGGCGACCATTCGTGGGTATTGGCTAAACAGACGCGGGTTTTCCATCAGCGCCGGGATCTTGCGGAAATGCTGCATATCGCGCATAACACAACTTTGTTCCAGCTCACGTTTGTATTGCGCCAGACTGCTGGCGGAGAAATCCGCGCGTTCTTTGGCGGCGATCACCGTTGTGGCGGCAGCCTGAGCCGATGCAATGGCTAAATCCATGCCGCGGACTGTAAAACCCAAATTCAGGCAGAAGCCTGCGGCGTCACCAACGATCATCACGCCCTCGTTAACCAGTTGCGGCACCATTGCCAGACCGCCTTCCGGCACCATATGCGCGGAATATTCAAGCAGTTTGCCGCCGCTGATCAGCGGGCGAATGGCGGGGTGTTGTTTAAAATCTTCCAGCATTTGCGGCACGCTTTTTTGCGCATGGGCGATATCACCCAATCCACAAACCAGCCCCAACGATACGGAATCCTTGTTGGTATAGAGGAATCCGCCACCCATCAGGCCGTCAGAAGGGGAACCGGCAAACAGCCAGGCGGCACCTTCCTCGCCCGTAATATTAAAGCGATCGTTGATCTGTTCTGGTGTGAGGCCAATAACCTCTTTAACACCAACAGCGTAATGATGCGGATCGGAAGCGGGAACCATTCCCAGCGAGCGGCCAAGCATCGAGTTAACGCCATCAGCCAGAATCACCACATTCGCTTCAAGAACATCATCCCCGGCCTGCACGCCAGTGACCTTGTTTCCTTCACGAACCAGCGCATCGACGCGTACGCCCGGGATAAACTGCGCGCCCGCCTGCTCGGCTTGTTCCATCAACCACGGGTCCAGACGATTACGCAATACGGTATAAGACGCGTGTTGCGGAACATCTGGTTGCTCGCGGTGAAAGTCGAGGGTAACGGCGCTTTCTTCGGTTAAGAAGGAGATTTTCTCGCGTGTGACCTTGCGTTCTACCGGCGCTGATGCTGCAAAGCCTGGAATAATCGCTTCAAGTGTGTGGGCATAAAGACGCCCGCCGGTCATGTTTTTACATCCGGCACTGTCGCCGCGTTCTATCACCAGGACATCCAGCCCGGCTCGCGCCATGACCAGTGCGGCAACGCTACCGGCAACGCCCGCACCGACCACAATGGCATCAAATTTGTCATCCGACATGCGTTATGCTCCCTTCCCGCTGCGTTTACAGCGGGAGATGTGGTTGAAAGGGGAATTAGCGGCTCAACTGGCTAATCAGGGCAGGGACGACTTTGTAGATATCGCCCACCAGACCGTAGTCGGCATAGTTGAAGATTGGCGCATTTTTATCTTTATTGATGGCGACAATCACTTTTGCGCCGTTGCCGCCAACCATATGCTGGATCTGCCCGGAGATCCCCAGCGTCAGGTAGAGATCGGATTTCAGCAACACGCCGGAGACACCGATATAACGTTCACGCTCCATCCAGTTCTCGCCTTCGGCAATTGGACGTGAACAGCCGACTTCAGCATTCAGCACCGCCGCCAGTTCGTGGACCATTTTCAGGTCATCCTGCGCTGCCAGACCACGACCGACGCCAACCACACGTTTTGCTTTGCTCAGGTCCACGCTGCTTGCCGCTTTCGCACGGCGTTCGCGACAGAGAATTTCATGACGCGGGGCAACATAAGGTACCGTTTCTGTCGGGCACTGATGAGCGGTATCACTGGTGCACGGTTCCTGAACACCGGGTGCAAGGGTAATGATCGCCAGCGGGCTGTTGATCTTTTCCTGTGCGAACGCTAACCCGCCATACATCCGGTGTTCGGCGCAAATGTGACCATCGACAATATCCACCGCCGTGGCATCGTTCACCAGCGCCGCATTCAGTTGCACACTTAACCGTGCTGCCAGAGCTTTACCACGTTTCGTCGCGGCCAGTAGCAACATAGCGGGGTTCTTATCTTTCAGCAGGGCAGCAATGCTTTCGGCGTAATTTTCAGTGCGTTGCAGCGCGTCGTTTTGCTCAAGAACATAAATACATTTTGGACCATAAGGCATAACTGCCTGCGCCTGGTCGGTATTTTGTACAATGGCATACACCTGTTGGCCCCATTGCTGCGCGCCGCCAAACAGTTCAGCATAACGTTCAGGATTATCGCTAAAGACCCAGACGCTGTTTAATTGACTCATCGTTTCTTCTCCGTAGGCTTCAGTTCAGGGCTTTCTTCAGATGTTCCGCCAGCTCGGCAATGGCCTCCGGCGAATCGTTATCGAGAATGATGTGCTTACGTTCTGTTTGCGGCGGTACGCGAATGCCGGTCAGTTCAGCAAGCGGCGCGCTCTGGCTCCAGCCAATGTCACTTGCCTGCCACTGATTTACCGGTTTTTTACCCGCGCCGAGAATGGCTTTCATCGAAGGAATGCGTGGCATATTAATATCGGAGGTGACGCAGAGCACGGCTGGAACAGAGAGCTCAATAACTTCAACATCATCTTCAAGCGTGCGTTCAATCACCAGTGTATTGCCCTGACGCTGAATAGCACTCACTGCATTAATCACCGGAAGTTGCAGAATTTCTCCGACCAGCAAGCCAACCTGCTGGGCATAAAGGTCGCCGGAACCTTCACCAAAGATCAGTAAATCGAAGCCGATCTTTTCAACTGCTGCCGCCAGCGCCTTTGCGGTATCGAGAGGCAGTGCATGTTCAAGTTGCGCATCCTGCACCAAATACAGGCTATGCGGCCCGCGGGATAGCACGTCTTTACGCACTTTCGAGTTCTGCAACAATGAGCCGCCAATGGTCAGCGCGGCTATCTCATCGTCATCTGTTGCAATCTGGCTTGCAGCTTCAATGGCATTGAGATCGAACTGGCTGATTTTGGCGTCGGCATTGTCGAAATTCAGGGTATATTCTGGAGTGACAACAATGTCCTGTTCTTCAGGCACCAGCTTAAAGCAGGTTATTATTTTCATGATTTCTCCTGTGAGTCGCATACGGAACCATCTCCGATGGAAGGTAAAAATGGCCTGAAAATAGTGTGCGATAGCGGTGCGGGGTTTTCGACGGAGCAAGCTGTTTTCCTTGCCAACAATCTTGCAAAAAAAATGCGATCGCTAAAACAAAAGTGCAATTTGCGGGAATGTTGTTATTCCATGACCGTACAATCTTGCATTCAGTGTAAATAATCTTGTTTAGCTCTCGCTAAACGCGGTTGTATAACCGCAATACACGCCGTATTTTATCCGGCATATATTGTTTTTGCTTGCTCATGGAATAGGGAGGTTGTCATGTATCAACGCTGTTTTGATAACGCCAGCGAAACGCTGTTTGTCGCTGGTAAAACGCCACGGCTTTCACGTTTTGCATTTAGCGATGATCCAAAATGGGAGTCCGGACATCACGTTCATGACAATGAAACCGAGTTGATTTACGTCAAGAAAGGGGTAGCAAGGTTTACCATCGATTCTTCGTTATATGTCGCGCATGCCGATGACATTGTGGTGATAGAACGCGGCAGGCTGCATGCGGTGGCCTCTGACGTTAACGATCCGGCAACGACGTGTACCTGTGCGCTGTACGGCTTTCAGTTTCAGGGGGCTGAGGAAAATCAGCTACTGCAACCGCATTCTTGCCCGGTAATTGCCGCAGGGCAGGGAAAAGAAGTCATTAAAACCTTATTTAATGAGCTAAGTGTGATTTTGCCGCAAAGTAAAAATAGCCAAACATCTTCGTTATGGGACGCATTTGCCTATACGTTAGCAATTCTTTACTATGAAAACTTTAAAAATGCTTATCGTTCGGAGCAGGGATATATTAAAAAAGATGTTCTGATAAAAGATATTCTTTTCTATCTGAATAATAACTATCGCGAAAAAATCACTTTAGAGCAGTTATCGAAAAAGTTTCGTGCCAGCGTCAGTTATATTTGCCATGAATTTACCAAAGAGTATCGTATTTCCCCTATTAACTATGTTATTCAACGGCGTATGACGGAAGCGAAATGGTCACTCACCAATACTGAATTATCACAGGCAGAGATCTCCTGGCGTGTGGGTTATGAAAATGTCGATCACTTTGCCAAACTGTTTTTGCGCCATGTCGGCTGTTCGCCCAGCGATTACCGCAGGCAATTTAAAAACTGTTTTGCGGAACAAGAAATCTTATCTGAATTTCCTCAACCGGTAAGTCTTGCCGGATAAATCTGGCGGCGCAGTTTGTTAAGAAGCTGCGCCGCCTGCAGATTATTTGTTCTGATAATCTTTCAGGATCTGCCGACCCGCTACGTAAATCATAATTTCGTCTGTACCGCCGCCGATACGTTCACAACGGACATCACGCCAGAAGCGAGAGACGCGCGCCTCATCGGTATAGCCCAGACCGCCCATGATTTGAATCGCATCATCAATAACTTCCATTGCGGTACGTGCGCAGTACAGTTTTGCCAGCGCCGCGCTGGTGCGCAGTGACTGATGCTGATCGGCTTGCCATGCCACTTTCAACACCATGTTGCGCATGTTGTCGATCTTAATCGCCATCAGCGCCAGTTTTTCCTGGATCATCTGGTTATGACCAATGGGCTTACCAAAAGCGATACGTTGGTTGGCATAGCGGGCGGCATCTTCGAATGCGCATTCGGCAAAGCCGGTGCTGCGCGCGGCGTTGATCAGGCGCTCCATCTCAAAGTTGTACATCACATTGAGGAAACCCATTCCTTCTTCGCCCACCATGTCGCTCTCTTCAACCTCTACGTTGTCGAGATAGACTTCGCAGGTGCTGAGCATATGCCAGCCGATTTTATGCAGCGGGTTAATCTTAATGCCGGGCTTACTGGAGTCGACCCACCACAGGGTGAAGGCTTTTTTGGGATCTTTCGGTTCTGGATCGCGCGCCAGCACCAGCATATACGGGTACTCTTTCGCGCCGGTAATAAAGGTTTTCTGGCCGTTGATGTAAACCTTGCCGTTTTTACGCGTGTAAGTGGTGGTGGCGCTGTTGTTATCTGAGCCTGCGCCTGGTTCCGTCAATGCCAGGGCATAGGCGGGATCACCCGTTTCCAGGGTGCTTTCCGCCGTTTTACGTAGCTGCTCTGCAGAACCGAAACGGCGCATACTGTGAATACATTGACCGTTGGTGATCAAAAATGCCGGGGCACCGCATTTTGACACTTCCATCAGCGCCAGCATTTGGGTGACGTAATCCGCAGGGATACCACCAAATTCTTCCGGCACGCCAAGCATGGAAATACCGTTATCCGCCAGTGCCCGCATAAATTCACGCGGGTATGTCCCGTTTTGATCGCAGGTGCGGAAATACTCTTCCGGGAAGTTGGTCGTAATCAACTCGCGAATACTGGCCAGCAGCAGTTCTTGTTCTTCAGTTAAAGAAAAATCCATCATTATACTCCTGTTAATGAGCCGCTTCAGGCAGGACAAAACCCATCGCCGCATCGATAAATAATCTTTCGTCCATCAGTTTGAGTTCTGGCGAAATCACTGGGGTGAAATCCATTTTGTCGAGAATATCTTTTTGTAAATCGACGCCAGGAGCGATTTCGATTAAATGCAGGCCGTCTTCTTTTAGCGTGAATACGGCGCGCTCAGTGATATAACGAACATCCAGCCCTCGCTCGAGAGCGATTTTTCCGCTGAAAGTTATTTCCGGTAGTTCCCGAATAAATTTCTTCACCCGTCCTTCCTGGACGATATTTAATTTGCCGTCGGTAATTTCTGTTTTTAAACTGCCCGCAGTTAATGTGCCGCAGAAAATGATTTTCTTCGAAGTGGCACTGATATCAATAAATCCACCGGTGCCCATGATTTTACCATTGAATTTATGCACGCCGACGTTACCGTGCTGGTCGACTTCAGCAAAACTCAAATAACAAACATCCAGACCACCACCGTGATAAAAATCAAACTGGGACGTCATATCCAGAATGGCGCGGGTATTCACGTTCGCGCCAAAGGCGATCCCCTGTGAAGTAATACCGCCAATCGGACCTGTTTCTACCGTCAGAATAAAGTCATCAGCACAACCTTCTTCCCGGGCGACCAGGCCAATGCCGTCAGCAATACCGACACCGACATTCCCCACCGCGCCTTTGCGCATTTCGAATAATGCGCGCCGCGCAACTAATTTACGTTGGTTTAGGGGCAGGCTAAGTTTGGTGCTGTCATCAAGGGTAAAGTCGCCGGAAATAAAGCGGTTAACCGGCGCACCGCCGTACAGTTGGGTTTGATCCGGATCGACTACCACAATATCCACCAGATAACCCGGAATACGGACAGATTTAGGATGCAGCGTGGCTTTCTTAACCATTTTCTGCACCTGCATCATCACAATACCGCCGTTATTGTGCACCGCCTGGGCAATAACCAATGCGTCGAGATACATCACCTCATCTTCAAAAGTGGCGTAGCCTTCGCTGTCGCAGGTGGTAGCGCGAATGAAGGCGATATCTGGCGCAATCGCTTTGTAATAGAGATATTCTTTGTTATCAAACTCGACCAGTTTAATCAGGTCTTCTTTAGTGACTTCATTCAGTTTGCCGCCTTGCTGGCGTGGATCGACAAATGTTCCGATACCAATATCACTAATAATACCAGGCTGGTGGGCTGCGGCGGCGCGTAAGGTTTGTGTAAGTACACCTTGTGGATAGTTATAAGCAATAATTTTATTTTGTTCTGCGAGATCAGAAATACGCGGCGATTGTCCCCAGTGCCCGCATAATGCCCATTTCACCAGACCTTCTTGCGCCAGCGGACTAATACCGCGGTCGGCGCGATCGCCAAGCCCTGTTGGACTAATAATCGATAAATTACGTGGCGTTTGAGTCTGTTTATATTTATCAGCAAGAGCAGTAATTAACGTGGTGGCTTCCAGAATACCGCCGCCAGCGCCTAACACACAAAGTGTTGCTTCGTCGGGAATATAATTCACCGCTTCCTGTGCCGACAGGACCGGCACTCGTCCATTAATACGAGGTGGTTTTACAGGTTTCATTGTTAATTCCTGATTCAGATGTAATTTTCCCTACGCCAAATGGAGAATTAGCGCACAGAGACTCACGAAATATTTTTATTAAATACGGTTGAATATATTTTTTAGTTCGGCGGGGAGGGTGTTCCCGCCGAAATATTATTGCTTATGCCTGGTGTAAAATAGTTAATACCGTGCGCAAATCATTTACCGAGATTTGCCCTGGCGCAGACGCTTTTTTTACCGCACCAAAAGTTGCCGCCGAGCCAAATACTTCACCAGCCAGACGAGAAATTACGCCAGTTTTTGCCATCGACATCGTGATAATTGGACGATCGGCATACTGCTCCTGCATCTCCAGGGTCGCGGCAAGCAACGTCAGCACATCGCTGGTACTTTGCGGCATCAGCGCAATCTTAGGAATATCGGCGTCGAAGGACTGCATTTTGCGCAGACGGGCAATGATTTCTTCGGCTTCCGGCGTTTTATGGAAGTCATGGTTGGACATGACAACTTTCACATCATGCGCGTGGGCGTAGGCGACGGTTTCTTTAACCTGATCATCGCCGGTAAATAACTCCAGATCGATCATATCAACCAGGCCGCTGTCGATGGCTGCACGATTGAGTGCAATATAAGCCTCGGTGGAAATCGCCTGCTCGCCGCCTTCTTTGGCACTGCGGAAGGTAAACAGCAGCGGTTTTTCTGGCATGGTCTCACGGAGAATTTTTGCCGCCGCCATGACAGACTCCACATTGGAGAGGTCGGCATAGTGGTCCACACGCCATTCCAGAATATCAAAGTCCGCTTCACGATAGGCGAGAGCTTCGGATTTTACGCTGGCGATATCTTTTGCCATCAGCGAGACGATGATTTTAGGTGCGCCCGTACCAATGACGAGATCTTTTACAGTTACGGTTTTCATTTTTTACCCTTTCTGCACGCGGTCAGCCTGTCAGGCACCGAACCCCATGACCTGTTTAACATATACCAGAGGGAAATCTTTGCCAGTCCATAACGTGAACTGTTCAGCCCCTTGCCACAACAACATGCCGTATCCATCAATCGTTTTGCAACCAGCTTGTTGCGCCTGCTGCAATAACTTCGTCATATGCGGGTTATACACGCATTCAGTGACCAGAAGTCCAGGATGTAACAGACTGATATCATTAACCAATGACTCATTCTCAAGGGGTTTCATACCCACTTTTGTGCCATTGGTTAAAATGTCGGCGGAAGCCAGGGCTTCAGCAAAGGCTTGCTGATCGGCGAGATCGGTGACCGTGACGACGCAATCGGTGTTTTCGTTAACCCGCTGCGCGAAGGCGAGGGCTTTATCGAAGAACTCATCCCGACGGTTAAAGAGTTTAATTTCTTTTAAACCTTCAATTGCCCCCTGCGCGCCAATCGCCGTTGAGGCACCACCGGCCCCTAACAGCACCATCGTTTTGCCTTTGATATCAAAACCGCTCTCTTTAATGGCGCGAATATGCCCCGTGCCGTCGGTGTTATAGCCACGCAGATAGCCATCATCATTAACGATGGTGTTGATGGCACCCACCAGTTTGGCAGCTGGTGTTAATTCATCTACATATTCACACGCCAGTTGTTTGTTCGGCATCGATACACCAGTTCCGCGCATTTTGAGGGCTTTTAATCCTTCAATTGCTCCGGGAAAGCTATCGTTATCCACTTCGAAGGCCATATAGGTAAATGGCAATCCCGCTTTTTCTAAGGCTTTATTCTGCATTTCGGGCGATAAACTGTGGCGGATAGGATAGGCCATCAACCCAATCAATTCGTATTTTGCGGTAACATCCATAATTAACTCCTTTAACCTCTATGCTTAATTGTGTTTAACCGGGTGCTAAATTTACGCTCGCCAAACCGCACATCATTTTCAGGAATAATGAAAACGCGGTAATAGCGGATAAAGACAATAATTGCGGTAATCAGGGCCAGCAGCGCGAAAGTAAAATCGAGAACAATGATATATTGCAGGCCGATGTTCGACAGATAACCGGTAATCAGCGGAATAACAAAGTTAGCCAGTCCACCCATCATCATATAAATACTGGTGACTTTGGCTTTGCTTTTGGGAAAAAACTCTGACATGACCGAAACGCCGAGCTGTAAAATGCCGCCAGCCGCTGAGAAACCGATAACAAAGGCTCCGGCATTGCACACCAGTGGAGAAGGGTACAGGTAGATAATGGCAGTTGTTATTGTTGCCAGTGCAGAGTTAAATACATTAGCCCAGATGGGCCGGACCATTTTTTTCAGTAGTGCGGCAAAAATAAAGACACAGACTAATGAGCCCATACTGTAATAAGAGATGGTTTTTAATGCCTCCGCTTCTGACATACCAGCAAAAGCCATCGCATATTTGGGCATCCACACCACAATCACATAAAAGGTCGAGAATGCAGCTACACCGAACATTACCGATGAAACACCCTCCAGCCAGACTAATGGTTTGCTGTTCATTTGTGGTAATTCATGAGCTACGCTGGCGTCCACCAACTGGCTGGGGAATTTGCTTTTCAACAGCATCAGTGTGATCAGTACAAACAGAATACCCGGAATAATCAGCCCATAGCCGTACCAGATGTTATTGAGCAACATATAGCTCACCAGCATTGGGTAGAACATTTGCCCGAATGACACCATCGCTTTAACCAGTATGACCGCCGAACCAGAGGCTTTCGGAAAGCATTCCATGAGCGCGGGGTAGCCACCCGTATCCAGCGCTGAGTTAGCGATACCTACGCACACTGCCAGACAGTAGGCGAGAGTTAAATTCGGGCAAGCAGGGATACCAAAGAAGAATAGCAGATACATTATTACTGCCATTAATATTACCGCCCGACGACCAAACTTATCGGAGATCACACCGAAGAATAAAATACTGATCAATCGCCCCAAACCGATACCGGAAATTAAATAGGCAATGCCCGCGTTGTCAGTGGAAAACTTTTCTGCCAGAGATGACATATTTTGGGCAAGCGTAATAACACTAATGCCGTGCAGGAAATAGCTGAAGTAAATACAAAGAACAGCCAGGATAAATGGCGTGCTGAAAGCCTTATTTTGAGACATTTTCACAGCTCCTTGCTGAAAGATAATTTCGTTACCGTACGTATTGTTCTCCGACGGTTTACATAATTACTATACTGAAGATGATTTTCCCTGGGTACATGGCATAAAGTTTATGTTTCCAGGAATATTGCATGTCATAGTTTGTTTTTGATCGCGATTTTCCTTAGTTAGCGCAGAAAGAGTTATTTATCCGTAAGATCTTGCATGACCTGAAAATAATATTGCATTACCCACCCGGAGCGACATTTTCCTTTAGCGAGTGATGCTGCGTTTCTTTGCGGCTGCGTAAGCCGATAAACAGTGCCAGTAAAAAGCCGATGGCAGCGATGGCGGTATCGAACCACATAATATCGGCAATACTTCTTTGGGACAGATGAGCCGTAATCAACGGAATGGTAAATGTTGCAATACTGCCCGCACTGTAATAGATCCCTGTAGCTTTACCTTTAGCATAGGGGAAACGTTCAGCCATTAACGTCAGGCCAATTTGCACAACACCTCCAGCAGAGGTAAAACCAATGACAAAAGCAAATATTATCACCACATAAAATGTGGGATGCAGGCAGACGGTAAACAGAGCAATAAATGAGATAAAGGTGTACAGCATCAGTAATGTTGTTGGGCGAACGGTATTACGAATGAGTGGAGCGGTAATAAATACACAAAGCAGCGAACCCACGGTGTAGATACTAAGTAGTTTGATCGACATAGTGTATGACATGCCTGCAACAAATTGTCCGTACTGTGCCAGCCACTGGCTAACCAGATAAAACGTTGCCATTGAGATATAGCCATATAAGGTATAACTGGCTAAATCGATAATTGAACAGCGATGTTCCGTAGAGCTGGTGGTTTTCTTTATGACAGGTAAGCGACGACCCGGATGGGGTGGGAACGTACAACGGTATAAAAACAGAGCGTTAATAAACATAATGCCTGCGGCAATCATAAAGGACCAACCGAACCACAGTTCAGCCCACACTAACAGGCTAATGATTAGCGGTAATAAAAATTGCCCGCTGGAAACAAATGCTTTAATTAAAATATTGGCTGTACCCGGTGAGCGTGGAAAAGCTTCCATCAAACTGGGATAGGTGCCTGCATCGAGAAAACTGTTTGCCATTCCCGCCAGAAAGCCAAAAACATAAGCGATAATGATGTTATTGGTGTGCAGGATGCCAAAAAAGAAGGCCATATAGCAGCACATCCCGAGCATGATAAAAGGGCGGCGACCAAAGCGATCGGATAATAATCCTGCAAAAAGCAAGACACTTAATCGACCAATGCCCAGTGATGAGATAACTATCGAGACGCCCGCGGCATTAGTCTGCCAAAGCGTCTCCAGCGAGGCCATATTCAGGCTCATCAAAATGACGCCCATACCATGCACCAGGTAATTAAAATACAACCCCAGTGCGGTAGGGTAATAGGGATTTTTCATAGGTTCTACTTAGCAAAGGTGCTTTAAAAAGTGAAGCGATGTTGTGTCAGCATCCGTTCATTATTGTTGTAACAACGACAATTCCTTTCTTTGGAAAATTAACAAAGGCGCTCCAGATCGTGTGCATATAATTCAGCGGCTACCGATTGATAGATCTTCCAGTCAATAAAATTGCCATCAGGGTAGACTTGTTGAAACGCGGTTAAGTCGGGGAAAAAACGCATGGTGTTGTTGCCGATGCGGTTATTTATTTTCTCTATGATGGCATGAAGATGTTTTTTTCGTTGCTGACGCATAGCCAACAGTTGCTCGACTACATAATCAGGAATGGCGCATTTGCCATTTTCCCATTGACGCCAGCTTTCACTGTCATCGGTCTGGGCAATCCAGGTCGCGCATTCATCAATAGTCATGGCAAAAATATGGCGAAGAGCCTGGAGTTCATAAGCGTTCATCGTGTAATGGCTGCATGAAATAAACAATAAAATATAAATAACATTATCAGCCTGCTGACGGCTTGAAGAGAGTCACAGTATCTTGTGCAACATTATTGGAAAGCGTGAGGGGCGAGGTAGCGAAGCGGAAAAATGTTAAAAAAAAGCCCATCGTGGGAGATGGGCAAAGACTACACACAGCAATTCGTTGTTTCACTCAGGGGATTTCCATGCTTATAAATCAATATGTTGATTTATAACCGTGAGCTAATAGTAGGCATACGGACTTTTTGCGTCGATCAGATTCGTCTCATTAGTTTAAAAACTGTAAAGAATTTGCGACAGGTACTACCAGCTGAATGGCGGTAAGCAGGAAAATATGGGGAAGAGCAAGCAAATATCAATTAGCAGGGGTTAACAATCAGGCGGCAGAGCCGCCTGAAGAGAAATTACTTATTCGGTTTCTCGATTTCGCCAAGTTCTTCGAGAACTTCTTCCGGTTGGTCAGTCGGCGGTGGGACCTCTTCCACCCACGCGGCAAAAAGACGCCAGGAAACGGCTAACAGAACCGGACCAATAAACAGACCGATCATCCCGAAAGCAATCAAACCACCAATAACGCCAGAGAGGATCAGGATCAGCGGTAAATCGGCACCCATGCGAATTAACATTGGGCGGATGACGTTATCCAGCGTGCCAACCACACCGCTCCACACTAATAATACCGTTCCCCAGGTGGTATCGCCGGTCCAGTAGAGCCAGATAATCGCCGGAATCAGTACCGGCAACGGTCCAAGCTGGACAAGGCAGGAGAGGATCATTAACACCGTTAGCAACGTTGCATAAGGTACGCCGGATACGGCGAGGCCGATACCGCCAAGCACTGCCTGTACTAACGCCGTCACCACCACACCCAGCGCCACCGCGCGGATAGCCTGTGCCGCCAGCAGCACGGCGGCATCACCGCGAACGCCTGCCAGACGGGTTGCAAAATGGCGAATGCCTTGTGCCACCTGTTCACCGCGCCAGTACAGCAGGGCACTGAAGAGAAGCATCAGCGCACAATGCACCATAAAGCGCCCGATATGCGCCGCTTGCCCAACGAACCAGGTGGTGGTGGTGCCAATATAAGGGCGGACTTTCGCCATGATCGCCGTCCCCCCCATATCCAGCAAGTTGTGCCAGCCTGCATATAGCTTCGCGCCAATCACCGGAATGGTATTAAGCCACGCCAGATCGGGTAACGTCATGTCACCGCTGGAAATGGCTTTAATTAGCGGGCCGCTGCCGTCGACGATACTGTTAACCAGCAAAGCAATAGGGATGATAAACACCATCACTAATAACAGCGTCATCACCAGAACGGCGAGAGAGCGGCGACCAAACATGATCTTTTGCAAACGTAACAATACCGGCCAGGTGGCGATAACCACCGTACCAGCCCATGCAAAGCCGAGAATAAAGGGTTGTACAATCCACAGACATGCCACAATCATGATGGCTAAAAAGAGCACCGAAAGCAGAATTTGTGCGACATCCCTGGGCTGACGAACATTTACCATAACTACTTTTCACCTTTTTTGTGCGTCAAATCGTCGACGCGACGTGAACACGCGAAACTCACCTGCATAATGATGAGCAATTTCAGCGGTTTTTAACAGGCCGATTCTGCCCTTAATTCTGATGGGCGTGTTAGAAAAAAATGTGGTACAACAACTCAGGCAACACGCAAACGATTTACTCGTCGTATTTCAAGTTGCATGTGCTGCGGCTACGTTCGTTCACCCCAGTCACTTACTATTGTAAGCTCCTGGAGTTCACTCGCTTGCCGCCTTCCTGCAACACGAAATCCATAGAGTAAATAAACATCACCTTTCAGTGCGCTATTGCAGCCGCCTGAAAGAATAGTGTATCGACCTACATCACAGACCGCAGGAAAGGGTCAATATAATGATTCCACAGATTTCCCAGGCACCCGGCGTCGTTCAACTGGTGCTTAATTTTTTGCAAGAGCTGGAGCAACAAGGTTTTACCGGCGATACGGCGACAAGTTATGCCGATCGTCTGACAATGTCGACCGACAACAGTATTTACCAACTTCTCCCCGATGCGGTGGTATTTCCGCGTTCAACCGCAGATGTGGCGCTGATCGCCCGTCTTGCCGCGCAGGAACGCTATTCATCGCTGATCTTTACCCCCCGCGGCGGCGGCACCGGCACTAACGGTCAGGCGCTCAACCAGGGAATTATTGTTGATATGTCCCGCCATATGAACCGCATCATCGAAATTAACCCTGAAGAGGGCTGGGTGCGCGTTGAGGCCGGGGTGATAAAAGACCAACTCAATCAGTACCTGAAACCGTTCGGCTACTTTTTTGCGCCGGAACTTTCGACCAGCAACCGGGCAACGCTCGGTGGGATGATCAATACCGATGCATCCGGTCAGGGATCGCTGGTCTATGGCAAAACGTCAGATCACGTACTTGGCGTACGCGCGGTGTTGTTGGGGGGCGATATTCTCGATACGCAACCTTTACCCGTCGAGCTGGCGGAAACGCTGGGTAAATCCAATACCACAATCGGGCGAATTTATAACACGGTTTATCAACGTTGCCGTCAGCAACGCCAGTTAATCATCGACAACTTCCCCAAACTTAACCGCTTTCTTACCGGTTACGATCTGCGTCATGTCTTTAACGATGAGATGACCGAGTTCGACCTGACGCGCATTCTGACGGGTTCAGAAGGGACGCTGGCCTTTATTACCGAAGCGCGGCTGGATATTACGCCCTTGCCTAAAGTGCGCCGTCTGGTGAACGTCAAATATGACTCTTTTGACTCTGCGCTGCGTAACGCGCCGTTTATGGTTGAGGCGCGAGCGCTTTCGGTAGAGACGGTTGACTCAAAAGTGCTGAATCTGGCGCGGGAAGATATTGTCTGGCATTCCGTCAGCGAGTTGATTACCGATGTGCCAGACAAAGAGATGCTCGGGCTGAACATTGTGGAATTTGCTGGTGATGATGAGACGCTGATTGATGAGCGAGTAAATGCACTCTGTGCGCGGCTGGATGAACTTATCGCCAGTCAGCAAGCAGGTGTGATCGGCTGGCAGGTATGCAGTGAGCTGGCAGGTGTTGAGCGTATTTATGCGATGCGCAAAAAAGCTGTTGGTCTGCTCGGTAATGCCAAAGGTGCCGCTAAGCCAATTCCGTTTGCTGAGGATACCTGCGTACCGCCGGAACACCTGGCGGATTATATTGCTGAATTTCGCGCGCTGCTCGACAGCCACGGCTTAAGCTACGGTATGTTCGGTCACGTCGACGCAGGTGTCTTGCACGTCCGTCCTGCGCTGGATATGTGCGATCCGCAACAAGAGATTTTGATGAAGCAAATCTCTGATGACGTGGTGGCGCTGACTGCGAAATACGGTGGTTTGTTGTGGGGCGAGCACGGCAAAGGTTTTCGCGCTGAATACAGCCCGGCGTTTTTCGGTGAGGAACTTTTTGCAGAACTGCGCAAAGTGAAAGCGGCATTTGACCCGCATAACCGACTCAACCCAGGGAAGATTTGCCCGCCAGAAGGTCTCGATGCGCCGATGATGAAAGTGGACGCGGTGAAGCGCGGTACATTCGATCGGCAGATCCCCATTGCGGTACGCCAGCAGTGGCGCGGTGCGATGGAATGTAACGGCAACGGTTTATGCTTCAACTTTGATGCCCGTAGTCCGATGTGTCCGTCGATGAAGATTACCCAGAACCGGATTCATTCACCGAAAGGGCGCGCAACGCTGGTGCGTGAATGGCTGCGCTTGTTGGCGGATCGCGGCGTTGACCCACTCAAACTGGAACAAGAACTGCCTGAATCCGGCGTCAGTTTACGGACGTTAATTGCTCGCACGCGCAATAGCTGGCATGCGAATAAAGGCGAATACGACTTCTCACACGAAGTCAAAGAGGCAATGTCGGGCTGTCTGGCCTGTAAAGCGTGTTCGACCCAGTGCCCCATCAAAATTGATGTGCCGGAGTTTCGCTCTCGTTTTCTGCAGCTCTATCACACCCGTTATTTACGCCCGCTGCGCGACCACCTCGTCGCTACGGTCGAGAGCTACGCGCCGCTGATGGCACGCGCGCCGAAAACCTTTAACTTCTTCATTAACCAGCCGCTGGTGCGCAAACTCTCGGAAAAACATATCGGCATGGTTGATTTGCCACTGCTGTCGGTCCCCTCGCTGCAACAACAAATGGTGGGGCATCGCTCGGCAAACATGACGCTGGAACAGCTTGAAGCTCTCAATGCAGAGCAGAAAGCGCGCACGGTGTTGGTGGTGCAGGACCCCTTTACCAGCTATTACGATGCGCAAGTGGTGGCGGATTTTGTCCGTCTGGTCGAAAGATTAGGTTTCCAGCCTGTGTTACTGCCATTTTCGCCAAATGGCAAAGCCCAGCATATCAAAGGCTTTCTTAATCGTTTTGCGAAGACGGCGAAAAAGACGGCGGATTTCCTCAACCGTATGGCGAAGCTGGGGATGCCAATGGTGGGCGTCGATCCGGCGCTGGTACTTTGTTATCGCGATGAATATAAACTGGCGCTGGGCGAGGAACGCGGCGAGTTTAACGTCTTACTGGCGAATGAATGGCTGGCAAGCGCACTTGAGTCACAGCCAGTGGCTACAGTCAGCGGTGAACCATGGTATTTCTTTGGTCACTGTACCGAAGTTACCGCTTTGCCGGGCGCGCCAGCACAATGGGCCGCGATATTTGCCCGTTTTGGCGCGAAACTGGAAAATGTCAGCGTGGGTTGCTGCGGCATGGCAGGGACTTACGGACATGAAGCGAAAAACCATAAAAATTCGCTCGGGATCTATGAGTTATCCTGGCATCAGGCGATGCAGCGACTGCCGCGTAATCGCTGTCTGGCGACCGGATATTCCTGCCGTAGCCAGGTAAAACGGGTCGAAGGCACGGGGGTACGCCATCCTGTGCAGGCTTTACTGGAGATTATTAAATGATATGGAAACGAAAAATCACCCTGGAAGCACTGAATGCCATGGGTGAAGGAAACATGGTGGGGTTGCTGGATATTCGCTTTGAACATATTGGTGATGACACCCTTGAAGCGACAATGCCAGTAGACTCGCGGACAAAGCAGCCTTTCGGGTTGCTGCATGGAGGGGCATCCGTGGTACTGGCCGAAAGTATCGGTTCCGTTGCCGGTTATTTATGTACCGAAGGTGAGCAAAAGGTGGTTGGTCTGGAAATCAATGCTAACCACGTCCGCTCGGCACGAGAAGGGCGGGTGCGCGGCGTATGCAAACCGTTGCATCTCGGTTCGCGTCACCAGGTCTGGCAGATTGAAATCTTCGATGAGAAAGGGCGTTTGTGCTGTTCGTCACGATTAACGACCGCCATTTTGTGACGTTGTCACCAGAAAAGTGTGACGCATATTGCTTTTGGTCATTATCTGCACAGTAAACGGTGGTATACTGTGCAGGTCTTGTCTAAAAGCGAGGATGCTATGTCTACTCAACTTGATCCCACCCAGCTGGCCATTGAATTTTTACGCCGTGACCAGAGCAATCTTTCACCTGCCCAATATCTCAAACGTCTGAAACAACTAGAACTTGAATTTGCTGACCTGCTTACTCTCTCTTCTGCTGAATTAAAAGAAGAAATCTACTTTGCCTGGCGTCTGGGCGTGCATTGATCCTGACTTAATGCCGTAATTTCGCCAAATCGACCTGGATTAACCTCCGTCCAGGTTCGATGTGCTTATCTACCCGCCTGATATTGTTCAAAAATAATACTAATCGCAGTTTGTGTTAAAACGGCGGGTTAGCTTTATGAGATTATTCTTATCGCCCCTTCAAGAGCTAAGCCACTGAGAGTGCCGGAGATAAGCGCCGGATGGGGTAGAAACCCTTAAGCCTGTGTCGCACAGACTTAGGGTTTTCTTATTTCTGAACGCTGCACTTTTTTACCTATCTCTTAAATAGTCATTTTCAATACAACTTTTTCTTTTTCATCACAGCCTTAATGCTCCTTAGATAATAATCATTATCTAACAATGAGATACCTAATTCTTAGCGTGCCTGTTAACCCACACATCAGGGTCTATGCTTATTAAAAGCAGGAAAAAAGCATGTTTTACGGTAAAGCCCCTGCGTTTGCTGGGTTGAACTGATAATCATTATCACTAACATGCTGTTATACGCTGAAAGCGATAAAGTGAGGTAAATCGATGGACATGCATTCAGGAACCTTTAATCCACAGGATTTCGCCTGGCAGGGCTTAACGCTGACACCCGCAGCCGCTGTCCACATCCGCGAGCTGGTGGCAAAGCAGCCGGGTATGGTCGGCGTGCGCTTAGGCGTGAAGCAAACGGGCTGCGCGGGCTTTGGCTATGTGCTCGACAGTGTTAGCGAGCCGGACAAAGACGATCTGCTGTTTGAACACGATGGCGCGAAGCTGTTTGTCCCGCTGCAAGCGATGCCGTTTATTGATGGCACGGAAGTCGATTTCGTTCGTGAAGGACTTAATCAGATATTCAAATTTCACAACCCTAAAGCCCAGAATGAATGTGGCTGTGGCGAAAGCTTTGGGGTATAGGCGGTACTATGTCTCGTAATACTGAAGCAACTGACGATGTCAAAACCTGGACCGGCGGCCCGCTGAATTATAAAGAAGGATTCTTCACCCAGTTAGCCACCGATGAGCTGGCAAAGGGGATAAACGAAGAGGTGGTGCGCGCAATTTCGGCGAAGCGTAATGAGCCGGAGTGGATGCTGGAGTTTCGTCTCAACGCCTATCGCGCATGGCTGGAGATGGAAGAACCGCACTGGTTGAAAGCGCACTACGACAAGCTGAATTATCAGGATTACAGCTACTATTCGGCACCATCGTGCGGTAATTGTGACGACAGCTGCGCCTCTGAACCCGGCGCGGTGCAGCAAACTGGCGCGAACGCCTTTTTAAGTAAAGAGGTGGAGGCGGCGTTTGAGCAGTTGGGCGTTCCCGTGCGGGAAGGCAAAGAGGTGGCGGTGGATGCCATTTTCGACTCTGTTTCGGTTGCCACCACTTATCGCGAAAAACTGGCGGAGCAGGGAATTATTTTCTGTTCCTTTGGCGAGGCGATCCACGATCACCCGGAACTGGTGCGTAAATATCTCGGCACCGTGGTGCCGGGGAATGACAACTTCTTTGCCGCACTTAATGCGGCGGTAGCCTCTGACGGTACGTTTATTTATGTGCCTAAAGGCGTGCGCTGCCCGATGGAACTTTCCACCTATTTTCGTATTAACGCGGAAAAAACCGGGCAGTTTGAGCGCACCATTCTGGTGGCCGACGAAGACAGCTACGTTAGCTACATTGAAGGCTGTTCCGCTCCGGTGCGTGACAGCTATCAGTTACACGCGGCGGTGGTGGAAGTCATCATCCATAAAAACGCCGAGGTGAAATATTCCACGGTACAAAACTGGTTCCCTGGCGATAACAACATCGGCGGTATTCTCAACTTCGTCACCAAGCGTGCTTTGTGCGAAGGCGAAAACAGCAAAATGTCATGGACGCAATCAGAAACCGGGTCAGCGATTACGTGGAAATATCCCAGCTGCATTTTGCGCGGCGATAACTCCATTGGTGAGTTTTACTCAGTGGCACTGACCAGCGGTCATCAGCAAGCGGATACCGGCACCAAGATGATCCACATCGGTAAAAACACCAAATCGACCATTATCTCGAAAGGGATCTCTGCCGGACATAGTCAGAACAGTTATCGCGGCTTAGTGAAAATCATGCCGACGGCAACCAATGCGCGCAATTTCACTCAGTGCGACTCAATGCTGATTGGCGCTAATTGTGGGGCGCATACCTTCCCGTATGTCGAATGTCGCAATAACAGCGCACAACTGGAGCACGAGGCAACGACATCACGTATTGGTGAAGATCAACTGTTTTACTGCCTGCAACGCGGGATCAGCGAAGAAGACGCCATCTCGATGATTGTTAACGGTTTCTGCAAAGACGTGTTCTCAGAACTGCCGCTGGAATTTGCCGTTGAAGCACAAAAACTCCTCGCCATCAGTCTTGAACACAGCGTCGGATAAGGAATAAACATGTTAAGTATTAAAGATTTACACGTCAGCGTGGAAGATAAAGCTATCCTGCGTGGATTAAGCCTCGACGTTCGTCCCGGCGAAGTTCACGCCATTATGGGGCCAAACGGTTCTGGCAAAAGTACCTTATCGGCAACGCTTGCCGGGCGAGAAGATTATGAGGTGACGGGCGGCACGGTTGAGTTCAAAGGCAAAGATTTGCTTGCGCTGTCGCCGGAAGATCGTGCAGGTGAAGGCATCTTTATGGCCTTCCAGTATCCGGTGGAAATTCCCGGCGTCAGTAACCAGTTTTTCCTGCAAACGGCACTTAATGCGGTGCGCAGCTATCGCGGCCAGGAAACGCTCGACCGCTTTGATTTTCAGGATTTGATGGAAGAGAAAATCGCTCTCCTGAAGATGCCGGAGGATTTATTAACCCGTTCGGTAAACGTTGGTTTTTCCGGCGGCGAGAAAAAGCGCAACGATATTTTGCAAATGGCGGTGCTGGAACCGGAGTTATGCATTCTTGATGAGTCGGACTCCGGGCTGGATATTGACGCATTAAAAGTGGTTGCCGATGGCGTGAACTCGCTGCGTGACGGCAAGCGCTCATTCATCATTGTTACGCACTACCAACGCATTCTCGACTACATCAAGCCTGATTACGTCCATGTACTATATCAGGGACGAATTGTGAAATCCGGCGATTTCACGTTGGTCAAACAACTGGAGGAGCAGGGTTATGGCTGGCTTACCGAACAGCAGTAACGCGCTGCAACAGTGGCATCACTTGTTTGAAGCTGAAGGGACAAAACGCTCACCGCAAGCACAGCAGCATTTACAACAATTGCTGCGTACCGGACTGCCGACACGTAAACATGAAAACTGGAAATATACGCCGCTGGAAGGGCTGACCAATAGCCAGTTTGTCTGCATTGCGGGAGAGATATCCCCACAGCAGCGAGATGCCTTAGCGTTAACGTTAGACGCTGTGCGGCTGGTATTTGTCGATGGACGTTACGTGTCAGCACTGAGCGATGCGACTGAAGGCAGCGGGTATGAAGTGAGCATTAACGATGACCGCCAGGGGTTACCCGACGCTATTCAGGCGGAAGTGTTTCTGCATTTGACGGAAAGCCTGGCGCAAAGCGTGACGCATATCGCCGTGAAGCGCGGTCAACGGCCGGCAAAGCCATTGCTGTTAATGCATATTACCCAGGGCGTGGCAGGTGAAGAGGTCAACACTGCCCATTACCGACATCATCTGGATCTGGCGGAAGGTGCCGAAGCAACGGTGATCGAACATTTTGTCAGCCTTAATGATGCTCGTCATTTTACCGGGGCACGGTTCACTATCAATATCGCAGCGAACGCCCACTTGCAGCATATCAAGCTGGCGTTTGAAAACCCGCTCAGTCACCACTTTGCCCATAACGATTTGTTGCTGGCTGACGATGCCACCGCATTTAGCCACAGTTTCCTGCTGGGTGGCGCAGTGTTACGACACAACACCAGTACGCAACTCAATGGCGAAAACAGCACGCTGCGGATCAATAGCCTGGCGATGCCGGTGAAAAACGAGGTGTGTGATACCCGTACATGGCTGGAACACAATAAAGGTTTTTGTAACAGCCGACAGTTGCACAAAACTATCGTCAGCGACAAAGGCCGTGCGGTGTTTAACGGTCTGATCAACGTCGCGCAGCACGCCATCAAAACGGATGGTCAGATGACCAACAATAATCTGCTGATGGGCAAACTGGCGGAGGTGGATACGAAACCGCAGCTGGAGATCTATGCAGATGATGTGAAATGCAGCCACGGCGCGACGGTGGGGCGTATTGATGATGAACAGATGTTCTATCTGCGCTCGCGCGGGATCAATCAGCAGGATGCCCAGCAGATGATCATTTACGCCTTCGCTGCCGAACTGACGGAAGCACTGCGTGATGAGGGTCTTAAACAGCAGGTGCTGGCCCGAATCGGTCAACGACTGCCAGGAGGTGCAAGATGACTTTTTCCGTCGACAAAGTGCGGGCCGACTTTCCGGTGCTTTCTCGTGAGGTAAACGGTTTGCCGCTGGCTTATCTCGACAGCGCCGCCAGTGCGCAGAAACCGAGCCAGGTAATTGACGCCGAGGCCGAGTTTTATCGTCACGGCTACGCCGCGGTGCATCGCGGTATTCATACCTTAAGCGCCCAGGCGACCGAGAAAATGGAGAACGTGCGCAAGCGGGCATCGCTGTTTATTAATGCCCGTTCGGCGGAAGAGCTGGTGTTCGTCCGCGGCACGACGGAAGGGATCAATCTGGTCGCCAATAGCTGGGGTAACAGCAATGTGCGGGCGGGCGATAACATCATCATCAGTCAGATGGAGCACCACGCTAACATTGTCCCCTGGCAGATGCTTTGCGCACGCGTTGGCGCAGAGCTGCGTGTGATCCCGCTCAACCCCGACGGTACGCTGCAACTGGAGATGCTACCTAATCTGTTCGATGAGAAAACTCGCCTGCTGGCAATTACTCATGTCTCCAACGTGCTGGGAACGGAAAATCCGCTGGCGGAAATGATCACGCTTGCGCACCAGCATGGCGCAAAAGTACTGGTGGATGGCGCTCAGGCGGTGATGCATCATCCGGTGGACGTTCAGGCGCTGGATTGCGATTTTTACGTGTTCTCCGGGCATAAACTGTATGGCCCCACTGGGATTGGCATTCTTTATGTCAAAGAAGCCTTGTTGCAGGAGATGCCGCCGTGGGAAGGGGGCGGTTCTATGATCGCCACCGTCAGCCTGAGTGAAGGCACTACCTGGACCAAAGCACCGTGGCGGTTTGAAGCCGGTACACCCAATACCGGGGGCATCATTGGTCTTGGCGCGGCGCTGGAGTATGTGTCGGCGCTGGGGCTTAATAATATAGCCGAGTATGAACAAAATCTGATGCACTACGCGCTATCACAGCTGGAATCTGTACCGGATCTCACACTCTATGGTCCCCAGAACAGACTTGGCGTTATTGCTTTTAATCTTGGTAAACACCACGCCTATGATGTTGGCAGTTTTCTCGATAATTACGGCATTGCTGTGCGTACCGGACATCACTGCGCTATGCCATTAATGGCCTATTACAACGTTCCTGCGATGTGTCGGGCGTCGCTGGCCATGTATAACACCCATGAAGAAGTGGATCGTCTGGTGACCGGCCTGCAACGTATTCACCGTCTGCTGGGATAACAGGGAGGCACTATGGCTTTATTGCCGGATAAAGAAAAATTGCTGCGTAATTTTTTACGCTGCGCCAACTGGGAAGAGAAATATCTCTACATTATTGAGCTGGGCCAGCGTCTGCCAGAATTACGCGCCGAAGACAGAAGCTCACAAAATAGCATTCAGGGCTGCCAGAGTCAGGTGTGGATTGTCATGCGCCAGAATGCGCAGGGAATTATTGAATTGCAGGGCGACAGCGATGCGGCGATTGTGAAAGGGCTTATTGCGGTCGTCTTTATTCTCTACGATCAGATGACGCCGCAGGATATTGTCAATTTCGATGTGCGTCCGTGGTTTGAAAAAATGGCGCTGACCCAACATCTCACCCCATCTCGTTCACAAGGTCTGGAAGCGATGATTCGCGCAATTCGCGCCAAAGCCGCTGCACTTAGCTAAACTAAAGGGACAGCTTTCATCCGGTTGGCTCACATTGCCGGATGGTCAATGTTTACACTGACCTGCACAGGAGTGTTTTGGTTTCAGGTGAACATAAGTACCATCCGACGTTTCAGCGTGAGTCTCCGGCAAATACAGGAGGTTTACAATGAAACGCGCGTCTTTGCTTACACTCACGCTTATCGGCGCTTTTAGCGCCATCCAGGCTGCCTGGGCGGTTGATTATCCGCTACCTCCAACCGGAAGCCGACTGGTTGGGCAAAATCAAACGTATACGGTGCAAGAAGGGGATAAAAACCTTCAGGCTATTGCCCGTCGTTTTGATACTGCGGCAATGTTGATCCTTGAAGCCAATAACACTATCGCCCCGGTGCCAAAACCTGGTACGACGATAACTATTCCTTCGCAACTGTTATTACCTGATGCGCCGCGTCAGGGGATTATCGTTAACCTTGCAGAGCTGCGCCTTTATTATTATCCGCCGGGAGAAAATATCGTGCAGGTCTATCCGATAGGTATTGGTTTGCAGGGGCTGGAAACGCCAGTGATGGAAACGCGTGTGGGGCAGAAAATCCCTAACCCAACCTGGACGCCTACGGCGGGCATTCGTCAGCGTTCGCTGGAGCGTGGCATTAAATTACCGCCAGTCGTTCCTGCCGGGCCAAATAACCCACTAGGACGTTACGCACTGCGCCTCGCGCATGGTAATGGCGAATACCTCATTCATGGCACCAGTGCGCCGGACAGCGTCGGTTTGCGCGTCAGTTCGGGCTGTATTCGCATGAATGCGCCGGATATTAAAGCCTTGTTCTCCAGCGTGCGGACGGGAACGCCGGTGAAAGTGATCAACGAACCGGTGAAATATTCCGTGGAACCGAACGGGATGCGTTATGTTGAAGTACATCGACCACTATCGGCAGAAGAACAGCAGAACGTTCAGACAATGCCATACACACTGCCAGCAGGCTTTACGCAATTTAAAGACAATAAGGGTGTAGATCAGAAATTAGTCGATAAAGCGTTGTATCGTCGGGCAGGGTATCCGGTTTCGGTGAGCAGTGGAGCAACTCCCGCAGCCAGCAATGCGCCTTCAGTAGAGTCAGCGCAGAATGGTGAACCAGAGCAAGGGAATATGTTACGCGCGACTCAGTAGCGGTAAATGGCAGGCAAAAAAAATGGCGCACAATGTGCGCCATTTTTCACTTCACAGGTACTATTACTTGCGGTATTTAGTAGCCATGTTGTCCAGACGCTGGTTAGCACGAGCTGCGTCATCTTTAGCAGCCTGAACGTCGGAACGCATTGCGTTCACGTCGTTGCTCAGCTGGTCAACTTTAGCGTTCAGAGTCTGAACGTCAGAAGACAGCTGATCGATTTTAGCGTTGCTGGAGCAACCTGCCAGCAGAGTAGAACCCAGGATTACCGCGCCCAGTACCAGTTTAGTAGCTTTCATTATTAATACCCTCTAGATTGAGTTAATCTCCATGTAGCGTTACAAGTATTACACAAAGTTTTTTATGTTGAGAATATTTTTTTGATGGGAAGGCACTTATTTTTGATCGTTCGCTCAAAGAAGCATCGAACGCTGGGTTTTAGATAAAAAAATTGAGAGAAAACAGGATGCTTCCATCGGATTCATCTTAGATAAAGTGAGATTATATAGTGAAATCCGATTTGATTTTTTATTGCTTCTGGTTATCGATTAAATAAAAAAAGCGCCCATCAGGGCGCTTCGATATACAAATTAATTCACAAAAGCAATATTACAGGACGTGAACAGATGCGGTGTTAGTAGTGCCGCTCGGTACCAGTGCACCAGAAACCATAACTACGACGTCACCTTTGTGTGCCAGACCGCTCTGCAGAGCCAGTTCTTTACCCAGACGGTAGAAATCATCAGTAGAAGTGATCTCTTTAACCAGCTGCGGCACAACGCCTTTGCTCAGTACCAACTGATGAGCCGTTTTTTCGTTGGTGGTCAGTGCCAGGATGGTGGCATCCGGGAAGTATTTACGTACTGCGCGAGCAGATTTACCGCCCTGGGTAGCAACCACGATCAGCGGAGCATCCAGTTTTTCAGCAGTTTCAACGGCACCACGGCATACCGCTTCGGTAATGCGCAGTTTACGGTTGTCATTGTTGAACTCGAGACGGCTGTTCATCACGCGGTCGGTACGTTCGCAGATGGTCGCCATGATAGAAACCGCTTCCAGCGGGTATTTACCTTTTGCGGATTCACCAGACAGCATCACTGCGTCAGTACCGTCGAGAATGGCGTTTGCAACGTCACCGGCTTCTGCGCGAGTCGGGCGTGGGTTTTTGATCATGGAATCCAGCATCTGGGTCGCAGTGATAACGACTTTACGTGCACGGATACATTTTTCGATCATCATCTTCTGGGCGAAGATAACTTCTTCTACTGGGATTTCTACACCCAGGTCGCCACGCGCAACCATGATGCCGTCAGAGGCTTCGAGGATTTCGTCGAAGTTGTTGAGGCCTTCCTGGTTTTCGATTTTGGAGATGATGTGGATGTTTTCGCCGCCGTGCGCTTTCAGGTGCTCACGGATTTCGATAACGTCAGAACGCTTACGAATAAAGGAAGCAGCAACAAAGTCTACGCCTTGTTCGCAACCAAAGATCAGGTCCTGTTTGTCTTTTTCAGCCAGTGCTGGCAGGGCAATGGAAACGCCAGGCAGGTTCACACCTTTGTTTTCACCCAGGTCGCCGTTGTTCAGTACTTTACAGATAACTTTGTTACCTTCAATGGCGGTAACTTCCATACCGATGAGACCATCGTCAACCAGTACGGTGTTGCCAACAGACAGGTCAGTAGTGAAACCTTCATACGTTACCGCAACCATTTCGCTGTTGCCGATAACAGATTTATCAGTGGTGAAAGTAAAGGTCTGACCCGCTTTCAGAGAAACGTCGTTACCGCCTTCCAGTTTCATGGTGCGGATTTCCGGACCTTTGGTATCAAGCAGGATAGCGGCGGTTTTACCAGTTTTGCTCATCACGTTGCGCAGATTCTGAATGCGCTGACCGTGTTCTGCATAGTCACCATGAGAGAAGTTCAGACGCATAACGTTCATGCCAGCGTCCAGCATTTTAGCTAACATCTCTTCAGATTCGGTTTTCGGTCCGATGGTGCAAACAATTTTGGTCTTTTTCATGACAGTCTTAGTCTTTAAGTTGAGAAGGATGGGAGAAACTTGCTTTCTGGGCGCACTGCCGGAAAGCGAATCCGGTATTACGAAAGTGGTGGTGCCTCGCTCTAAGGATAGGTGACATCGAAAAAGCGTGCAGAGGAATGTGTGCTTGTGTCTCAGCCCAACGTGAGTGCCTGTTTTTGAGTCGTTGAGTTCTACAGTCCAAAGTGCTGAAACCATTCAAGAGTCAATTGGCGCGCATTATACGCTGAAATTAATCCAAAAGGAAAACAAAAACAGCGTTTCAAAAAATATACAACTTGTTAGACAATAAATTGTTATCAAAGATTTAACGTTCCAGGGAAAAGGTTACGCAAAAACTTCGCTGTTTGCGCAACGTCTGGTGCCGGGGTTGTCACTGTGAAGATAAGTGAAAGTTCATCCGGTGTATAAATACATCATCGCTCAATTGCTACAGTTAAAATAATTTATCGCGTTATTTGTCTGATTTTGTTTGATTTTTGTCTAATTGGTTAGATTGATATATGCTGATAGTTGGCATGATAAATAGGTATAAAGAATGGGAAATCGGACAAAAGAGGATGAACTGTACCGAGAAATGTGCAGAGTTGTCGGTAAAGTTGTGTTGGAAATGCGCGATCTGGGGCAGGAACCAAAGCATATTGTTATCGCAGGCGTGTTACGTACAGCATTAGCCAATAAACGCATTCAGCGCAGTGAGCTGGAAAAGCAGGCGATGGAAACCGTCATTAACGCACTGGTAAAATGACCATTCAGGATGAGGCGGTAAGCTTCATCCTGATATTGTTAGTTTAGTTGTGGTCCAGTTAATCATTCTAAATAACAACTGCTGAAATTATACGAATTTCGGTATGTATTTTAATTTATAACGATAATGTTATTTTTATTTTCTGCAATGAACGTCACAAATAATTGTCGTTTAAGTTAAATTTATTTCAAATGATAATAAATATCAGTTCACTTATAATTTCTTGCTTTGTGATTTTAATTGATAACGATCAATGTTAAGAGCTCAGAATAATCACATTATTTTTTCTCCTAACCATAAAGGATTAGTTTATCAGCGTTAAATCTTTTCTCATACACTATCGGGTTAGGGAAAATATCTGGTGTTGGGGACAGAGTCAGCAGCGTATTAGTTGAATGCTTAATATCAGGCTGCTGAATTGTCAGCACTGTGTTTGCGAAGAGGATGCGAAATAAATGAACCCGGTTGATCGTCCACTATTAGATATTGGCTTAACGCGATTAGAATTCTTGCGTATATCAGGAAAAGGCCTCGCTGGTCTAACAATTGCCCCTGCGTTACTGTCACTTTTGGGTTGCAAACAGGAAGATATTGATAGCGGCACAGTAGGGTTGATAAATACACCCAAAGGGGTGCTGGTGACCCAACGTGCGCGATGCACGGGTTGCCACCGCTGTGAAATCTCTTGTACCAACTTCAACGATGGCTCAGTAGGGACATTCTTCTCCCGTATCAAAATCCATCGCAATTATTTCTTTGGCGATAACGGGGTTGGCTCTGGTGGCGGCCTGTATGGCGATCTCAACTATACCGCGGACACCTGCCGTCAATGCAAAGAACCGCAATGCATGAATGTCTGCCCGATTGGTGCGATTACCTGGCAACAGGAAGAAGGCTGTATTACCGTCGATCATAAACGTTGTATTGGCTGTAGCGCCTGTACGACGGCATGCCCGTGGATGATGGCGACCGTAAATACCGAAAGTAAAAAATCCTCGAAATGTGTGTTATGCGGTGAATGCGCAAACGCCTGCCCAACAGGGGCGTTAAAAATTATCGAGTGGAAAGATATTACTGTGTGAATCTTGCAAAGGAAAAAATCATGGCTAACGGTTGGACAGGTAATATATTAAGAGTCAATCTCACGACAGGAAATATTATCCTCGAAGATTCCAGTAAGTTTAAAAGTTTTGTCGGTGGTATGGGCTTCGGCTACAAAATTATGTATGACGAAGTACCGCCAGGCACGAAACCTTTCGATGAAGCGAATAAATTAGTCTTTGCTACCGGCCCATTAACTGGATCTGGTGCCCCCTGTAGTTCTCGCGTAAATATCACCTCACTTTCTACTTTTACCAAAGGAAATTTAGTCGTCGATGCCCATATGGGGGGCTTTTTTGCAGCGCAAATGAAATTCGCTGGATACGACGTCATTATTATCGAAGGGAAAGCGAAATCACCGGTATGGCTGAATATTAAAGATGACAAAGTTAGCCTGGAAAAAGCCGATTTCTTATGGGGAAAAGGGACGCGCGCAACGACGGAAGAAATTTGTCGCTTGACCAGTCCGGAAACCTGTGTGGCGGCTATTGGTCAGGCTGGGGAAAACCTTGTTCCTCTCTCTGGCATGTTGAATAGCCGTAACCACAGCGGTGGTGCGGGAACTGGCGCAATAATGGGTTCGAAAAACCTTAAAGCGATTGCGGTTGAGGGGACGAAAGGGGTCAACATTGCCGATCGTCAGGAGATGAAGCGTCTCAACGATTACATGATGACTGAACTTATCGGTGCGAATAACAACCATGTCGTGCCAAGTACGCCGCAATCGTGGGCAGAGTATTCAGATCCCAAGTCACGTTGGACAGCACGTAAAGGGCTATTTTGGGGCGCGGCTGAAGGTGGTCCGATTGAAACGGGGGAAATTCCGCCAGGCAATCAGAACACGGTCGGCTTTCGTACCTATAAATCCGTTTTTGACTTAGGTCCGGCGGCAGAGAAATACACAGTAAAAATGAGCGGCTGCCACTCTTGCCCGATCCGTTGTATGACCCAAATGAATATTCCTCGGGTGAAAGAGTTTGGCGTGCCCAGCACAGGTGGTAACACTTGTGTAGCAAACTTTGTCCATACCACTATCTTCCCAAACGGGCCGAAAGATTTTGAAGATAAAGACGATGGTCGTGTGATTGGTAACCTGGTTGGTCTGAATCTGTTCGATGACTACGGCCTATGGTGTAACTATGGGCAGCTGCATCGCGACTTTACTTATTGTTACAGCAAAGGGGTGTTCAAGCGTGTTCTACCAGCTGAAGAGTATGCGGAAATTCGCTGGGATCAACTGGAAGCGGGTGACGTTAACTTCATTAAAGATTTTTACTACCGTCTGGCGCATCGTGTGGGTGAGCTGAGTCACCTGGCTGATGGTTCATATGCCATCGCAGAACGCTGGAATTTGGGTGAAGAGTACTGGGGCTACGCGAAAAATAAACTCTGGTCGCCGTTTGGCTATCCGGTTCACCATGCCAATGAAGCGTCAGCGCAGGTCGGTTCCATTGTTAACTGTATGTTCAACCGTGACTGCATGACGCATACCCATATCAACTTTATTGGTTCCGGTTTGCCATTGAAACTGCAACGTGAAGTGGCGAAAGAACTTTTTGGTTCTGAAGATGCTTACGATGAAACCAAAAACTACACGCCAATCAATGACGCAAAAATTAAATATGCTAAGTGGTCGCTGTTGCGGGTCTGTTTGCATAACGCCGTCACCCTGTGCAACTGGGTCTGGCCAATGACCGTTTCGCCGCTGAAAAGCCGTAATTACCGGGGCGATCTGGCGCTTGAAGCCAAATTCTTCAAAGCGATCACTGGCGAAGATATGACTCAGGAAAAATTAGATTTAGCTGCAGAGCGTATCTTTACGTTGCATCGCGCCTACACGATAAAACTGATGCAAACCAAAGATATGCGTAATGAACACGATCTTATCTGTTCCTGGGTATTCGACAAGGATCCGCAGATCCCGGTCTTTACTGAAGGTACTGACAAAATGGATCGTGACGATATGCATGCTTCGCTCACGATGTTCTACAAAGAAATGGGCTGGGACCCACAGCTTGGTTGTCCGACCCGCGAAACATTGCAGCGTCTGGGGCTGGAAGATATTGCCGCCGATCTGGCAGCACACAATCTACTGCCTGCGTAAGGAATGGGTGAGATGAACCATCAGGATGAATTGCCGTTAGCGGAAGTCAGCGAAATTGACGAGGCGAAGCGGCAATGGTTGCAGGGGATGCGCCACCCCGTTGATACGGTAAGTGAAGACATCACAGAACCAGAACCTGCTGAAATCCTGGCAGAGTTCATTCGCCAGCATTCTGCGGCTGGGCAGCTGGTGGCGCGCGCCGTGTTTCTCTCGCCACCCTATTCGGTTGCCGAAGAGGAACTGTCAGTTTTGCTGGAAAACATTAAGCAGAACGGAGACTACGCGGATATCGCGTGTATGACGGGAAGCCAGGATGATTACTATTACTCAACGCAGGCCATGAGTGAAAACTACGCGGCGATGTCTTTGCAAGTTGTGGAGCAGGACATTTGTCGCGCTATTGCACACGCCGTTCGTTTTGAGTGCCAGACGTATCCTCGTCCTTACAAAGTCGCCATGCTGATGCAAGCGCCATATTACTTCCAGGAAGCGCAGATTGAAGCCGCGATCGCCGCGATGGATGTTGCACCTGAATATGCCGATATACGGCAGGTGGAGTCATCGACGGCGGTGTTGTACTTGTTTAGCGAGCGATTTATGACCTATGGCAAGGCGTATGGCTTATGCGAATGGTTCGAGGTAGAGCAGTTTCAGAACCCCTGAAATTTCAGGGAGATGTCATGGATAGGGTGGACAGTAGCAGCCACTGCATTAGGGGATAATCAGATGTCCTTCACTCGACGCAAATTTGTTCTGGGGATGGGAACAGTAATCTTTTTTACTGGTTCTGCGTCTTCTCTGTTAGCGAACACGAGGCAAGAAAAGGAAGTTCGGTATGCCATGATTCATGACGAGTCACGGTGCAATGGCTGTAATATTTGCGCCCGCGCATGCCGTAAAACTAACCACGTCCCCGCTCAGGGAAGCCGTTTATCGATAGCACACATTCCAGTCACCGATAACGACAACGAAACGCAGTATCACTTTTTTCGCCAGTCATGCCAGCACTGTGAAGATGCTCCTTGCATCGACGTTTGCCCGACAGGGGCGTCGTGGCGTGATGAGCAGGGGATCGTGCGGGTAGAAAAATCGCAGTGCATCGGCTGCAGTTATTGCATTGGCGCTTGCCCGTATCAGGTTCGCTACCTTAACCCTGTCACTAAAGTGGCAGATAAATGTGATTTCTGCGCTGAGTCCCGACTGGCAAAAGGCTTTCCGCCCATTTGCGTCAGCGCCTGCCCGGAACACGCCTTGATCTTTGGTCGCGAAGATAGCCCAGAAATTCAGGCGTGGTTGCAGGAAAATAAATACTATCAATATCAGCTACCTGGTGCCGGGAAACCGCATCTGTATCGCCGATTCGGTCAACATTTGATTAAAAAGGAAAATGTATGAACCCGTCGCAACATGCTGAACAGTTTCAGAGCCAGTTGGCGAACTATGTGCCACAGTTCACTCCCGAATTTTGGCCGGTGTGGTTGATCATTGCCGGACTATTGCTGGTTGGGATGTGGTTGGTGCTGGGGCTGCATGCCTTGTTTCGTGCTCGTGGCGTGAAGAAATCAGCCACCGATCATGGTGAGAAGATTTATCTTTACAGCAAAGCGGTCAGATTATGGCACTGGTCGAATGCGTTACTCTTTGTATTGTTGCTGGCAAGTGGGCTGATAAATCACTTTGCGCTGGTGGGCGCAACTGCGGTTAAAAGTCTGGTTGCGTTGCATGAAGTTTGCGGATTTTTGTTACTGGCATGCTGGCTCGGCTTTGTTCTGATCAATGCCGTTGGGGGTAATGGTCACCACTATCGCATTCGTCGTCAGGGTTGGCTGGAGCGAGCGGCAAAACAAACGCGATTTTATTTGTTTGGCATTATGCAGGGGGAAGAACATCCTTTCCCGGCAACAACACAGTCTAAATTTAATCCCTTACAGCAGGTCGCCTATGTTGGTGTCATGTATGGATTGCTGCCGTTGTTACTATTGACGGGGCTGCTGTGTCTCTATCCGCAAGTCGTGGGAGATGTGTTTCCTGGCGTAAGATACTGGTTATTGCAGGCGCATTTTGCTCTGGCATTTATAAGCCTCTTTTTTATCTTCGGTCATCTTTATCTTTGCACCACGGGGCGTACGCCACACGAAACCTTTAAAAGCATGGTCGATGGCTATCACCGGCACTAACGAATGATCATTACACGAGCAGACCTGCGAGAATGGCGTATCGGAGCGGTGATGTATCGCTGGTTCCTGCGCCATTTCCCACGCGGCGGTAGTTATGCCGATATTCATCATGCACTGATTGAGGAAGGATATACGGACTGGGCGGAGAGTCTGGTTGAGTATGCGTGGAAAAAATGGCTGGCGGATGAAAACTTCGCGCATCAGGAAGTTTCCTCTATGCAAAAACTGGCCACAGATCCCGGAGAGAGACCATTTTGCAGTCAGTTTGCCCGCAGCGACGATCATGCTCGCATCGGCTGTTGTGAGGATAATGCCAGAATCGCAACCGCTGGGTATGCCGCGCAAATTGCCAGTATGGGTTATAGCGTGCGGATTGGAAGTGTCGGCTTTAACAGTCACATTGGCAGCTCCGGTGAACGCGCACGGGTTGCTGTAACCGGTAATTCTTCGCGGATAAGCAGCGCTGGAGATAGTAGTCGGATTGCAAATACCGGAATGCGAGTACGCGTTTGTACATTGGGTGAACGGTGTCATGTCGCCAGTAATGGTGACCTGGTGCAAATCGCCAGCTTTGGCGCAAACGCCAGAATTGCCAATAGCGGCGACAATGTACACATCATTGCCAGCGGTGAAGATTCGACAATAGTGAGCACGGGCGTGGTCGACTCAATTATTCTCGGGCCAGGGGGAAGCGCCGCACTGGCATATCATGACGGCGAAAGAGTTCGCTTCGCCGTCGCCATTGAAGGTGAAAACAATATTCGAGCCGGAGTCCGCTATCGCCTTAATGAACAGCATCAGTTTGTTGAGTGCTGATAGCTTTACATTTGATCAAACGAAAGACGCCGACGAGCACGGGATGCAGGCTTTACGACCGCCTGAGCCATCGCCTCACCAATTTCTGCACATGCCGTAAGTCCCTGTACGAATGGCTGGTCGTGCATCAACCAGGGCAACGCGCCGAACGCTACGCGCCCACGAATTTCTTCGGGTTGCTGTAGCGTATAATCTTCGCCAACATCAGGGATTTCATCCCCTGTTTTCTGTAATTGTTCGCGTAGTCCAGGGAAAGGAATATCTTTCACTTTAAGCGGACGCTGCCCGCGGGCATCAATAAAAACGTCAAACGAGTAGCTATTGTCTTCCGTTTTCAGGACGGTGCGCGACTCATTAATTTCCATTTCGTAGTCTTCACCGAGGGCGAGAATATGAATGATTCCCGCTTCACGTAAGGCCAGTAGTCGACGAATAGACTCTGAAGGGATTGCCGCATAATTATCGATGAAAACCCGGGCAAAGCCTTTACTGAACCGTTTATGGTCGTGTTCATTCAGATGAGGAACAATTTCCTGTACTGCTTCATGCAGGCGCAGAATGACATAACGCCAGGGAACAGTATGTTTTTCTCGTTTATTGCGTTCGACTTCCTGGAGATTTTTTTCTGCCCAGTCAAATGGGTCGCGTTGTTTGCGCTCGGCAAACCAGGCTTGAGCAAAGGAATCGACATTCAGGCTTTCTAAGGCTATGCGTTGGCTCCAGTCTGGATCAGCAAACTTGATTTCCTCTACTATCAATCTAAATACCCGATCCAAAAGGCCCTCTTCGCCTTTTTGAATCTCAGCATTTAATGCTTGATCAGTGACGATGTGTAAGGGCTCGTAGGGAATAGGGCAATAGAAATCGGCTTCGGGTAAAATACCTGTGCGCGACATTAACGTAATATTTAGCTTTTCACTTGCGTTATCGCGGTGAAAAATGACGTGTTGTTTATCATCTTCAATGAACGAACCATGCTGAATAGCCACTGCCATTGCCGCATCCAGTCCGCTCAAGGATGTTCCCATAATACCCACGTTACACGCATCGACCTTTGCTTCCATCAGGCCTGACCACGGGCTGGGAAAATACGTTCTGGTTGCTTCTTCTTCATCAGGCCAGACGTGACCCGTGGCAATCACCGCTAAATCAAACGTCTCGCTGGGTAAATCCTGATTTGTAGCGAGCATGACGCCAGCATTTGTAATTTGCAGATCGGTAACCTGGCATGATTCATAAACAGCCACTGCAAATTTTTGCTGTCGTGCCTGGTCTACTAATCGTAAAAATTGATCGCGGAAATATTCGCCCAGCAGAATTCGCGGTAAAAACTGACGATCGTGCAAGGTTTCTTTTTTAACGCCATAACGCTGGAGATGGCTGGCTTCTTGCTTTTGTAGCCATTCGAGATACGTACAATAAATCGGCGGTATTTCAATACTGGCAATATTTGCCAGCATCATTTTTGAGTTTTCCTCATCACTGTATGGCATCCCGACACCGGCTTCATCAGCCTGCTCGAAGATAGAAATAGAAAGTGGAGTTTGTTGCTGTAGAAGCGAGAATAAGGTGTAGATCCCCGTAGGCCCGGCACCCACAATAGCAATTTTTTTCATTGTTACTTACCTGTACGCATTCTTTCGAATTTAGTGTTATCAGATAAGTTTGGTTGAGATTTTTAGAATTTGAGAAATTTCAGACAGGGATGAAAAGGGCGCTAACCGCCCTTGATTAAATTCTGTCAGGCGAGTTTTGCCTGATTGATTTGACTAAGTGGCTCATTGACATCGAAAACTTTGGCGACAACTTCCTCAACGCCGAGATTTTTCAGTCGGGCAGTATGTTTTTCCAGATAGGCAAGGGCGCTTTTTTCATCAGTAAAAAGGTAGATCCCACCGGCTTCGTGGTTCTTTTCACTTTCTGTCCATACCTTCCACAGAAAACCAGGTTCCTGATTAATCGACTCAGCAAGCGGTTCAAGCTGCTCAACCATTGCGTCGCCAAATGGGCCATTAAAAGCAAAATGAAGTTGTAACAAAGTTGCCATAGCGATTCTCCTTCTGATAACGCATACGAAGACAGTGTAAATCTTTTAACGTATTGGATACAGAGAAGAAACAGAGGGAAAAAGGAGAAGACCAGATTAAGAAAATCTGGTGCGTCCGAGTGGACTCGAACCACCGACCCCCACCATGTCAAGGTGGTGCTCTAACCAACTGAGCTACGGACGCAGGATGGTGCGTTCAATTGGACTCGAACCAACGACCCCCACCATGTCAAGGTGGTGCTCTAACCAACTGAGCTATGAACGCAACGTTGTAGGTGACAACGGGGACGAATATTAGCGGCAGAGTGGGAAGGTGGCAAGAGGCAAAACGTAATTTTCTGCGCTATTTCGACCGTTTGCAGAGCTTTTAAGCAAATTGGCTATATTTTGTTGATTTGCAAGGGCGATTTTTATTCAGGATCGCATTTACATCTGACACAACCCAATAATCTGTGTATCAGAGTTTAAACAGAGTTGTTTGCCACCATCTCAAAATCTGTCGTGGATAAATCCTCCGTAGCCTTTACACTTAGGTAGCAATAAAGGCACACAGATGCAGCAAAGGAATAAATCATGGGATCTGATGCGAAAAACTTGATGAGCGACGGGAACGTGCAAATTGTTAAGACCGGCGAGGTCATTGGCGTGACGCAACTTACTGAAGGTGAGTTAATTGTTGAAGCTGGCGGAAAAGCCGAAAATACCGTGGTCACGGGGGCTGGCTGGTTGAAAGTGGCAACCGGTGGGATCGCCAAATGCACACAGTACGGCAACAATGGCACGCTATCGGTCAGCGACGGTGCCATTGCCACAGATATTGTTCAGTCCGAGGGAGGCGCAATTAGTCTCTCTACGCTCGCTACGGTTAATGGCCGCCATCCCGAAGGTGAATTCAGCGTTGATAAAGGTTATGCCTGCGGTTTGTTGCTGGAAAATGGCGGTAACCTGCGTGTACTGGAAGGCCATCGCGCGGAAAAAATCATTCTCGATCAAGAGGGCGGCCTGTTGGTCAATGGGACAACCTCAGCGGTCGTGGTAGATGAAGGTGGTGAATTGTTGGTGTATCCAGGTGGGGAAGCCAGCAATTGTGAGATTAATCAGGGCGGCGTTTTTATGCTGGCGGGGAAAGCCAATGATACGTTGCTTGCTGGTGGCACCATGAATAATCTTGGTGGTGAAGACTCTGACACTATTGTTGAGAATGGATCCACTTATCGTCTGGGGACGGATGGTCTTCAGCTCTACAGTTCCGGTAAGACGCAAAACTTGTCCGTTAATGTAGGTGGTCGGGCTGAAGTGCATGCTGGTACGCTGGAAAACGCGGTAATACAAGGTGGGACAGTGATCTTGTTGTCACCCACCAGCGCGGACGAAAATTTTGTCGTAGAGGAAGATCGCGCACCGGTTGAACTGACCGGGAGTGTTGCATTACTGGACGGCGCTTCAATGATTATTGGCTATGGCGCAGATCTGCAACAATCAACGATTACTGTACAGCAGGGCGGTGTATTGATTCTCGACGGCAGTACGGTAAAAGGTGACAGTGTCACTTTCAGTGTTGGTAACATCAATCTAAATGGCGGAAAACTGTGGCTAATCACTGGTGCGGCAACGCATGTGCAACTGAAAGTGAAACGCCTGCGCGGAGAGGGAGCGATTTGCCTGCAAACCAGTGCGAAAGAAATTTCACCTGACTTCATCAATGTGAAAGGGGAAGTTACTGGTGATATACACGTTGAGATAACAGATGCCAGTCGGCAAACTCTGTGTAACGCACTGAAACTACAGCCAGACGAAGACGGGATTGGCGCAACGCTCCAGCCTGCGTAAAAACACAGGCGCAACCCGTGAAGGTTGCGCCTTGTCTTTACTAGCGAGCTGCTCGTTGCAGAATGATGGCTGACGGCAGACGTTGCAGGAACCGCATACGCAGCATCATCATAATGGCTGCCGACGTCAGGCCAATAATAAAGCCTATCCAGAAGCCTGCTGGCCCCATAGGTTCAACGACCAGATCGGTCAGTGCCAGAATATAGCCGCTTGGCAAGCCCAGCACCCAGTAAGCCGTAAAGGTGATATAGAAAATGGAACGCGTATCTTTATAACCACGCAAAATCCCACTGCCAATCACCTGGATAGAGTCAGAAATCTGATATACCGCCGCCAGCAACATCAAATGCGCAGCCAGCGTTACAACCTCGGGATTGTCGTTGTACAACAGGGCGATTTGCTCCCGCAGTGAAACCGTGAAAATGGCCGTCAGGGTTGCCATACAGACACCCACCATAAGCCCGGTCCGCGCAGCGGTTTGCGCATCCAGCGTTGAGCCCTGACCCAGACGATAACCTACGCGGATAGTTACCGCTGCCGCCAGCGACATTGGAAGCACAAACATCAGTGAACTAAAGTTCAGGGCAATCTGGTGTCCTGCGACATCAACAATACCGAGCGGAGACACTAACAGAGCCACGACGGCAAACAGCGTTACTTCAAAGAACAGCGCCAGCGCAATTGGCAAACCGAGTTGAATCAGTCGTTTCATAACCGCAGGATCGGGCTTCGCAGTGCCTTTTTCGTTACGAATATCGCGCATCGAGCGGGCGCGTTTAATGTAAGAAACCATGGCAAGGAACATGACCCAATACACCGCCGCAGTAGCCACGCCACAACCAACGCCACCGAGCTCAGGCATACCGAAATGACCATAAATAAAGATATAGTTCACCGGAATGTTCACCAGCAGGCCGATAAAGCCCATTACCATACCCGGCTTGGTTTTTGCCAGACCTTCACATTGGTTACGGGCAACCTGGAAGAACAGATAGCCCGGCGCGCCCCATAGCAACGCACGCAGATAACCCACGGCTTTGTCCGCCAGAGCCGGATCGATGTTTTCCATGGAGCGGATAATGTAACCTGCATTCCACAGCACCAGCATAATGAGAACGGAAACAAAACCCGCCAGCCAGAAACCCTGTCGCACCTGATGCGCAATGCGCTCACGTCGACCGGAACCATTTAATTGCGCGATAACCGGCGTTAATGCCAGCAGCAGTCCGTGACCAAAGAGGATCGCCGGAAGCCAGATAGAAGTACCGATAGCGACCGCCGCCATGTCGGTGGCACTATAGCCGCCCGCCATCACGGTATCGACAAAACCCATCGCAGTTTGGGCGATTTGCGCGAGAATCACCGGGATTGCTAATGCTAATAACAGACGCGCTTCACTGATATACTTCTGCACGTGAACACCTTTTATTTGTAGTTATATGAGAGACTAAAAAGCCGCCTGAATGGGCAGCAAAAAGAAGAAGCAGGGGAAATTCAGTCTATTGTAGCGAGGATTTATTAATTCTCCAGTGAAAAAATAGCCATTCTTGCCCCTTCACTGGTAAGGGCGTTTTCCACCTGCTATTGTGCTGAACAGAATGTCTTAACTGATTTCAGGAGTTGTAAGTATGTTTACGGGGATTGTACAGGGCACCGCAAAACTGGTGTCGATTGACGAGAAACCAAATTTTCGCACGCATGTGGTGGAGTTACCCGACCACATGCTGGACGGCCTGGAAACCGGTGCGTCCGTGGCACATAACGGTTGCTGCCTGACCGTAACGGAAATTAACGGCAACCATGTCAGTTTTGACCTCATGAAAGAAACGTTACGCATTACCAATCTTGGCGATTTAAAAGTGGGGGATTGGGTAAACGTTGAGCGTGCGGCGAAATTCAGCGATGAAATTGGCGGACACTTAATGTCAGGTCATATTATGACCACCGCTGAAGTCGCGAAAATATTAACCTCGGAAAATAATCGCCAGATCTGGTTTAAAGTCCAGGATAGTCAGTTGATGAAATATATCCTGTACAAAGGATTTATTGGCATCGACGGTATTAGCCTGACCGTCGGCGAAGTCACGCCAACGCGTTTTTGCGTCCATTTAATTCCGGAAACACTGGAACGCACGACTCTTGGGAAGAAAAAACTCGGCGCACGCGTCAACATTGAAATCGATCCACAAACTCAGGCAGTGGTAGATACGGTAGAACGAGTGCTGGCGGCACGAGAAAATGCCATGAATCAACCAGGTACAGAAGCCTGATCTGAAATCGCCCCCGGAGAGGGGGCGATAGAATAGCCTTTAGCGAGCCACTCGAAGGCCGTTTTCAACACCGCGTGAGAACACCACCTGCCAGAGCTGAATATCACGGGCGCGGAAAGCACCTGCACAGGCATTCAGATAATAGGTAAACATCCGTTTAAAGCGTTCACTGTAGTTATCCGCAATTTCTGGCCATGCGGCGAGGAATCGTTCATACCACGCCATCAACGTAGTATCGTAATCAGCACCGAAGTTATGCCAGTCTTCCATCACAAAGTGGGGTTCGCTGGACTGAGCAATCTGGCGTACAGAGGGCAGGCAACCGTTCGGAAAAATATATTTATTAATCCAGGGATCAACATTCAGATCGGTTTTTTTCGAACCGATAGTATGGAGCAGGAATATGCCTTCCGGTTTCAAATTACGATCCACCACCGCAAAATAGGTATCGTAATTTTTCGGTCCGACGTGCTCGAACATCCCCACAGAAACAATACGATCAAACTGGTCGTTCAGGTCACGATAATCTTGCAGCAAAATGGTGACATCCAGGCCTTCACAGCGTTCCTGAGCCATTTTTTGCTGTTCGGCAGAAATGGTGACGCCAACCACGCTTACGTCATAATTAGATGCCATGTAGTGCGCCAGTCCGCCCCAGCCGCAGCCAATATCCAGTACGCGCATCCCTGGTTTTAACTGCAATTTTTCACAAATCATTTTGAGCTTCGCCTGCTGGGCAGATTCCAGATTATCGGCATCTTTCCAGTAAGCGCAGGAATATTGCATGAAGGGATCAAGCATGCGGCTGAACAAGTCATTACCCAAATCGTAATGCTCTTTGCCGACTATCCAGGCACGTTTTTTACTCTGCAGATTGAAGAGACGAGCGCCGGCAATACGCAGCGTGTCTTTGAAATGATGGGGGAGTTGGTTCTCGAGACCTGCGCGTAAGACTTTGCTAAAAAACATATCCAGTCGGTCACATTCCCACCAGCCATCCATATAACTTTCGCCTAACCCCAAAGAGCCTTCCTGCAGAACGCGTTTAAAAAAATCGGGGTTTTTCACACGAATATCCGCCGGGGCAGAACCGTTAATGGCTATACCGGCACGGCTAAGTAATTCGTTGGCGATACGGTACCAGTTGTCATCCGGTACACTGACTTCTTCTATACACGATGAACTCATAGTTTCTCCATCACTGGTCGGTGATCAGAACCTTAAAACAGCGTAGACGCTTTTTGGGCTTTGTGAGAAATCTCGCAGAAAAAACCGCGAGTCTATAATCCGACGTAGAACAGAGGGAAAGGAGGAACCCTTGCCGAAATGACCATCCATAGTGAGTCGGGAACGATCCTGTCCCCGTAAAAACATAATATTTATCGTAGCTTTAACAACTCGAAATTAGTATAGGCCGCTAATTTCAATCATACAACAAAATTTTGTTAGCAGCCTAAGTATAAGTATATCGATATAGATCAGTGTGATTCGCTATGAGCGACTTCGGCATTGCCATGATTCTGACAGTCTACTTCTTCACAACGTTGCATCATGTAACCCAGAGCGACCAGCACTACTGTTGATAACATCACGCTGGTGGTGGTGAGCAATGGCGTGCTGATACTGATCAGCCAGGAAACTACCAGACTTGCGAGGAAGCACAGACCCAGTTGTAGAGTGTTCTGCAACGCTGCGGCGCGACCAGTTGCATGTGGGAAGGGACGCAGCGCCTGGGCGACAACAATCGGGTAGATCGCGCCATTGGCAATCGCCATCACACAGAATGGGATCAGGATTTCGACTAGCGACACATGGCTAATGAAGCCCACAGCCCAGGTCGCAATGACGCTGACAGCAAACAGTACCAGCAACCACGGTAATAACTGCTTGCCTTGCCATTTCTGCAGTGCGGCGCGACAGCCATAACCACCAATCAGAAACGCGATAGTTTGCGGGACATAACTTAAACCAATAACTGCCGGGCTGTAGCCCATTTCACTAAGGATGAACGGTGAGCCGGTCAGCCATGCAAAAAAACTGGCTGAACAGGCCGCATATATCAGCACGTTGCCGCGATAGATCTTAGAACGTAGCAGGTCGGTAAAGGTCAGACCATCCTGACTATTGTTACGGGCCTTCGTCGTGGGTTTGAGCCAGAAAATAGGCAGAATCAGCACCACGGTAATGGCAAACAGGGTGGCGAAAATCGCCTGCCAGGAAAAATGGACCAGCAGCCAGCTTCCTAACAGAGGAGCCAGTGCCGGAGATAGACCCACCAGCGGCATGATGGTCGCAAAAATACGGTTAACTTTCTGCGAAGGATAATAATCCGTCACTAACGCTTGCCAGATAACCGCCGCGGCGCAGACACCCACAGCCTGTACAAAACGCAATACCAGCAGCGTGGCGGCGTTTTCAACCCACAGCATCCCCAGACTACCTAACGCAAAAATTGTCAGGCCGATTAATAACACCGGTTTACGACCATAACGGTCGGAGAGCGGCCCCCACAGAAGCTGGGCTGCGGCAAAACCGGCAAGGAACAGACTAAGGCTGGCACTGACAGCAGACGCAGGCGTTTGCAGGTCGGCCTGTATGGCGGCGAAAGCAGGCAGATACATATCGGTTGCCAGAAAACCGAGTACGCTCAAACCCGCCAGCCAGACTAAAAATCTTTTCCCAGGTTGCATGTATATTCTCTAAATCTCTCAATTAAACACCGCCGCAAAGTGTAGGGAGTGAAATTAGTGTTGTGAAACGGTAATATTTGATGACTGGTTTCAAAAATTTTGCAGGCAGACTATGTGGTCAGAATATTCACTCGAAGTTGTTGATGCGGTAGCGCGTAATGGTAGTTTTAGCGCTGCGGCACAGGAGTTGCATCGCGTTCCTTCTGCGGTCAGCTATACCGTGCGTCAGCTGGAAGAGTGGCTGGCGGTGCCGCTGTTTGAACGACGTCACCGTGATGTGGAACTGACCGCTGCCGGGGCGTGGTTTCTCAAAGAAGGGCGCTCTGTTGTCAAAAAAATGCAGATCACCCGGCAGCAATGTCAGCAGATAGCGAACGGCTGGCGCGGTCAGTTAGCTATCGCAGTGGATAATATTGTCAGGCCAGAACGTACACGGCAGATGATCGTTGATTTTTATCGCCATTTTGATGATGTCGAACTTCTTGTCTTTCAGGAAGTGTTCAACGGTGTCTGGGATGCGCTTTCCGACGGGCGCGTGGAACTGGCGATTGGCGCAACACGCGCGATTCCGGTAGGCGGTCGTTATGCCTTCCGGGATATGGGGATGCTAAGCTGGAGTTGCGTTGTTGCCAGCCATCACCCGCTGGCGTTGATGGATGGCCCGTTCAGCGATGATACGTTGCGCAACTGGCCGTCATTGGTGCGCGAAGACACCTCGCGAACGCTACCTAAACGTATTACCTGGTTGCTGGATAACCAAAAAAGACTTGTCGTGCCTGACTGGGAATCATCGGCAACCTGTATCTCTGCAGGATTATGCATAGGGATGGTGCCAACACATTTCGCCAAACCGTGGCTTAATGAGGGGAAGTGGGTAGCATTAGAACTGGAAAACCCCTTTCCGGATTCGGCATGTTGTCTGACATGGCAGCAAAATGATATGTCGCCTGCGTTAACCTGGTTGCTTGAGTATCTCGGCGATAGTGAGACGCTGAATAAGGAGTGGCTGCGGGAGCCGGAAGAGACTCCCGCAACAGGTGATTAACGGCGATAGTCGCGGAACGGGCCGTCAGCCACGGAGCGGCGTTCAATCAACCGCGGATGCACTTCAATGGATTGCGGTTCTTCGCGTTTATTGACGATACGATCCAACAGCATGTTAAACGCCGTTTCGCCCAGCGAATCTTTTGGCTGATGGATCGTGGTCAGCGCCGGCGTAAAATAGCGGGCGTTGCGCACGTTATCATAACCGATCAGCGAAACATCCTGGGGCACGCGCAGACCCATTTCATCAGCAGCACAAAGTGCGCCCATTGCCATGATATCGCCACCACAGAAGACGGCAGTAGGGCGATGCGGCTGCGACAGGATTTGCTGCATGGCGCGATAACCGGATTCAGGTTCAAAATCACCCTGTACAATCCAGCTTTCCGGCACCTTGATCATCGCTTCTTCCATCGCCTTCATAAAACCGGCAAGGCGGCCTGCGCCAGTGTTACGTTCCAGCGGGCCGGGGATAACGCCGATTTCGCGGTGACCGCGTTCTATCAGATAACGCCCGGCCATGTAACCGCCTTCGAACGCGTTATCAATGACCGCATCGGTGAAGTCAGCTTTTGCTTCACCCCAGTCCATCACCACCATTGGGATATGGCGATACTCTTCCAGCATCGCCAGCAACGGCTCTGGGTACTCAGAACACATCACCAGCAGACCATCGACGCGTTTTTGCGCCATCATCGACAGATAAGCCCGCTGTTTCTCAAGATTGTTCCACGCATTGCCCAGAATCAGGGTGTAACCTTTCTGGAAGCAATTTTTTTCAACCGCTTCAATGATCTCGGCAAAATAGGCCGCTTCGCTGCTGGTCGCCAGCAAACCGATAGACTTGGTGTGGTTAACCTTCAGGCTACGCGCCACCGCGCTAGGGGAGTAGTGTAATTCTTTGATCGCTGCCCACACGGCGTTGCGCGTTTCTTCAGCGACGAAACGTGTTTTGTTGATCACGTGTGACACAGTTGTAGTGGAAACGTTTGCTCGTTTCGCTACATCTTTTATTGTTGCCATTCCATTTCACTCCAGACCCTAACTTCAGCTCCTGCAAAATCGCAAGGTAAACGTTTGCCTTTACACACCTTACGCACAACAAAAGTGTTGCGGTACGCCGGAAAAACGACACGGAGCGTCAGGAAGGGGTCAATGGCCAGTACGCAAATAGTGTAAGCGTGGAATTTTGGCCGATCTTGACGAAAAGGGGAAGTGGTAAAAACACTTATCATTATAAATGACGGGAGATTTTTTCATCACAGTGTGTAAAAATGCGTAATATCACTTTTTGTGTGGTAATAAAAAAGGAGAAAACTTGATGAGCACCGACCTTAAATTTTCACTGGTAACAACGATTATCGTCCTCGGTTTGATCGTGGCCGTGGGTTTGACAGCCGCGCTGCACTGATTTCCTCTCGAGGGAGCGCGTTCTCCCTCGCATCTCCTTCCTTTTTGTTAGCAAAATGGCAAAAGTGTTTTCTCTTTTTGTTATTTTCATTTTTTTGTGATTGCTGTCATGCTTTCGCCACTTTAATGAATATCGCGTAATGACGCGAAGAGGTGGAGATAAGGCATGAAAATTAACTATCCGTTGCTGGCGCTGGCGATTGGCGCGTTTGGTATCGGGACAACGGAGTTCTCGCCAATGGGCTTGTTGCCGTCATTGCGCGCGGTGTGGATGTCTCGATTCCCGCTGCCGGAATGTTAATCAGTGCCTATGCAGTTGGCGTAATGGTGGGCGCGCCGCTGATGACGCTTCTACTTTCTCATCGTGCCCGCCGCAGTGCGTTGATTTTCCTGATGGCGATTTTCACGCTCGGCAACGTACTTTCCGCCATCGCGCCGGATTATATGACCCTGATGCTTTCACGCATTTTGACCAGCCTGAATCACGGAGCATTTTTTGGTTTGGGTTCAGTCGTGGCCGCAAGCGTGGTGCCAAAACATAAACAGGCCAGCGCAGTTGCCACTATGTTTATGGGGTTAACCCTGGCAAATATCGGTGGCGTTCCGGCAGCGACCTGGTTGGGCGAAACCATCGGCTGGCGGATGTCATTTCTGGCAACTGCGGGGCTGGGCGTGATTTCAATGGTAAGTCTGTTCTTCTCATTACCTAAAGGTGGCGCAGGGGCGCGACCTGAAGTGAAAAAAGAGCTGGCGGTATTAATGCGTCCGCAGGTGCTGTCTGCATTGCTGACGACGGTACTGGGAGCTGGTGCAATGTTTACCCTCTACACCTATATCTCTCCGGTACTGCAAAGTATTACCCACGCAACGCCGGTGTTCGTTACGGCAATGCTGGTGCTGATTGGTGTCGGATTCTCTATTGGTAACTATCTCGGCGGCAAACTGGCAGATCGTTCAGTTAACGGCACGTTGAAAGGCTTTTTGTTGCTGCTGATGGTGATTATGCTGGCAATCCCGTTCCTGGCCCGCAATGAGTTCGGCGCAGCTATTAGCATGGTGGTGTGGGGCGCTGCAACCTTTGCGGTCGTACCGCCGTTACAGATGCGCGTGATGCGTGTCGCCAGTGAAGCGCCAGGTCTGTCTTCATCAGTCAATATTGGTGCCTTTAATCTTGGAAATGCGCTGGGAGCAGCTGCTGGTGGTGCGGTAATTTCCGCTGGGCTGGGATACAGCTTTGTGCCGGTGATGGGGGCGATTGTCGCAGGACTGGCATTATTGCTGGTGTTTATGTCAGCCAGAAAACAACCTGAGGCAGTTTGCGTTGCCAACAGCTAATTAAACAAAAACGCAGAAGGATAACCTTCTGCGTTACAGTTGCTGGCAACGTGCGATTTATCTTGCCGGATGCGGTGTTAACGCTTCATCCGAGTTGGCATGGTAAGCGAAGCGCATCAGGCAATGTTGCATTTGCCATCAGTTATTATGCAGCGAGATTTTTCGCTACGAATTCCCAGTTCACCAGCGCCCAGAAGTGCTCCAGATAGCCAGGACGTGCATTGCGATAGTCGATGTAATAAGCGTGTTCCCAGACATCAACGGTCAGCAGCGGAGTTGCATCGGTGGTCAGTGGAGTACCCGCGTTAGAGGTTGAAACGATAGCCAGCTTGCCATCGCTGTTTTTCACCAGCCAGGTCCAGCCAGAACCAAAGTTTTTGATCGCTGCATCAGTAAACTGAGCTTTGAAATCGGCAAAGCTGCCAAAAGATGCGGCGATAGCTTCAGCGACTTTTCCAGTCGGTTCGCCACCCGCGTTCGGTGCCAGGCAGTTCCAGTAGAAAGTATGGTTCCAGACCTGAGCTGCGTTGTTGAATACGCCACCTTCAGAGCTGCGAATAATCTCTTCCAGTGATTTACCTTCAAACGCGGTACCTTTAATCAGGTTGTTCAGGTTAGTCACATAAGTCTGATGATGCTTGCCGTAGTGATACTCGATGGTTTCCGCAGAAATGTGCGGTGCCAGAGCATCTTTAGCATATGGTAGTGCAGGTAATTCGAATGACATTGCTACTCTCCTTTATTATTAATTTGCATACGTACAATAGCCTTATTGTGCGTATGGATAGGGTAGCAAATTAAAAGGTGAGACAAAAGATGAACTTACCCTGTTGCCGTAACAACAGGGTAAAGTTTTAGCGAAGTGTTTTTGGGGTCATTACCCGGCGAGCGCCAACATAGTGGCGCTGCCAGTAGTCTTCACTGAGAGAAGTGATTTGAATTTCCTGACCCGTACGCGGTGACTGAATAAATTTGCCGTTGCCGACATATACGCCGACATGATCGGCTGTACCGCGTCCCTGAGTACGGAAAAAGACCAGGTCGCCGTTTTTCAGTTCACTACGTTCGATTGGCGCTGCATCTCGCAGGTGATACATTTCATTCGCCGTACGCGGAATACGAATTTTCACCAAATCTTTATAAGCGTAATAAACCAGGCCGCTGCAATCAAAACCGGTACGCGGTGAGCTGCCGCCCCAACGATATGGCTTACCAATTTGCTGCATCAGTTTATTCATTGCCACTTTCGTAGCTTTTTGCACCTTCGCTTTGTGCGCGTCGGCAAGAGTTCCTGAAGCGGCATTTTTGACTTTCACACAATGCGATTTATAGCCCTTACGTTTGGTACACTTTTCGGTAAAGCTGGCTGAGGCCGTTTTATTGACGGCGTGTTTGCTGCGAGTTTTGGCGTTTTTAGAAGCGGTAATGGAAGATTTTTTAACGGAAGAAGCGGTTTTGCTTTTGGTCGTACTTTTACTGGCGGCTTTTTTCGCTGTTTTCTGGCTGACTTTCTGGGGCTTTTTGGTGGTTGCCGTGCTTTTCTTTTTATCTGCTTTTTTGGTGATATGAGTGGTAGCAGAACTCTCCCTGGCTTGCTTTGAAGCATGGGCCATAGGCGTTAAAGGCAGGGTGGTAAAAAGTAAAGCACAGAGCGTGATCGAAATACGGTTTATCCGCGCCACTGAGCGTCCCTCTGTTAAGGCAGGTCTATCATGCCTGCGTCTGATTTACAAAACTTGATGATTCTAATGCATAGAAGAAGAGAAAGTTAATAGCTTTTATTGTTAAAAAATACGTTTCGTTGGCGAGCGCAAAAAAATGCAGCAGTGAAAGCTAAAAATGGTTATAAATACGCCAGTTTGCCGTGCGTCAGGGAAGAAACGAATATTTGAAATGCAACAAATAGAGCAAAGGGATAAAATAGCAAAAGCGTGATGAAAATGTTATTTTCCGATGCCGCACTGACCCGCTACAATGTCAGATTACTGCCGTAAAGAAGTTTGAGGAAGCAAGACAATGAGCACCACTATCGAAAAAATCCAACGCCAGATTGCTGAAAACCCGATCCTGCTGTACATGAAAGGTTCACCGAAACTGCCGAGCTGCGGTTTCTCTGCCCAGGCAGTCCAGGCGCTTGCCGCATGTGGCGAACGTTTTGCCTATGTTGATATCTTGCAGAATCCGGACATTCGTGCGGAACTGCCGAAATATGCTAACTGGCCGACCTTCCCGCAACTGTGGGTTGACGGCGAGCTGGTCGGCGGTTGTGATATCGTGATCGAAATGTATCAGCGTGGCGAACTGCAGCAGCTGATCAAAGAAACTGCCGCTAAATACAAGTCTGAAGAGCCGGACGCGGAATAATCCGTCCAGCAATACTGACGGATGCGAACGGGCATCCGTCAGTCCTTTCTCTATCCCCAATCCAGTCCTTGTGGCGAACTTGAAAATCCCGCCTCACGCAGCAGCGTAAACATCGGCGTTTGCCGGACCGGTAGGTCATTCACTTCTGTTAGCGTAAAGCGCAGCCGTGGTTCGCGACGCAGTGCGGTAGTCAGCGCGTGGAAAACCTCTGGGGCGAGTAATTCCTCTTTTTCCTGCCAGACCAGCATTTTTTTGCCACCTTGCGCCAGATAGAGTAACAATTTTCCGCCAGAAACGACCACCAGCGCACCCGCCCGACGCGTTGGTATCAGCGTTGCCGGATGTGCAGGCCAGGGCAGAAGATTTCCCCACACATTAGCCGGATCGTTGGCAGAGAGCGCCACTGGTGTATAGTGGCGCGTTTGCGTGGTTTGTGTCGCCAGATCGCGCAATCGGTCAATAGTCAGACGTTCAGCGAATTGCGCGCCACCCAGACCTTCTACAAAACGACCTCGCATAATTCGCCCGGAGTCTTCCATACTTCGACAAAGCGTTTGCATCGATGGAAACCCGCCAGGGATATTTTCGGCTATCACCGCCTGACGACTGATGATGCCGTAGCGGTCGAGCATATTTTCCGCCAGCGCCAGCATCCTTTCGGTATCGTTTAGTGGCTCCACCTGCAATAACGACCAGCGTCCAGCAAGCTTTGGTGTGTTGTAAGATAGCAGCGGCGAGACGGGTTGCGCATAGACAGGACGTCCACGACGAGCCCGGTGACTGCGGCGAGTTGAGGTGCGTGTGTTGGTACTGCTGCGGGTGAGGGCGCGTAACGGTGCCCAAATGTCGCTGGTGATGACGCCTTGCCAGACCAGCGCCCATAACGCCTCTTGCATGGCTGAGGGATCAACCGATTCGCCGATTTTATCGCGTATCCGTTGGCTGATTTGTTGTGCAAACCAGGCTCCTCCGTCAGCCAGAACCGTGACTATCGCTTGCTGCAGTGCCGAACGATTCGCCTGATTCGCTTCGGCGGAAGTGAACGATTCTGCGGCATATTCCTGTAGATGCAGTGCCACCAGACCGTCATCTTCACCCAGCTTTTTTTGCCCCGACCAGATAACCGCACCGGTTGCCAGTAATTCATCGAGCATTTCTGGCGAATAGTCGCGTACGCGGGCAGGCAGGATCTGGCTTTCCCAGAGTGAGGCGGGTAAACCGACTCCGGCAAGCTGTTCGATCACCCGCATGACGCCATCCACGCCCTCATAAACGCCTGGCGGTGTTGAGGCAAAGAGTGCCGGGCTACCATCGGTGGCGGGTAATACGCCCTGACGTTCCAGCATCAATCGCGCATAGGTCGTGGCCGCAACGGGACGCGTCGCTTCTCTGGCGGCTTGCAGCGAGCGCAAACGCAGACGACGAAATACTTCATCGCTCACCCAGATGTCTTGTTGCAGATTCATCACCAGCCCCTGTTCGCGCAGTTGCTGAAGTTGCTCTTCGACAATGGCAATACCGAGACTAAACTCATGAGCCAGTTGTTCAGACGTGACCAGAGCATGAGCCCGGAGATAGCGCAGAAAGAGGTCGCGAAGCGGGTAACTGACTCGGTGCAAATAAATCTCTGGCAGTGACTCTGGTAGTCGTACGCCGAGAGCATCGCGCAGCCTGGCGGCATCATCCATACAGGCAAGACGCTCCTGCCCGCTAATCATGGTCGGGAAGATTCGTTTTACTGCAAGAAGATTTTCCAGATACGACGCAATCTCTTCACTGCTGCCTGTATGCCGTTGCGCCAGGTCTTCAACGGTCATTGGCCCCAGTTCGCGCAGCAGGTCGAACAATCCTTCTTCACCTTTCGCTCTTCTGCCAGGAGCCAGTCGTTGCAACTCTTCTTCCACCTGGCGAATGACCTGCGGGTCGAGTAATTCCCCCGGATCGACCTGTCCGAGTAGATTGCGCAGTAACTCGCTGTCCAGCGACAGTACGGATGCCCGGCGCTCTGCCAGCGGGGCGTCGCTCTGGTACATAAATTCCGCGACATAGCCGAACAATAAACTGGCGGCGAAAGGCGAGGGCGTTGTGGTCGTTACATCGGATATTTGAATTTCGCCACCGTTCAGGCGACGCATCAAACGTTCCAGCGCGGGAAGATCATAAACATCTTGCAGACATTCGCGTAGGGTTTCGAGAATGACCGGAAAATCCGGATATCCCTGAGCGATTTCCAGCAACTGACTGGCGCGCAGCCGTTGTTGCCAGAGCGGGGTGCGATGGCCCGGCGTGCGGCCCGGCATTAATAATGCCCGCGCGGCGCATTCGCGAAAACGGGCGGCGAAAAGTGCCGAACTGCCTACCGCCTCGCGGACAATTTGTAGCAACTTTTCTGGTTCAAACAAAAAAATCGCGGCGTCGGGCAATTTACCATCAGTGTCAGGAATGCGCGCAACAATGCCGTCATCACTGGCGACCACAGACGCGTCAGCGCCCCATAGTGCATGTATTCGCCCGGCAATCGCCAGCGCCCAGGGTTCATGCACCCGTCTTCCATAGGGAGAGTGCAAAATAATACGCCAGTCGCCAATTTCATCACGGCACCGTTCGAGGACCAGATGACGACTCCCCGGAACGATGCCCGTCGCGTTGCGCTGCTCGTCAATCAACCCCTGAATATTGGCGATCGTATTTTCTTCTGCCAACCACGGGGGAATAGTCCCGGAAAAGAACGCGCCATCCGCCAGTAAATGGAGAAAATCGCCGATCATCTCGCCTAATTCTGCCGGACGTCCGTTACCTTCACCACGCCAGAAGGGGAGCCGGGCAGAACGACCCGGAGCAGGAGTCACAATCACCTGATCGCGGGTGATTTGCTGGATCCGCCATGAGGTAGCGCCGAGAGTGATAATGTCGTTCACCCGCGACTCATATACCATCTCCTCATCCAGTTCACCCACCCGCCGCGAACCGGCCTGTTCTTCACCTTCGGGTAATAACACGCTATACATGCCACGATCCGGAATGGTGCCACCACTGGTAACCGCCAACAGCTGAGCGCCAGGTCGGGCGGTCAATATCCCGGTCTCCCTGTTCCAGACCAGTTTTGGTCGAAAAGCAGAAAAATCGCCAGAGGGATAGCGCCCGGAAAGCATATCCAGCGTGGCGTCAAAAACACGTCTTGGCAGATCTTTCCACGGTGCGGCACGGCGTACGCGGGAGTACCATTCGTCTGCCTGTAATGCATCCATCGCCGCGGCGGCAACGGTTTGCTGCGCAAGGACGTCGAGTGGATTATGCGGTGGTGTCAGGTTTTCCAGCCTGCCTGCGAACATACACTCAACAATGACTGCGGAATCGACTAAGTCACGCCTGGTTCGGGGGAAAAAAAGCCCTTTGGAGATACCACCTACCTGGTGTCCGGCACGTCCAATGCGTTGTAACCCACTGGCAACAGAAAGCGGCGTTGCCACCTGAATCACCAGATCCACCGCGCCCATATCAATCCCCAGTTCGAGACTGGAGGTTGCGACCACGCAGCGTAATTCACCCGATTTCAGCGCCTGTTCGGTGATTGCTCGTTGTTCTTTAGACACGGAGCCGTGGTGTGATCGAGCAATAAAAACGTCGCTACTTTGTACACGGTTAGAGGTTGCGCCAGAGGTCGACTCGAAATGGGCCGCATCAACGGCGATAGACGGGGAACGCTGTAAGCGTGCGGCGTAAAGCTCATTCAATCGTGCCGTCAGTTTTTCCGCCAGCCCGCGTGAATTAGTAAAGACAATGGTCGAGCGATGGCGCAAAACTTCATCAAGGATACCCGTTTCAATATATGGCCAGATGGAGCCTTCCCGGCCGGCATGGCTGTCTTCGCCGGTGCCGCTGGCGACCGATGAGACATCATCCATATTGGCGACCGGTACGACAATCCGTATCTGCGGATGGCGCATTGCGGGCGGGTTGACTACCGTAACCGGGCGATCGCCACCAAGAAATGCTGCCACATCGCTGGCTGAGCGTACAGTGGCAGAAAGGCCAATTCGCTGTGCTGAGGCGTGGAGCAGCGCATCGAGCCGCTCCAGACTTAACGCCAGATGCGCACCACGTTTACTGCCCGCTACCGCGTGGACTTCATCAATAATTACCGTTTCGACGCCGCGTAGCGTTTCGCGCGCGCGGGAGGTCAGCATCAGATAGAGTGATTCGGGTGTGGTGATCAGAATATCCGGCGGATTACGGGTGAGTTTGCTGCGTTCCTGTGCAGGCGTATCGCCAGTACGGATCCCCACGCGAAGATTGACTTCCGTTTCGCCGCGCCGCCGCCGTTCATCGGCAATACCCTGTAACGGGATCTGCAAGTTGCGCTGAACGTCGGTGCCCAGAGCTTTTATCGGTGAAATATAGAGAATGCGTGAGGTTTTACGCTTATGCGCCTCGCGGGTATCTTCGCCGCCTTCGCGGAAGAGCTGATCGAGGGCGTAGAGAAATGCTGCCAGCGTTTTCCCGGAGCCAGTCGGTGCAATCACCAGCGCATGTTCGCCTCGCGCCGCCACATGCCAGGTTTGCGACTGGACAGCGGTCGGCTGTTTAAAGGCGCGAAGAAACCAGTCGCGGGTTGCCGGTGAAAACACGTCCGGCAGGGGCGATGAAAGGTTTGGATTATCTGCCATTAACGCTATTCCCCGTGAATATCATGCATGATGCGTGGAATAGCCTCACTATAGATGCCTGAATCATTGCATGTCATCAGGCATCGACTCGATTACACCTCTTCGGCGGCAGGTAGCGGCCAACCTCCCAGACGTTTCCAGCGGTTGACGATTTCACAAAACAGCACAGCAGTGCGTTCGGTGTCGTACAGCGCGGAGTGCGCCTGGGTGCTGTCGAAGTCCATGCCAGCGGTCTGGCAAGCCTTTGACAATACGGTTTGTCCGAGTGCCAGCCCGGCCAGTGCAGCAGTGTCAAAAGTGGCGAAAGGGTGGAACGGGTTACGTTTCAGTGAGGCGCGTTCTGCGGCGGCCATCATAAAGCTGTGATCGAAATTGGCGTTGTGCGCCACCATAATGGCGCGGTTACAACCGCTCGCTTTAATACCTTTACGCACAACTTTAAAAATTTCGTGCAGCGCCTCGTATTCGCTGACCGCGCCGCGATCGGGATCGTTCGGGTCAATGCCGTTGAAGGCGAGGGCCTCTGGCTGCAAATTTGCGCCGACAAATGGTTCGACGTGGAAATGTAATGTGGTGTCCGGCATCAGCCAGCCTTGTTCATCCATTTTCAGGGTGATGGCGGCAATCTCAAGCAGCGCATCGGTTTTGGCGTTAAATCCGGCTGTTTCAACATCGATCACAACAGGATAAAAACCACGAAAACGGTCGCACAGACCGGTAAGTTGAGCGTTATCGGACATCTGATTCTCTTAATACGGATAAATTGCAGCGCGCATTATGACAAATATTACTTGTCGATGCAGTAAAGATGCGGGCGCGATGAGTTCACGCCCGGCAGGAGATTAGTTGCCCAGACCGCGACCGGCGTCTTTCTCTTCGATTAATTCAATTTTGTAACCGTCCGGATCTTCCACAAACGCGATAACCGTAGTACCGCCTTTTACCGGACCCGCTTCACGGGTGACGTTACCCCCGTTTTGACGGATTTTTTCGCACGCTTCAGCGGCGTTATCAACGCTAAGCGCGATGTGACCATAAGCAGTGCCGAGTTCGTATTTATCCACGCCCCAGTTGTAGGTCAGTTCAATCACCGCTTCTTCGGTTTCCGGGCCGTAGCCAACAAACGCCAGTGAGTATTTGTATTCCGGGTTTTCGCTGGTACGCAGCAGTTTCATGCCCAGTACTTTGGTATAAAAATCGATGGAGCGTTGCAGATCGCCAACGCGCAGCATGGTATGAAGAAGACGCATCTTTATATCCTCAAAATGGCTAACAGATTCAAAATGTTGTTTTAGTATAGCGGCGGCTTTGCGCCGCTCGCAATGTTGGATTATAGCGTCGGGTAATCAGTGTAGCCTTCCGCGCCGCCTCCGTAAAAACTTTCGGCACGCTGTGGGTTAAGCTCAGCTTTGCGCTGCAAGCGGGCGACCAGATCCGGGTTCGCAATCCAGTCACGACCAAATGCCACCGCATCAATTAACCCTTTGCCGATCAGCGTTTCAGCTTTTTCTACTGTGTATGCACCTGCGCCGATAATCGGACCGTGGAAACGGGCGCGTACTTTTTCGCGGAACGCATCAGTATACGGTTCACCTCCCGCCCAATCCGGTTCTGACATATGCAGATAAGCAATGCCGCGTTTACCCAGTTGTTCAATCAGATACAGTGCATCGGCTTCTTCATTCGGGCCGTTATCTGTGTTCTGGAAAGTACCGATTGGCGAAACGCGAATGCCAATGCGATCGGCACCCCATTCTTCAATCCCTGCATCGACCACTTCCAGCACCAGACGTGCGCGATTTTCCACGCTGCCGCCGTACTGATCGGTACGATGGTTTGAAGAAGGAGAAAGGAACTGATGCAGCAAATAACCATGAGCAGAGTGAAGCTCTACCAGATCAAATCCAGCTTCACGCGCGTTAGCAATGGCCTGACGGAAATCATTGACGATACCCGGAATCTCTTCCAGTTCAAGCGCACGCGGCATGGATGTTTCAACACGGATCGCCTGACCATTTTCATCGCGCAGAGAAGTACGAGTTCCCGCGCTAAGTGCTGAAGGCGCTACCGGTGCCTGACCGCCAGGTTGCAGGCTGGCGTGAGAAATGCGTCCGGTGTGCCACAGCTGTACGGCCATATGACCATTTTCAGCATGAACGCCAGCGGTAATTTTTTTCCATGCGGCAATTTGTTCCGGACTATGGATGCCAGGTGCACCAGCATACCCTTTTGCCTGGGCAGAAATTTGCGTGGCTTCGCTAATAATCAAACCGGCACTGGCACGTTGGCGATAGTATTCCGCCATCAACGGGGTAGGGATGTCACCCGGTTCAATACTGCGCAGACGCGTCAGCGGTGCCATAAAAATACGGTTTGCCGCAGTTATTGCGCCCACTTTCAGTGGGGAATACAGTTTTTCAGATGACATAAAGGCTCCCGGTGGTCTGGTGATAAAAAATGCCTGCTAAACGGCAGGCGTCGCAATAATGGTTTTTACATGTGCCAGCGCGTTTTCCAGTGGCTCGGAATTGCGCGAAATTTTGGCCTGCAGATTCGCACCCAGCCATAGTGCGTAAAGCACTTGTGCCTGTTGCAGCGGTTCGCCACAAAAGGCTAAACAATGGCTATCACGGCCATTTTCCAGCGCCTGCGAGAGCAGGGCGATCACGCCGCGAGCACCTTTATCCATCGCGCTGCGCATATCTTCTGACAGATCGCACACTTCGGCAGAGAGTTTTACTGTCAGGCAACCGCTGATGGTTCCATGTTGGCAAAACTGGTTCAGTGTTTGCTGATAATAAGCCAGTATGCGGTCGCGGTAGTTACCTTCGCCGGATTGCAGCAACTCAGTCAGTCGTTGGTGATATGTGGCGTAATGGCGCTCAAGCATGGCAACGCCAAACGCTTCTTTAGAGCGAAAGTAGTGATAGAAGGACCCTTTCGGCACTTCAGCGGTTTTTAGTAATTCGCTTAGCCCCATCCCGGTGAATCCACGTTGCAGGCAAAGTTGCTCGCCCGTCGCCAGGAGATGTTCGCGAGTATCATGTTCGGTGTGTTTGTTCATGCGTTGGAGTGTAGTAGACCAGTCGGTCTAGTGCAAGCAAAGTTGCTACTTTGGGCATTAACAGCTTCAATAATGGTAATAATCTTATCTGAGGAGGGCGAAGTGGCGGAGCAATTAGAGTTCTTTCCCGTCCAGAGCCCGTGCCGGGGAATTTGCCAGTCTGACGAACGCGGGTTTTGTCGCGGCTGTTTTCGTAGTCGGGATGAGCGTTTTAACTGGAATAAAATGAGCGATGGCGAAAAACAAGAGGTGCTGCGCCTTTGTCGGCAGCGATTAATGCGCAAATTACGCGCAAATAAGCCAGCGTCATCAGACGAACCGGAGCAACCATCACTCTTTTGAGCCTAATCTTGCGTATACTCCTCTCATATCTGATAAGAGGAAGCGATTATGGTTCAGCGTATTACTATTGCGCCGCAAGGCCCGGAGTTTTCCCGTTTTGTGATGGGCTACTGGCGATTGATGGACTGGAATATGTCCGCCCGCCAGCTGGTCAGTTTTATTGAAGAGCATCTGGATCTCGGCGTGACCACCGTGGACCATGCTGATATTTATGGTGGCTATCAGTGCGAAGCGGCGTTTGGCGAGGCGCTGAAACTGGCTCCTCACCTGCGTGAACGGATGGAAATCGTCAGTAAATGCGGTATCGCGACGACCGCGCGTGAAGAAAACGTCATTGGGCATTACATTACTGACCGCGATCACATCATTAAGAGCGCCGAACAGTCGCTAATTAATCTCGCGACCGATCATCTGGATCTGCTGTTAATCCACCGACCAGACCCGTTAATGGATGCCGATGAAGTGGCGGACGCGTTTAAACATCTGCATCAGAGCGGCAAAGTGCGCCATTTTGGCGTATCCAACTTTACGCCTGCGCAATTTGCGCTTTTGCAATCACGCCTGCCGTTTACCCTTGCCACTAATCAGGTGGAAATATCCCCGGTACATCAGCCGTTACTGCTGGATGGTACGCTCGACCAACTGCAACAACTGCGTGTTCGTCCGATGGCGTGGTCCTGCCTTGGTGGTGGTCGTCTGTTTAATGATGATTATTTCCAGCCGCTGCGTGATGAACTGGCTGTGGTGGCGGAGGAGTTAAACGCGGGCTCGATTGAACAGGTGGTTTACGCCTGGGTATTACGTTTACCGTCGCAGCCGCTGCCAATTATCGGCTCAGGTAAAATTGAGCGCGTACGGGCAGCTGTCGAAGCTGAAACACTGAAAATGACCCGTCAACAATGGTTCCGTATCCGTAAAGCGGCATTGGGTTACGACGTACCGTAAGCACTTTTAGGAATAGCCGTCGTTCAAAAATGTGTCACTGGTTTACACTTATTCAGGAATGCACAATGAACGGAGGTCCTATGAAACGTTTTAGTCTGGCCATTCTGGCGCTGGTTGTTGCGACCGGCGCACAAGCTGCCAGTGAAAAAGTCGAGATGAACCTCGTCACGTCGCAAGGGGTTGGGCAGTCAATTGGTAGCGTCACCATTACTGAAACCGATAAAGGTCTGGAGTTTTCGCCCGACCTGAAAGCATTACCCCCCGGTGAACATGGCTTCCATATTCATGCCAAAGGAAGCTGCCAGCCAGCCACCAAAGATGGCAAAGCCAGCGCCGCGGAATCCGCAGGCGGGCATCTTGATCCACAAAATACCGGTAAACATGAAGGCCCAGAAGGTGCCGGGCATTTAGGCGATCTGCCTGCACTGGTCGTCAATAATGACGGCAAAGCCACCGATGCCGTCATCGCGCCTCGTCTGAAATCACTGGATGAAATCAAAGACAAGGCGTTGATGGTCCACGTTGGCGGCGATAATATGTCCGATCAACCTAAACCGCTGGGCGGTGGCGGTGAACGCTATGCCTGTGGTGTAATTAAGTAATTAAGAGGCCAGCGTACCTTGCGGTGGTGCTTGCTCAAGTTGCGAAAGCGAGCAGTACAGCCGCCAGACAATTGCCGCCAGCTCACGGGCGGCAGGTTGATGATGGCGGGCAAGGCTGTCGCAAATCCGCTGTAATTCTTCAAGTGTGGCCGCCAGTGATTTTTGCTGAACGCCACGCTCACTCATCACTCCGCGCAACAGTGAAATACAGTTATCCCGTACTCGTGATAACGGATCGGAACGCGATTCCCAGTCGCGTAATTGCCAGACAACATGAGAACAGTTCAGCAGCACTACACCCCAGCGTAATAACCAACGGCGAGCCAGCGCATCCTGGCTGTTACTCAACTGACTGACGTGATGATAAGTGAGCGATTCAAATTCGCTTTCACTCAGTGTTGGATGGCGGCTTAGTTGATCGACAAAATCCCGGCGCAGCGCGCGAATATGACGACGGCTTTTACGAGCATCCGACCCTGGACGCAAAATGGCGAACGCTAACCACGCCAACGCGACGCCAACGATTTTTGCCAAATTATCGTTAAGAAAATCAGCAAAATCATACACCGGGGGATTAGTGACAGCGATAAACGAACCCATAAAAACAATCAGTTGCCCCCACAGTGCGGCAAATTTGGGCATCTGCAATTTAAGAAGCTGCATCGTCGCCAGCAGTGGAAAGAGAAACAGTAAAAATTGCCACAGATCGCTAATCTGGACCATCAGGCCAAATTTGACCACAAAGCTGAATAGCGAAAGTAACACCAGCGTGCGCATCAGCAGTGACAACGACTTAAACGGTGCTGCGACGGCGGAGTAGAGTACGCAGCTAATTGCTGCCAGCGTTAATGCATTGGAACCGGCATCCCATTGCGAAGCAATACTCCATACGCCAATCATCATCAACGTACAAAATGTACGCAGTCCGCTCCACATAGCTTCGGCGTTATCAGTATGACGAGCCAGGCCGGATGTCCATGGGAGTCTGGCATGATCATCTACACCGCTTTGCAGACGATGTAATTCCTGACTACTTTGCAGATATAGGCGGCAAAAATAACGTAGTCGCTGCCAGAAGGCGACGTGCCGGTAGTCGGCGACGTTGGTCGGGCGTAGCGGGGAGATAATACGTGCGACGGTGTAAACATCTGTTTGCGAACTGGCGAGCGCCGTCAGCAACTGTTCGAGAATTTCTCGTGTGGCACCTGGCGGTGAGGGCCAGTTGAGCAACATACGTCGCAGGCTGGAGATGACACTGGTCATACGTAATTGCTGGTGGAGCAGCGCATTAAGGCGTGCGTTTTGCTGGCGAAAACGATAGTGGCTCCAGAAAGCCTGGATACGGAGCAAATTCATGGTCAGTATCTGTCCAATCACCCCCTCATGTGCTGCACGAATGGCATCGGTTGTTTCAGGCTGCCAGAGTAAACTGGCATGTTCCAGTAATCGGGCGTGCATGTTTTTCAATGCGGTTAAAAGGGCAGTAGCATCGGAACTGCTCGGCAGGATCATCATCATCATGCCGCCGCACAAAATACCGACTATCACCTCGCAAACGCGTGCCTGAGCGATATCCCATAGCTGGCTGGCCTCAGTAATATTAACCATCGGAAAGGCGATGATGGCAGCCGTGTAGCCCGCCAGTTGAAATGCATACGCGACGTTATTCGTGAAGTGCGCGCAGGCCCAGGTACAAAAGCCAAGCCACGCCGACATGCTCAAAAGAAAAAACCACGGTTCGTTGAGCGTATGTCCGGCAAGAATCAGTGCTGCAATGGCTCCCAGCAAACTGCCAGCGATGCGTCCGAGGCTTTTGCTGATGACACCGCCAACGGTGGGAAAGCTAACCACTGCAGCCGAGGTCATCGCCCAATAGGGCTCATCCAGATTTAAATAATAGGCAACCGTCAGCGCCAGACACATGGCAATGGTATTGCGTAACGCATAACGCCATTGCGCCAGCGTGGCCCTGAACCAGGGCAAATTGCGCAAGGACCATGACGATGCGTTCATTATTGACCTACGGCAATGCTACAGGTGGTGCCCGATACCAGCGTGACATCGCCTGGGACTTTATCCAGCGCAAAGCGGACGGGAACGCGTTGGGCGAGGCGAACCCAGGGGACGTTAGGTTTCACATCCGGAATAAGGCTTGAGTCACTTTCAACGCTCTGATCATAAATCGCCCGACCGATACTGGAAACGTGACCCTGTAACGTTTTGTTATCACTATAGAGGGTAATTTGTGCTGGTGCACCTTCGCGGATATGGCGCAACTTGGTTTCTTCAAAATAACCAATGACGTAAAACGAGTGGCTGTCGACAAGGGCAAACAGCGGTTTCCCGGTGTCAGCGTAATCGCCGATGCGGGTAGTGAGGTTAGTCACCCATCCACTCACCGGGGCGCGAATTTCCGTTTGCGCCAGTTGCCATTGTGCCTGTTTCAGCGTCGCCTGTGCGGCATCAACACTGGCCTGCATCGCTTTAACATTGAGGTTAGCGGTATCGAGTTCTTCGGCAGAAATAAAATTTTGTGAGAGATGACGACGACGATTCGCTTCGTTATTGGCTTTTGCGAGGTCAGATTGCGCTTTCGCCAGCTGAGCCTGTGCGTTCAGCTCGGCGATCTGAAAGGGCGTTTTATCGATCGTGAGCAGAAGATCCCCCGCGTTAACCAGTTGGTTGTCTTTTATATTCAGCTCAACAATACGTCCCGACACCTGAGGGGTGATAGAAACCTGTTCTGCGCGTATTTTCCCGTCGCGTGTCCACGGAGATTGCATGTAATAATTCCACAGCCACCATCCGGCAAGAACCGCAACTACCGCTACAATGATTGTTGAGAAATACTTAATTGTTTTAATTGACATAGTTACCACGCAATCAGTATTGCCAGGGCAAGGCAAACGCAAATCGCAAACAGCGATAAATCCATTAACAAGGGATGCCAGATGTCACCGGCGTAGATCCAGCCACGAAGCAGGCGGTGTACGACAAGCCAGATGACGAATCCAAACGCGAAGGCTTTGAAAAACGGAGGAAAGTAGACGGACGCACCGAACACCAGATCTTGTAAGGGCAATCCTGTTGCATTGAGCATAAACTTCACAAAGTAGATTCCTTTACGACCGAATATATTGCGTTAGATTAATAAATATTCTTTAAGTGCGAAAAATTTACGCGCAATTTCTGAAAAATATGTCTGACGGTAACCAAATGCAGCAATACATTTGTTTTAGCAATACAATTGCTGCACACTATTCTAAAAGCCGCATTATATCTTAGCAAGCTAATTATAAGGAGATGAAATTGGAATCGCCACTAGGTTCTGATCTGGCACGGTTGGTGCGCATATGGCGTGCTCTGATAGACCATCGCCTGAAACCGCTGGAGTTAACACAAACCCATTGGGTTACGTTACACAATATCCATCAGTTACCTCCAGACCAGTCGCAAATTCAACTGGCAAAAGCGATTGGCATCGAGCAGCCATCACTGGTCCGTACTCTGGACCAACTGGAAGAAAAAGGGTTAATTTCGCGTCAAACTTGTGCCAGCGATCGTCGGGCTAAACGTATTAAACTGACGGAAAAGGCAGAGCCGCTGATCAGCGAAATGGAAGCTGTTATTAACAAAACCCGCGCGGAAATTTTATATGGCATCTCCGCAGAGGAACTGGAACAACTGATTAAGCTCATCGCAAAACTTGAGCATAATATCATTGAGTTACAGGCCAAAGGGTGAAATGAAGGGGACGTGTGGTCAGTAACCTGACCACACGCAAACTTATTTAGCGCGGGGAAACGGTCACCTGACTGCCATTGCTGGCCAGTACGACACGTTGGCCCGGAGAGAAACGAGTGTTGCCTTGTTTCTGTACCACCATGATGGTATTACCATCGTCTTTACGAATTTCCAGCTCGACACCCTGCGTTTTGTTCATTGCACTCTGTACGCCCTGACCGGCTACGCCACCTGCAACAGCGCCTGCTGCAGTAGCCAGAGAACGCCCGGTTCCGCCACCAACAGTATTCCCCAGGAAACCACCAAGAACAGCACCGCCAATTGCGCCGATAACGTTGGAATCATCACCGCCCTGAATCTGTACCGGACGTACGTTAACGATGGTGCCATAGCTGACATTCTGTACTTGTTTCGCTTCAGAAGCGGTATAAACATCCCCTGACAGGGTGTCGTTATTAACACAACCGACAAGAGACAGACCTACCATTGAAACAACCAATACGCGTTTAATCATTGAAAAATCTCCTGTTCACCATGAAACGCCACGCAAGCATCCCTCATGGTCAAAGTATATGGCATATGTGAATCCATGGTTACATGTTCTACCAAATATGAGCAAATCATAATGAAAGTAGGATCAACCAATTATAAACAAAACATTCATGATGATTATTGATTTGAAGATAATGTTTTACTACCAACGGTAAAAATCGGTCATTCCGCATGGTATTCACGAAAAGTTTATGTTTGAGTGGTGCGCAAACGTCAGATTGAAAAAGGATGAACTATGAAATCGGGCCGCTTTATTGGCGTTATGTCAGGCACCAGCCTTGATGGTGTTGATGTTGTGTTGGCGACAATTGATGAACACCGGGTCGCACAGCTGGCAAGTTTGAGCTGGCCGATCCCGGTGTCTCTGAAACAGGCTGTACTGGATATTTGCCAGGGCCAGCAGCTTACACTTTCTCAGTTTGGACAGCTTGATACTCAACTCGGGCGACTTTTTGCTGATGCGGTCAATGCCTTGCTTAAGGAACAAAACCTGCAGGCGAGAGATATCGTTGCGATCGGCTGTCACGGTCAAACCGTCTGGCATGAACCGACGGGCGTGGCACCACACACTTTACAGATTGGCGATAACAATCAAATTGTGGCACGCACCGGAATTACGGTTGTCGGTGATTTTCGTCGTCGCGATATTGCCTTGGGAGGACAAGGCGCACCGCTGGTACCTGCGTTCCATCATGCGCTGCTGGCTCACCCAACCGAGCGACGAATGGTGCTCAATATTGGCGGCATCGCCAATCTGTCACTGCTCATTCCTGGGCAGCCGGTAGGGGGCTACGATACCGGCCCAGGTAACATGCTGATGGATGCCTGGATCTGGCGTCAGGCAGGTAAACCTTACGATAAAGATGCCGAGTGGGCACGGGCGGGTAAAGTCATTCTCCCACTGCTGCAAAATATGCTTAGCGACCCGTATTTCTCGCAACCTGCACCGAAAAGCACCGGACGCGAATACTTTAACTACGGTTGGCTGGAGCGCCATTTGCGCCATTTTCCGGGTGTTGATCCCCGAGATGTACAGGCGACACTGGCAGAACTCACCGCCGTGACCATTTCTGAACAAGTTTTGTTGAGCGGTGGCTGCGAACGATTGATGGTATGTGGTGGAGGAAGTCGTAATCCGCTACTCATGGCGCGTCTGGCGGCATTACTGCCAGGCACAGAAGTCACCACCACCGATGCCGTTGGCATTAGTGGCGATGACATGGAAGCATTGGCTTTCGCCTGGCTTGCCTGGCGTACGCTGGCGGGATTACCAGGAAATCTGCCTTCCGTCACTGGCGCAAGCCAGGAGACGGTACTGGGGGCTATTTTCCCTGCTAACCCGTGATATCAGAGTTAACTGAATTTTTCTTACCGCGTCTGCCGTTACACTTGGAACGTTAGGGAGGGCGTATTGCCCTCCAGACCAGGAAAGTCTTCGGGAAATGTCTATGAAAAAACTGTTACTGATCTGTTTGCCGGTGCTTCTCACCGGCTGTAGCGCGTTCAATCAACTGGTTGAGCGCATGCAAACCGATACGCTGGAATACCAGTGTGATGAAAAACCGTTGACGGTCAAACTGAATAATCCGCGCCAGGAAGTCAGTTTTGTTTACGATAATCAACTACTGCATCTCAAACAGGGCATTTCTGCGTCTGGTGCACGTTACACCGACGGGATCTATGTTTTCTGGTCGAAAGGCGAGGAAGCGACTGTCTATAAACGCGACCGCATCGTCTTGAATAACTGTCAGTTACAAAATCCACAGCGTTGAGATTTTTCCAGGGGCGGCGCACAATAGCGTCACCCACTGACAATCCGTAAAGAAAACCATGTCTGATAACGACGAATTGCAGCAAATCGCGCATCTGCGCCGTGAATACACCAAAGGCGGATTACGCCGCCGCGATCTTCCCGCCGATCCATTAACCCTTTTTGAACGCTGGCTCTCTCAGGCGTGTGAAGCCAAACTGGCGGACCCTACCGCGATGGTGGTCGCTACCGTGGATGAACATGGTCAGCCTTATCAGCGCATCGTTTTGCTCAAACATTACGACGAAAAAGGCATGGTGTTTTACACCAACCTCGGCAGCCGTAAAGCACATCAAATCGAAAATAATCCGCGCGTTAGCCTGCTGTTCCCGTGGCATACCCTTGAGCGCCAGGTGATGGTGATCGGTAAAGCTGAACGACTTTCGACTCTCGAAGTGATGAAATATTTTCATAGTCGCCCCCGTGATAGCCAGATTGGTGCATGGGTTTCGAAGCAGTCCAGTCGCATTTCTGCCCGCGGTATCCTTGAAAGTAAATTCCTGGAGCTGAAGCAGAAGTTTCAACAGGGCGAAGTGCCATTGCCGAGTTTTTGGGGCGGTTTTCGCGTCAGCCTTGAACAGATTGAGTTCTGGCAGGGCGGTGAGCATCGCCTGCATGACCGCTTTTTGTACCAGCGTGAAAATGATGCGTGGAAGATTGATCGTCTTGCCCCCTGAAAAGATGCAAAAATCTTGCTTTAATCGCTGGTACTCCTGATTCTGGCACTTTATTCTATGTCTCTTTCGCATCTGGCGAAAAGTCGTGTACCGGCAAAGGTGCAGTCGTTATATACATGGAGATTTTGATGGCAAGCAGTAACTTGATTAAACAATTGCAAGAGCGGGGGCTGGTAGCCCAGGTGACGGACGAGGAAGCGTTAGCAGAGCGACTGGCGCAAGGCCCGATCGCGCTCTATTGCGGCTTCGATCCTACCGCTGACAGCTTGCATTTGGGGCATCTTGTTCCATTGTTATGCCTGAAACGCTTCCAGCAGGCGGGCCACAAGCCGGTTGCGCTGGTAGGCGGCGCGACGGGTCTGATTGGCGACCCGAGCTTCAAAGCTGCTGAGCGTAAGCTGAACACCGAAGAAACTGTTCAGGAGTGGGTGGACAAAATCCGCAAGCAGGTTGCCCCGTTCCTCGATTTCGACTGTGGAGAAAACTCTGCTATCGCGGCGAACAACTATGACTGGTTCGGCAATATGAATGTGCTGACCTTCCTGCGCGATATTGGCAAACACTTCTCCGTTAACCAGATGATCAACAAAGAAGCGGTTAAGCAGCGTCTCAACCGTGAAGATCAGGGGATTTCGTTCACTGAGTTTTCCTACAACCTGTTGCAGGGTTATGACTTCGCCTGTCTGAACAAACAGTACGGTGTGGTGCTGCAAATTGGTGGTTCTGACCAGTGGGGTAACATCACTTCTGGTATCGACCTGACCCGTCGTCTGCATCAGAATCAGGTGTTTGGCCTGACCGTTCCGCTGATCACCAAAGCAGACGGCACCAAATTTGGTAAAACTGAAGGCGGCGCAGTCTGGTTGGATCCGAAGAAAACCAGCCCGTACAAATTCTACCAGTTCTGGATCAACACTGCGGATGCCGACGTTTACCGCTTCCTGAAGTTCTTCACCTTTATGAGCATTGAAGAGATCAACGCCCTGGAAGAAGAAGATAAAAACAGCGGTAAAGCACCGCGCGCCCAGTATGTACTGGCGGAGCAGGTGACTCGTCTGGTTCACGGTGAAGAAGGTTTACAGGCGGCAAAACGTATTACCGAATGCCTGTTCAGCGGTTCCTTGAGTGCGCTGAGTGAAGCGGACTTCGAACAGCTGGCGCAGGACGGCGTACCGATGGTTGAGATGGAAAAGGGCGCAGACCTGATGCAGGCGCTGGTCGATTCTGAACTGCAACCTTCTCGTGGTCAGGCGCGTAAAACTATCGCTTCCAATGCCATCACCATTAACGGTGAAAAACAGTCCGATCCTGAATACTTCTTTAAAGAAGAAGATCGTCTGTTTGGTCGTTTTACCTTACTGCGTCGCGGCAAAAAGAATTACTGTCTGATTTGCTGGAAATAATGCATTAAGTGGAAAGGGGGAGTGAGAAATCACTCCCCCTGGTTTTTATACAGGGAACATGATGAAAAATATTCTCGCTATCCAGTCTCACGTTGTTTATGGTCATGCGGGTAACAGTGCGGCAGAGTTTCCGATGCGCCGCCTGGGCGCGAACGTCTGGCCGCTGAACACCGTTCAATTTTCTAATCACACTCAATACGGCAAATGGACTGGCTGCGTGATGCCGCCCAGCCATTTAACCGAAATTGTGCAAGGCATTGCCGCCATTGATAAATTACACACCTGTGATGCCGTATTAAGTGGCTATCTGGGTTCGGCGGAGCAGGGGGAACATATCCTCGGTATCGTTCGTCAGGTGAAAGCAGCGAATCCGCAGGCGAAATATTTTTGCGATCCGGTAATGGGTCATCCGGAAAAAGGCTGTATCGTTGCACCGGGTGTCGCAGAGTTTCATGTGCGGCACGGTTTGCCTGCCAGCGATATCATTGCGCCGAATCTGGTTGAGCTGGAAATACTCTGTGAGCATCCGGTAAATAACGTCGAAGAAGCGGTTCTGGCAGCGCGTGAACTCATTGCGCAAGGGCCACAAATTGTGTTGGTTAAACACCTGGCGCGAGCTGGCTACAGCCGTGACCGTTTTGAAATGCTGCTGGTTACCGCCGATGAAGCCTGGCATATCAGCCGTCCGCTGGTGGATTTTGGTATGCGCCAGCCGGTAGGTGTTGGTGATGTGACGAGCGGTTTACTGCTGGTGAAACTGCTTCAGGGGGCAACGCTGCAGGAGGCCCTGGAACATGTGACCGCTGCAGTATACGAAATCATGGTGACCACCAAAGCAATGCAGGAATATGAGCTGCAAGTGGTTGCTGCTCAGGATCGTATTGCCAAACCAGAACATTATTTCAGCGCAACAAAGCTCTGAAATATCTCATTTCGGCCCACAACGACCTGTGGGCCGATGGCTATTACTTTAAGCCTTCCGCTGACAGCGCGTCTTGTACTTCCGGACGTTCAGCCATACGTTGCATAAATGCCGCAATGTGCTCTAACCCTTCCAGATTCAGTTTCACCGCGTATGCCCAGCGCAGAACCGTAAACAGATAGGCATCAGCAATTGTGAATCGTTGCCCGCAGATCCAGTGCTCATCCTTCAGTGCCTCGTTCACATATTGCAGCTTCTTCTCCAGCTGCGCGCGAACTGTCGGTTTGTACTCTTCCGGTGTATCAGGGCGAAACAGAGGTGTGAAACCTTTATGCAGCTCGGTGGCGATATAATTCAGCCATTCGATGGTTTTATAGCGGGAAATACTGTTTACCGGTGCCAGCAACTGGCGGTCGGGGACGCTGTCGGCAAGATACTGCATAATCGCTACGCCTTCCGTCAGCAAAGTACCATCGTCCAGCAGCAATGCAGGTACCTGTCCCTTAGGGTTAACGGCAAAGTAATCGTCACCGTTTTCGAGACGTTTTTTCATTAAATCCACACTGACGAGCGTAAAATCCTTTCCGCTCTCACGCAGGGTGATATGGGAAGCGAGAGAGCAGGCGCCCGGTTTGTAGAACAATTTCATCGGTAACTCCTTTTGTCTGTGGTTTAAAGTATGGTAGTGCGTTGCTGAACAAAAAAAAAGCCGCTAACGAAAAGTTAGCGGCTTGTAAAAGAGTTTCCCTGAATTTTACGCTACAGCAGCTTTCGCCGCTTTGTCTGCAGCGTCATCCTGCGTCATGCGGTGCAGTTTCGGCGCGGTCAGCAGCATCAGTACTGCAATAACGGCAGTAGCGACACCAATCTGCAAGAATACGCGACCATAGACTTCCAGTGACATCAGTGGATCGGTAACGTTATCCGGCACAGCCATCATACCCGCAACATAACCACCAATCAGGTTTGCACCGGCAGTGGTCAGGAACCAGCTACCCATAATGAAGCCCATCAGACGCTGCGGAACGAGTTGAGCAACCATTGCCAGACCCAGACCAGAGATCATAAGTTCCCCGATACTCTGCAGGCCATAGCTTGCGACCAGCCAGCTTACAGACACGATACCTGCGTCAGACGCGAATTTTGCACCCAGCGGCAGAATCAGGAACGCACCAGAACACATCACCATACCGATTGCAAACTTAGTTGGCATCGGCAGGGTATCGCCCATCTTGTTATAGATAGCGGCCAGAATCGGGCTACCAATGATGATCCAGAACGGGTTCAGTGCCTGATACTGCTCAGGTTCTACGGCCAGGCCCAGAATGGTGTGTTCAACGTTACGAATCGCAAAGAAGTTCAGTGACGTTGGCATCTGGCTGTACAGCACGAAGAAGATAATGGCTTCGAGCATCAGGATGAAGGCAACGATCATTTTACGACGCGCAGCACCTTTCATCGCGAAGGCTTCTTTACCGAAGATAACCACGATACCAAAGGCAACAACGCCCAGCGCCATACGCGCAACTTCCTGATTGTGCAGCAGCCAGGTGGCGATAGCGATCAGTGCCACAACACCAATAATGGTCAGCAGCAGGTTACGGTAGTTGATAGGCTCGAAGTCTGGTTTTGAACCGTACTGCTTAACCCAGCGTTGGCAGAAGGCGAAGTTAACGATAGTGATCAGCAGGCCTACAACGCTCAACGCAAACGCAACACTCCAGCCGTATTTCGCGGCCAGCCACGGGGTGGCGATCATAGAGAAGAAAGAGCCGATGTTGACGGACATGTAGTACATGGTGAATGCACCGTCCAGACGCGGGTCGTTTTTCTCATAGCATGTAGAAAGCAGAGAAGACGGGTTAGCTTTAAACAGGCCGTTACCGACCGCAATAGCCGCCATACCCATATAAACGATACCGGCGTCGTGACCAGACCAGGCAACCAGAGCATAACCAATCGCCAGCACAATAGCGCCAAGCATAATTACGCGTTTAGTACCCAGTACCTTGTCACCTAACCAGCCGCCGATAGCGACCAGACCATAAACCAGGGCACTAAAGGAAGAGAAAAGGGTGATTGAATCCGCTTCAGACATACCCAGTTGTTTAACCAGGTAAACAGCCATAATTCCTTGTAGGCCGTAATAACCAAAACGTTCCCATAACTCAATCGAGAAGATGAGATAGAACGCCTTCGGTTGTTTGAAAGCGTTCAAACTGACGCTTTCAGTTGGTTTTTGGTTTGCAGTGGACACTTTTACCTCTTTTTTTACATCCCATATTAACGGGGGTGCTTTCTCGCGTTATGCCTAAAAAACATACGCGCAATTGTTATAGTGGGAGGGGAAACGGCAGGTAATGTTCACTATCTTGCACTTTCAGACAAGTCCTTTGTAATAATCTGTTACATATAACTGAGGCGGGGAATTCAACCATTCCGGGAAATGTTATCCAGCGTTAAATTTTTCAAAAAACGTAACGGCAGATTTTTTCACTACCCTGAGAGGGGGATGATGGCTTAACGGCGATATGTTCTGCTATTTAGCGTTTTTCCTAGTGAGATAGTCCAGTTTCTGAAAAATAGCCAGTGTAATGTTTTGTAGGTCAATATTTGTTGCGTGTGTAAATTTAAATGATTTTAACCTAGTTCTTGCAATGTTTTTACATTGCCACAGCATCGTGATCTTGATCACGAATGAATAGAAAATTTCGCTATTAAAAAAACAATTAACCTGCATTTTTGGTTATCCGCAAACGGATTACCTGATGATAACGCTAAGCAATGGCATCATTGACGTTAAAAAGATGTTTTAAAAGAGGATAAAGAAAGGTTATGAATGGGGTAATCGGTGTTACCCCTTTTCTTCAGATGTCAACTTTCTCTTTGTATTCACAAAGATCTTCAATAATACAAGAGCCACAGCGAGGCTTGCGGGCAATACAGGTATAACGCCCGTGCAGGATCAACCAATGGTGGCAGTCGACTTTAAACTCTGCCGGAACCACTTTCAGTAGCTTTTCTTCTACCTGTTCGACGTTTTTCCCCGGCGCAAATTGAGTACGATTACAAACGCGGAAAATGTGCGTGTCGACAGCAATAGTCGGCCAGCCGAATGCAGTGTTTAATACGACGTTGGCTGTTTTACGACCTACACCAGGCAGGGCTTCAAGCGCAGCACGATCTTCCGGAACCTCGCCATTATGCTGTTCCAGTAAGATACGGCAGGTTTTGATGATATTTTCTGCTTTGCTGTTATAAAGACCAATGGTTTTGATATAGGTTTTCACCCCTTCGACGCCCAGTTCAAGCATCGCTGCAGGTGTATTAGCCACCGGGTAGAGTTTCGCCGTCGCCTTATTAACACTGACATCGGTCGCCTGAGCGGAAAGCAGTACGGCAATCAGCAATTCAAAAGGCGAACTGAAATTAAGCTCGGTGGTGGGATGAGGATTGTTCTCACGCAGGCGAGTGAGGATCTCCAGGCGTTTTGCTTTGTTCATCAGACATTCCCTGTTTCACCGTTTGGCAATGCACGTTCGGCAGCTGCTTCAGTACGGCGCTTTTTCATTCTTTCATCAATCAGGTATTTTCCTGCCAGCATCAGTCCCAGGCCAATAAATGCACCTGGTGGCAGCATCGCCAGCAGGAAAGGGGAGTCGGTGTGGAAAATTTCCACGCGTAATACTTTTGCCCAGCTACCTAACAGCGCATCTGCACCGTCAAACAACGTGCCATTGCCGATTATTTCGCGTAGTGAACCCAGCACGAACATGGCGCAGGTTGCGCCCATACCAATTGAAAAGCCGTCCAGTGCCGAAAGCGCCGGACCTTTTTTGGCGGCGAAGGCTTCAGCGCGGCCCACAACGATACAGTTAGTGACAATCAGCGGAATAAAAATCCCTAATGATTGATACAGGCCAAAGGCGTAGGCGTTGATCAGCATCTGTACAGCGCTGACCACCGAGGCGATGATCATCACGTAAATGGGAATGCGGATCTCGGCTGGCGTCCAGTGACGCAGCGTCGAAATGGTCAGGTTGGTCAGCGTCAGTACCAGCGTAGTCGCAAGTCCTAAACCCAGGGCGTTGGTGGCAGTGGACGTGACCGCCAGCAGCGGACAAAGGCCGAGCAACTGGACCAGCGCAGAGTTGTTTTTCCACAACCCCTGAACAATAACGTCTTTAATTTCGCTCACGCTTTATTCTCCACAGGCAGGAAGTTGAGAAAGTTGTGCCGGTAACGTCTGAGCGTACAATCCGGCGCGTTTTACCGCATTTACCACCGCGCGCGGAGTAATCGTCGCGCCGGTGAACTGGTCGAAATTACCACCATCTTTCTTCACCGCCCAGTGCGCATCATCCGCACCACTGATTTTTTTACCCGCAAAATGGGTGATCCAGTCAGAAAGGCGCAGTTCGATTTTATCGCCAAGCCCTGGCGTTTCGTGGTGCTCTGTCACGCGCGTGCCTAGTACCGTGCCGTTAAAATCGGCTCCCACCAGCAGCTGAATCGCACCAGAATAGCCATCTGGCGCGGTTGCTTCCAGAACGGCGGCTACCGGTTTGTCATCCTGTTTGGCGATGTAAACCCGATGCTCACCTTTACCTAACTCTGGCGCAGTTACCAGATAGCAACTCTGTGCCAGCGCATTGTTATAGCGTTCGGCTGGCAGCACCTGATCAAATAACGCCTTTTGTTGCAGACTGGCCTGTTCAGCAATTGTCGTTTTGGTCATCTGGTTGATGGCCGCAGTTAACCCTGTAGAACCCGCTGCAAATAGTGCCAGTGTAATGCCGTGTTTTCGGATAGTTTTCAGCATGGTTTACCCTTTGCGATGTCCGTAGACGCGCGGACGCGTGTAGTAATCGATCAGAGGAACCGTGATGTTCGCCAGCAGGACGGCAAAAGCCACGCCGTCAGGATAGCCGCCGAAACTGCGGATCAACCAGACTAATAAGCCCGCCAGCGCGCCGAACATCAGACGACCACGATTGGTCGTAGAAGCAGTAACCGGGTCAGTCAAAATAAAGAATGCGCAGAGCATAGTCGCACCAGACAGCAGATGAATTTGCGGTGATGCCAGTGTTTCTGGTGAGAACAACCAGCCCAACGTTGCGCATAACGCCAGCGTTACTAAGAAGCTGAGGGGAATATGCCAGCGAATCGCTTTCTGCCATAGCAACCACACGCCGCCAGCCAGCCAGGCGAGATTTACCCATTGCCAACCAGCGCCCGCCAGAATACCGCTGTAGATCGGATATTGCATAATCTGTTCAACCGAATGACCTGCGCGGACAGAGGTTTTAAATGTATCCAGCGGTGTCGCCTGACTAATGCCATCAATACCTAAGCGTAGCGTGTTCATATCACCACCACTGGTGGTATGACCGCTGAAAATAACCTGTATGGCGTCGATAAAACCAGGGATGTTGACCGCAATGTCATGCGGCGGTAACCAGCTGGTCATCTGCACCGGGAAGGAGATCAGTAAGACCACATAACCAATCATTGCCGGATTAAACGGGTTTTGCCCCAGACCGCCATACAACTGTTTAGCGATGATCACCGCAAACACCGTACCCAGTACGACCATCCACCATGGCGCGAGGGGGGGAATACTTACCGCCAGCAATAAGCCTGTCAGCAATGCTGAGTTATCTCTCAACGTTGCGGCTACCGACTGCTTGCGTAGTTTGAGTACGAGAGCTTCGGCTAACAGAGCACTGACCGACGCCAACAGGATCTGAACGAGAGTACCCCAACCAAAAAACCACAGTTGCGCTGCGATTCCTGGCACGGCTGCGAGCAACACCAACAGCATAATGCGCGATGTTTGGCGCTGGTTATGGGTATAAGGGGAGCTAGCTATTCTGAATACCATTTAGTCCTCGTTTACAACCTTTTGCTGGGCGGCTTTTTTGGCCTGAACGCGGGCAATAGCCGCGGCAACTGCCGCTTTGCGCGGATCGACAGGTTCTTCTGCCTCCGCATTAGCCTGTTGCTGTTCCAGCTTGCGTGCTTTGGCTCGGGCAATCGCGGCTTCGACGGCGGCTTTGCGCGGGTCAACCTGTTCTTCTGGTTCCGCATTAGCCTGTTGCTGTTCCAGCTTGCGTGCTTTGGCGCGGGCAATCGCGGCTTCGACGGCGGCTTTGCGCGGATCGACTTGTTCTTCTGGTTCCGCATTAGCCTGTTGCTGTTCCAGCTTGCGTGCTTTGGCTCGGGCAATAGCGGCTTCGACGGCGGCTTTGCGCGGGTCAACCTGTTCTTCTGGCTCCGCATTAGCCTGTTGCTGCTCCAGCTTGCGCGCTTTGGCGCGGGCGATAGCGGCTTCGACTGCGGTTTTACGTGGATCAGCAACGGTTGCTGCGTCGTTAGTTTGCTGCAGTTCTGCCTGTTTCGCTCTGGCTTGCGCTTTACGGGCTTCCCGTGCTGCAATAATTGCGCTGTTATCCGGGCGTTCGCCCGCTTTAATCACAATAGGCTGTGTAGCCTGGGCCTGTTTCTCTTTCACCCGCGCCAGAGCGGCAGCAATCGCATCTTTATCTTTGGCTGCAGGTTGAACGGCTGCGCTCTTATGTCGTTCAAGGCGAGCCGCTTTTTCACGCTCCAGACGAGCCTGGCGCGCTTCGAAACGCGCTTTGGCTTCTGCGGCGCGCTTTTCTTCCTGACGAATAGCCGCAATTTCAGCTTTTTCCTGACGGAAATATTGCACCAGGGGAATATTGCTCGGGCAAACCCACGCGCAAGCCCCACATTCAATGCAATCGGCAATATTATGCGTGGTGGCTTTATCGTGTTGTTGGCCTTTGCTGAACCAGTACAACTGTTGCGGCAAAAGATCCGCAGGGCAGGCGTCAGCACAGGCACTACAACGGATGCAATTTTGTTCTTCCTGTGGTTCGCCAAGCTCATTGGCAGAGGGAGCCAACAGACAGTTGGTAATCTTTACGACCGGGACATCCAGCCATGGCAAGGTAAAGCCCATTAGCGGGCCGCCCATAATCACCATTTGATCGGCAGAGGGGCAGAATCCGGCATCATTCAATAAATGACGCACTGGCGTCCCCAGCCGTGCCCAGACGTTGCCCGGGCGTGCGATTGCTTCGCCAGTCAGGGTCACGACACGCTCGGTAATCGGTTCGCCATCAATAACGGCACGTTTCACTGCATAAGCAGTGCCGACGTTTTGCATTAATACGCCGATATCGGATGAACGCCCGCCATGTGGAACCTGCTTCCCGGTCAGAATGTAGGTTAATTGTTTAGCACCGCCAGAAGGATATTTGGTTGGAATCACCCGCAGAGAAATATCGTGAGAGTCCGCCAGCACCGCGCGCAGCATGGAAATCGCCTGCGGTTTGTTATCTTCAATGCCAATAAGAATTTCACGTGGCTGCAGAATATGCGCAAGAATGCGAATACCCTCTACAACCTGAGCCGCGCAATCCTGCATCAAACGGTCATCGGCGGTAATGTACGGCTCGCACTCAGCAGCGTTGATAATCAACGTTTCAATCTTATCTCCGCCGCCCTGCAATTTAACGCCTGTCGGGAATCCCGCACCACCCAGCCCGGCAACACCAAACTGATGAATGCGCTCGATTAACTCTTCGCGACTGCGAGAGCGATAATCGTCCCAGCCGTTGCGCGGGATCCAGCAGTCTTCGCCATCGGCATCAATAATCACGCTTAATTCAGCTAAAGCTGAAGGATGAGCCGTAGAGTGGGGCGCAATAGCCGTAACGGTACCCGAGGTGGGCGCGTGAACTGGCAGCATTTTGCCGCGACCACGGGTAAGCGGCTGGCCGCGCAGTACTTTATCGCCGACGCTAACGCACAACTCACCTTCAGAGCCAATATGTTGTTTCAGTGGTATGACAAAACGCTGCGCCAGTGGTACCTGGCGCAGGGGCGTACCGTTGGACTGGGTTTTCATCTCCGGTGGATGGATGCCGCCGTTGAAATCCCAGATTTTATTTTTTCTGAATGCAGAGAATAACTTAAGCATGGTGTTCCACGGGAATGATACGCACGGGAATGGTGTTCAGATCCCATTTCCAGGAGTCAGGTGTTTCTGCGACCGGTTGCAACGAGATGCAGTGCGTCGGGCACGGGTCAACACATAAATTGCAGCCCGTACAGAGATCACTCATTACCGTATGCATGGCGCGGGTAGCGCCAACGATGGCGTCTACCGGACACGCCTGAATACATTTAGTGCAGCCAATACAGTTATTTTCATCAATAACCGCCACCATCCGCGCAGGCGTTAGCTCTTGCGCTTCGCCATCCAGCGGCTGTGGCTCGACATTAAGCAACTCAGCAATTTTTAGCATCACAGCTTCGCCCCCTGGGGCGCAGCGGTTAATTTTTTCACCGTTACAGCTGATGGCTTCCGCGTAGGGGCGACAGCCGGGATAACCGCACTGACCACACTGGCTCTGCGGTAAGATTTCGTCAATTTTCTCAACGACCGGATCGTCTTCCACCGCAAAACGGCGGGAGGCATAACCCAGAATGGCGCCAAACGCCAGGCCCAGCAGGCTCACGGCGGCAACGGCAATCCAGATAGCATTCATTACAACTTCACCAAACCACTAAAGCCCATAAAGGCCAGAGACATAAGACCTGCGGTAATTAACGCAATGGCATTACCGCGAAAAGGTGCCGGGACATCAGCCACAGCAAGGCGTTCGCGGATGGCGGCGAAGAGCACCATCACCAGCGAGAAACCGACAGCGGCGGAAAAACCGTACAGCGCCGACTGCAAGAAATTGTGCCCGAGATTGATATTCAGCAATGCCACGCCGAGCACTGCACAGTTGGTGGTGATAAGCGGCAAAAAAATCCCCAGCAGACGGTAAAGCACCGGGCTGGTTTTGCGCACTACCATCTCGGTGAACTGCACAACCACAGCAATCACCAGAATAAACGCCAGGGTGCGCAGGTAAATCAGATTAAGCGGGATCAAAATCCACGTATCGATAAGCCAGGCGCAAATAGACGCCAGCGTCATCACAAACGTTGTAGCCAGCCCCATGCCCATCGCGGTTTCCAGCTTTTTGGAAACCCCCATAAACGGACAGAGACCGAGAAACTTGACCAGTACAAAGTTATTGACCAGTACAGTTCCGACAAACAGTAACAGGTAGTCAGTCATTTTTCGGCCTGAAATAAAAAAGCCGCCTATTATCCGTTAATCCAGAGCAGGCGACAACAGGTTAACTGTAAGGTTATTACGGATTCACAAACGTCGCTTTCACCCGCGACGAGCGTTTAAAATAGGGGACGATCAATGCGGTTGCCAACAAAGTAAACAGTAACTGGCGAACGGCTATGCCATCTTCCACGGGTGAAAAAGCGAACGCTTTTACTGCCAGCAATACGGAAATAAGCAGCCAGATAATATAGTGTTTAGGAACACAACGCCGACGTTTAAAGAAAGCGATGGTCAACCACAGTGTGTAATACCACATGGCGATAGCGGTAATAAAAGAAACGCCCCATAAGATTTGTGTCGTCAGTGCTTGTTCGCCGAGCGTTTGAAATGTTTGCGGAGAAGATAACGCAGCGGTATACAGCAACAACGCCAGCGTCGTACTTAACAGAGCGACTAAAAGCCAGGCCAATGGGCCAAGCAACCAGCCTCCAATACGTTGTGGCGTTGTGGTGGTCATAGGTTCTCCAGAATAGCGGCGCAAACAGGCAAATCTAATTTTAGGGGCGTTATTATAAGGCTTTTATAACCGATCGCTACTTTCTTTATTGGACATAGTGCCAGACGGACTTCGGTACCTGGCCGAGGTCAAACAAACGCCCGCCAGAAACCAGCTCTGCGCGACGGTGATCGGCAGCACGATACATATTGATCAGTTCCTGATCGTCCGTCAGGGTGTAATTAAGATGGTCGTAGAGTTTTTCCAGACTTTCGAGTGAACTGATTTTGCGAAATTTTAATAAGTAGTCCTGAACAGTCATAAAAGGTCCATAAAATAATTAATACCAAAGGGGTAGGTATTATTAGTGATGATAAAATTTCACCAAAAGTGAACGCTTGTGTTATTACAATAATAAGAATGCGCTGATGGCAAATATTCAGGGATGAAAAACTGCTCTGAAAAGAGTAACGCGCTTTACTATCTCTGACAATCACCAACAACATCGAACAAGATAATAAATTCCTGGTTTAATATCCGACAAGTGAAAACATGCACCCGGACGGGCAGCATGTCGCTCTACAAGCGCAGAGCTTACTTGTGTTGTACCGTAGTACTCTGTTCAGGTGGCTGATAGTTGTCAATGTGACTTGCCACGCCAAGAAGAATGACTGAAACGACAAGAACGATCCAACCTGTTAATTCAATAAGACGATTCATTACAGCCCACATCTCTGTTGATTGATCCATTAACTTCAGGGGGTAAATGTTACTTAGCAATAATAGCTCCAGCAAGATTTTTACTGAGGTTTTTGCGATATTTAGCTTTTGTCGTTGGAAAATTCGCTATTTTTTTGACTTAAGTTAAACAACATCCCTTATTGCTGGCAGGTTATTAAACTGTTGAGCGAGGGTAAAGGATAGTGTCAAATAGCCATCATACTTCAATGAGAGGCAATGACATGAGCGACAACATCCGTGTTGGGTTGATTGGGTATGGTTATGCGAGCAAAACCTTCCATGCGCCCCTGATTGCGGGCACGCCCGGGCTGGAACTGGCGGTAATCTCCAGCAGCAATGAAACAAAAGTAAAAGCCGACTGGCCAACGGTTACGGTTGTCTCTGAGCCGAAGCATCTGTTTAACGATCCCAACATAGACCTGATTGTCATTCCTACACCCAACGATACCCATTTCCCGTTAGCCAAAGCGGCGCTTGAGGCGGGTAAACATGTGGTCGTTGATAAACCCTTTACCGTGACACTGTCACAAGCGCGAGAGCTGGAAGCGCTGGCAAAAAGCCTGGGGCGTGTGCTGTCTGTATTCCATAACCGTCGCTGGGATAGCGATTTCCTGACGCTAAAAGGTTTGCTCGCGGAAGGCGTACTGGGTGAAGTTGCTTACTTTGAGTCTCATTTTGACCGCTTCCGTCCGCAGGTGCGCGATCGTTGGCGTGAACAGGGCGGCCCTGGCAGCGGTATCTGGTACGATTTAGCACCGCATCTTCTTGATCAGGCCATTACGCTATTTGGTTTACCGGTTAGCATGACGGTAGATTTGGCACAGTTACGGCCCGGAGCGCAGTCGACTGATTATTTCCACGCCATCTTGTCCTATCCGCAGCGGCGAGTCATTTTACACGGCACCATGCTGGCAGCCGCTGAGTCAGCACGTTATATCGTGCATGGATCCCGAGGCAGTTATGTGAAATATGGCCTCGATCCACAGGAAGAACGTCTGAAAAATGGCGAGCGTCTGCCGCAGGAAGACTGGGGCTACGATATGCGTGATGGCGTACTTACCCGCGTGGAAGGTGAGGAACGTGTCGAAGAAACGCTGTTGACAGTACCAGGGAATTATCCGGCTTACTATGCGGCTATTCGTGATGCGTTAAATGGCGATGGTGAAAATCCGGTTCCGGCAAGTCAGGCAATCCAGGTAATGGAGTTGATTGAGCTGGGCATCGAATCCGCCAAACATCGCGCGACGCTGTGCCTTGCGTGAAAAGAGGATGGTGCAATTAGCACCATCCATTTTTGTTACTTCGCAGCGACTTTTTCTCGCAGTGCGCGTTTTTCCTCTGCGCTGAGGAAAGCCATTTCCAGACCATTAATCTGCGCCTGGCGGATTTGCTCGCGGGATAACCCAGCAGCCGGCGCGGCAACGGTATATTCGTGAATGATATCCACTCCCTGTACGCCGGGATCGTCAGTGTTAATGCTGGCACGAATGCCATGCTCAAGGAACGTTTTCAGCGGATGTGCCGCCAGCTCTGCCACGGTGCTGGTCTGAATATTGGAGGTCAGACAGGATTCAATACCAATTTGCTGCTCGGCGAGAAAATCCATCAGCGCCCGATCTTCAATGGCTTTTACGCCATGTCCAATACGTTCCGCCCCCAGTTCACGAATCGCCTGCCAGATGCTTTCCGGCCCGGCAGCTTCGCCTGCATGGACGGTAATATGCCAGCCCGCATCACGCGCGCGGTTGAAGTGAGAAAGGAACAGACTTCCCGGGAAACCAAGTTCATCACCGGCTAAATCAAGTGCGGTAATCTGGTCACGATGGGCTAAAAAGGCCTCCAGCTCTTGCTGACAGGCGGCTTCACCGAAGGTCCGGCTCATAATGCCGATAAGCTTCGCCTGCACACCAAAGGTACGGCAACCTTCACATACGCCATCGATCACCGCTTCGACAACACCCGCTACAGGCAGCTGATGAGCCATTGCCATGTAGCCCGGTGAAAAACGCAGCTCGACATAGTGCAGGCCGTTACGGGATGCATCTTCAATGTTTTCAAATGCCACGCGGCGACAGGCATCAAGAGAGGCGAGAACTTTAACGCCCCAGTCAAGTTTGGTCAGAAAGCTCACCAGATCGGGTTCGTTGGCAATGACCTGAACGTGGGGAATCAGTGTTTCCAGGGATTGTGCAGGAAGCGAGATATTATACTGGCGGCCAAGTTCAAGAATGGTCTGGGGACGAATGTTGCCATCAAGGTGGCGATGGATATCAGTTAATGGCAGGGTGGTATCAATCATGGTCGCACTCTTTTTCTGGATATAAAAGTGCGCACCATTATAAAAACAAAGCAGGGTAAAAATCCACGATTGCGCAACGATTTTTTACGTTGCGCAATTGGGGTTAACGAACAGCGCGGATGGCGTTAATTAATCCAGCAACACCCTTTTCCAGTTTCGAACGTGGGCAGCCGGCATTGAGACGGACAAAACCACGACCTTCTTCACCGTAGGTATACCCCGGCATGATCGCGACCTTCTCTTGCTCGATAAGCGCTTTTTGCAACGCGTTGTCGTCAATATTCAACGGACGTAGATCAAGCCAGGCCAGATAAGTGGATTGCGGGATCTGCCAGTTGAGTTCAGGGAACGCGGCGTTCATTTTATCTGCGATATACGTCAGGTTATCTTTCAGATAGACGCGTAAGGCATCCAGCCACGGCGCGCCTTGCTGATAGGCGGCGATATGGGCAGTTAACGCCAGTACTGAAGGGGAAGAAAGGCCATCACGTCCTTTCAGTGCCGATAAATAGGCATCACGGCTGCTGCAATTTTCTATAATCCCGTAAGCACCGGTCAGGGCGGGAATATTGAAACTTTTCGATCCCGACGTTAGCAATGCCCAGTCTCCGCGCGCCACATTACTCCAGGGAATATGCGGCTGCTCGCCCCAAACCATATCCATATGGATTTCATCGGAAATAACCCGCACACCATGACGCTCGCACAGGTCAGCCATGATCTCCAGTTCATCGCACGTCCACACTTTCCCGGTAGGATTCTGTGGGCTACACAGGAGCATAATTTTACATTCTGGTTTCGCCAACACGGCTTCCAGCTTGCCCATATCGCAAAACCAGCCGTCAGCCCGCTTCTCTAAAGCGACGGGCATTACTGTGCGCTGGTTACCTTCAATGGCCTTGTAAAATGCGTCATAGGCGGGTGTGTGGATCACCACGCCTTCACCTTTTTCAGACCACTGACGAATCAGTTCCGAGACCATGTAGATAACAGAAGGGCCATACACTACCGACTGCGTATCAATTGCGGTGTAATGCTGGGTGGAAAACCAGTGGGCAATAGCCGCGAGAAACTCATCGTTTTTCCAGCGGCTGTAGCCAAACACGCCGTGCATCAGGCGCTGATTCAGCGCCTCGATAATGCAGGGGGCAGTGGCAAAATCCATGTCTGAAATCGTGAACGGTAACAGGTCAGCAGTGCCGAAACGGTCAGCGACATAATCCCACTGCGTACACCATGTGCCATGACGATCCACGACCTTTGAAAAATCGAACATATCTTATCCTTATGCCTGGACAGTATGCATCAGACCGGCCATTTCATCTTTTACTGACTGAACTTGTGGCCCGATAACAACCTGCAGGTTATGTTGATTAAGTTGTACTACGCCAATTGCCCGATTGTCCTTCAGTGCCTGCACATTAACAAGCGACATATCTTTCACAGACAAACGCAGACGGGTAATGCAGTTATCGAGGCTGACAATATTGTCGGCACCGCCTAAGGCTTCGAGGATTGCCGGAACGTTGTAACCTGATTTACCCGGCGCACCGGCAACGGCTTTTTCGATTGAGCTGGCAACTTCGCTATCGCGCCCCGGGGTTTTCAGATTGAAGCGGGTGATAGCGAAACGGAAGATGACGTAGTAAACGACAAACCAGATTGCCGCCACCACTGGCACCATGTACCACTTGGTTGACAGACCATGCAAAATACCGAACACCACGAAGTCGATGATATTGCCGTCGGTATTACCGATGGTGACGCCGAGCACAGACATGACGGTGAAGCCGAGGCCGGTTAACAGCGCGTGAATGACATACAGAACTGGCGCTACGAACAGGAACAGGAATTCCAGCGGTTCGGTCGTGCCGCCAACGACGCAGGCGATCAGGCCAGAAATCAGCAGACCTTTAATTTTATGGCGATTTTCCGGGCGCGCGCAGTGATACATAGCTAACGCTGCACCTGGCAGACCGCCGAGAAACGCAGGCATTTTACCTTGCGAAAGGAAACGCGTGGCGCTTTCAGAAAAACCGTGAGTGGTCGGGCAACTCAATTGCGCCTGGAAGATGGTCAGTGCGCCGCTGACGGTTTGACCGCAGACTTCCTGCGTGCCGCCTGCGTCGGTAAAGCGAATTAATGCCACCAGAATGTGATGCAGACCAAACGGCAATAGCAGACGTTCACCGGTACCAAACAGCATCGGTCCGAAATCACCCGCGCTGTTGATCATATGGCCCAGGCCGCTAATACCCATGGCGAAAATCGGCCAGACTAATGGAATCACCAGGCCGACAAGGCCCATCACCAGCGAGGAGATGATTGGTACGAAGCGCGTACCGCCGAAGAATGCCAGCGCATCCGGCAGGCGGATATTATGGAAACGTTCATGCAGCATCCAGACGATAATACCGGCGATCACTGCACCGAGGATCCCGGTGTCGATCGACTGGATCCCAAGAATGCTCTGAATGTTATTGGCTTTCAGAACCGCGGCGTCCGTGGTTGGCAGAATGCCTTTATTGGTCAACCAGAAGTTTACCGCGAGGTTCATTACCGCATAACCGACGAAGCCAGCGAATGCCGCTACGCCTTTGTTTTCGCGTGCCAGGCCCAGCGGGATGGCGATGCAGAACATGACTGGCAGGAAACTAAAAGCAAACGAACCAATCTTACTCATCCAGGTAAAGATAGCCTGCAACACGGGGTTGCCCAGGACCGGGATTAGGGTGATGACATCATGGCTGCTAAGAGAACTACCAATGCCGAGCATAATGCCGCAGAACGACAATAATGCCACGGGTAACATGAAGGTTTTGCCTAGCTGCTGGAAGAACTCCCACAGCGTGACTTTCGGTGCTGTTTTCGCCGTCATAAAACGACTCCTCGTAGAGAACAATCTGGATTCAGTAAATTGCGCGAGAAGATAAAACGTTTTATCAAATTTTAGTGAGGCATAAATCACATTACGCAACGATAATAGCGGGTATAAGATAAATAAAAGGTAAAACGTTTTATCTGTCACATAATCAGGGAGTAGGTCATCTGCATGGCTACCGCCAAAAAAATAACCATTCATGATGTTGCGCTGGCTGCGGGCGTGTCGGTAAGTACCGTTTCGCTGGTGCTAAGTGGCAAAGGGCGAATCTCTACCGCCACAGGAGAACGCGTTAACGCCGCCATTGAAGAGCTGGGATTTGTGCGCAATCGTCAGGCGTCGGCGCTGCGCGGCGGGCAAAGCGGCGTCATTGGTTTGATCGTCCGTGATTTATCTGCGCCGTTTTACGCCGAATTAACGGCCGGATTGACGGAAGCTCTGGAAGCGCAGGGACGGATGGTTTTTTTGCTTCACGGCGGTAAAGACGGCGAGCAGTTGGCACAGCGGTTTTCACTGTTACTGAATCAGGGGGTCGATGGTGTGGTAATTGCCGGGGCTGCAGGAAGCAGCGATGACCTGCGACGGATGGCAGAAGAAAAAGCTATCCCGGTGATTTTCGCTTCCCGTGCCAGTTATCTTGATGATGTTGATACGGTTCGCCCGGATAACATGCAGGCTGCACAGTTGTTGACGGAGCATCTCATTCGCAATGGGCATCAGCGTATCGCCTGGCTGGGAGGGCAAAGTTCCTCATTAACCCGGGCAGAACGGGTGGGGGGCTATTGTGCAACTCTACTAAAATTTGGCCTGCCGTTTCACAGTGATTGGGTGCTGGAGTGCACTTCCAGCCAGAAGCAAGCCGCGGAAGCTATCACGGCGCTTTTACGTCATAACCTGACCATCAGTGCCGTGGTTTGCTATAACGAAACTATTGCGATGGGGGCATGGTTTGGTTTGCTGAAAGCAGGGCGGCAAAGCGGGGAAAGCGGAGTCGATCGTTACTTTGAGCAACAGGTTTCGCTGGCGGCATTTACTGATGCGACACCAACCACACTTGATGATATACCTGTTACCTGGGCCAGCACGCCAGCGCGGGAACTTGGTACCACACTTGCGGATCGCATGATGCAAAAAATCACCCATGAAGAGACGCATTCACGTAATCTTATTATTCCCGCCCGGCTCATTGCGGCGAAATAATCCTCTCTTTATCTGCTATACCTGGTAGTGTCCTTTCCTCAAGGTTAATGATAAAAAATGTGGCACACAGGCGGTGCCTTTTATTTTTACTGAAGTTCACAGGAGGTTTATGTGTTTAATTCTGACAACCTGAGACTCGACGGAAAATGTGCCATCATCACAGGTGCCGGTGCAGGTATTGGTAAAGAAATTGCCATTACATTCGCGACAGCTGGCGCATCTGTGGTGGTCAGTGATATTAACGCCGACGCAGCTAACCATGTTGTAGATGAAATTCAACAACTGGGTGGTCAGGCATTTGCCTGCCGTTGTGATATTACTTCCGAACAGGAACTCTCTGCACTGGCAGACTTTGCCGTCAGTAAGCTGGGTAAAGTTGATATTCTGGTTAACAACGCCGGTGGCGGTGGTCCTAAACCGTTTGATATGCCAATGGCGGATTTTCGCCGTGCTTATGAACTGAATGTGTTTTCTTTTTTCCATCTGTCACAACTTGTTGCGCCAGAAATGGAAAAAAATGGCGGTGGCGTTATTCTGACCATCACTTCTATGGCGGCAGAAAATAAAAATATAAACATGACTTCTTATGCATCATCTAAAGCTGCGGCCAGTCATCTGGTCAGAAATATGGCGTTTGACCTGGGTGAAAAAAATATTCGGGTGAATGGCATTGCGCCGGGGGCAATATTAACCGATGCCCTGAAATCCGTTATTACACCAGAAATTGAACAAAAAATGTTACAGCACACGCCGATCAGACGTCTGGGCCAACCGCAAGATATTGCTAACGCGGCGCTGTTCCTTTGCTCGCCTGCAGCCAGCTGGGTAAGCGGACAAATTCTCACCGTCTCCGGTGGTGGGGTACAGGAGCTCAATTAATACACTAACGAACCGGTAAACAGCCGTATGTGTTGTTTACCGGGATAGCGTGTGTAATTCATCAACGTCTCTGCGAAACAACTGGCAGCCAAATCACGGCTATTGGTTAACCAATAGCTGGGTGAAAAGTATACGAATAGAGTGTGCCTTCGCACTATTCAACAGCAATGATAGGCGCTCACCTGACAACGCGGTAAACTAGTTATTCACGCTAACTATAATGGTTTAATGATGGATAACATGCAGACTGAAGCACAACCGACACGGACCCGGATCCTCAATGCTGCCAGAGAGATTTTTTCAGAAAATGGATTTCACAGTGCCTCGATGAAAGCCATCTGTAAATCTTGCGCCATTAGTCCCGGGACACTCTATCACCATTTCATCTCCAAAGAAGCCTTGATTCAGGCGATTATCTTACAAGACCAGGAGAGGGCGCTGGCCCGTTTCCGGGAACCGATTGAAGGGATTCATTTCGTTGACTATATGGTCGAGTCTATTGTCTCTCTCACCCATGAAGCCTTTGGACAACGGGCGCTGGTGGTCGAAATTATGGCGGAAGGGATGCGTAACCCACAGGTCGCCGCCATGCTTAAAAATAAACATATGACGATCACGGAATTTGTTGCCCAGCGGATGCGTGATGCCCAGCAAAAAGGCGAGATAAGCCCAGACATCAACACGGCAATGACTTCACGTTTACTGCTGGATCTGACCTACGGTGTACTGGCCGATATCGAAGCGGAAGATCTGGCGCGTGAAGCGTCGTTTGCTCAGGGATTACGCGCGATGATTGGCGGTATCTTAACCGCATCCTGATCCTCTCTCTCTTTCCGCGGGCTGGTGACAACTGAGCCCGCGTTTCATATCGTAATTTCTCTGTGCAAAAAATATCCTTCCTGGGTTCGGAGAATTCCCCCCTAAATATTCACCGTAGCCATATGTCATGAGAGTTTATCGTTCCCAATATGCTCGAACGAACGTTCGATTGCTTATTTTGTGGCTTATGTCAACGCTGTTTTAAAGATTAATGCGATCTATATCACGCTGTGGGTATTGCAGTTTTTGGTTTTTTGATCGCGGTGTCAGTTCTTTTTATTTCCATTTCTCTTCCATGGGTTTCTCACAGATAACTGTGTGCAACACAGAATTGGTTAACTAATCAGATTAAAGGTTGACCAGTATTTTTATCTTAATGAGGAGTCCCTTATGTTACGTCCTGTAGAAACCCCAACCCGTGAAATCAAAAAACTCGACGGCCTGTGGGCATTCAGTCTGGATCGCGAAAACTGTGGAATTGATCAGCGTTGGTGGGAAAGCGCGTTACAAGAAAGCCGGGCAATTGCTGTGCCGGGCAGTTTTAACGATCAGTTCGCCGATGCAGATATTCGTAATTATGTGGGCAACGTCTGGTATCAGCGCGAAGTCTTTATACCGAAAGGTTGGGCAGGCCAGCGTATCGTGCTGCGTTTCGATGCGGTCACTCATTACGGCAAAGTGTGGGTAAATAATCAGGAAGTGATGGAGCATCAGGGCGGCTATACGCCATTTGAAGCCGATGTCACGCCGTATGTTATTGCCGGGAAAAGTGTACGTATCACCGTTTGTGTGAACAATGAACTGAACTGGCAGACTATCCCGCCGGGAATGGTGATTACCGATGAAAACGGCAAGAAAAAGCAGTCTTACTTCCATGATTTCTTTAACTATGCCGGGATCCATCGCAGCGTAATGCTCTACACCACGCCGAACACCTGGGTGGACGATATCACCGTGGTGACGCATGTCGCGCAAGACTGTAACCACGCGTCTGTTGACTGGCAGGTGGTAGCAAATGGTGATGTCAGCGTTGAACTGCGTGATGCGGATCAGCAGGTGGTTGCAACTGGACAAGGTACCAGCGGGACTTTGCAAGTGGTGAATCCGCACCTCTGGCAACCGGGTGAAGGTTATCTCTATGAACTATGCGTCACAGCCAAAAGCCAGACAGAGTGTGATTTCTACCCGCTGCGCGTCGGCATCCGGTCAGTAGCAGTGAAGGGCGAACAGTTCCTGATCAACCACAAACCGTTCTACTTTACTGGCTTTGGTCGTCATGAAGATGCGGATTTGCGCGGCAAAGGATTCGATAACGTGTTGATGGTGCACGATCACGCATTAATGGACTGGATTGGGGCCAACTCCTACCGTACCTCGCATTACCCTTACGCTGAAGAGATGCTCGACTGGGCAGATGAACATGGCATCGTGGTGATTGATGAAACTGCAGCTGTCGGCTTTAACCTCTCTTTAGGCATTGGTTTCGAAGCGGGCAACAAGCCGAAAGAACTGTACAGCGAAGAGGCAGTCAACGGAGAAACCCAGCAGGCGCACTTACAGGCGATTAAAGAGCTGATTGCGCGTGACAAAAACCACCCAAGCGTGGTGATGTGGAGTATTGCCAACGAACCGGATACCCGTCCGCAAGGTGCACGGGAATATTTCGCGCCACTGGCGGAAGCAACGCGTAAACTCGACCCGACGCGTCCGATCACCTGTGTCAATGTAATGTTCTGCGACGCTCACACCGATACCATCAGCGATCTCTTTGATGTGCTGTGCCTGAACCGTTATTACGGTTGGTATGTCCAAAGCGGCGATTTGGAAACGGCAGAGAAGGTACTGGAAAAAGAACTGCTGGCCTGGCAGGAGAAACTGCATCAGCCGATTATCATCACCGAATACGGCGTGGATACGTTAGCCGGGCTGCACTCAATGTACACCGACATGTGGAGTGAAGAGTATCAGTGTGCATGGCTGGATATGTATCACCGCGTCTTTGATCGCGTCAGCGCCGTCGTCGGTGAACAGGTATGGAATTTCGCCGATTTTGCGACCTCGCAAGGCATATTGCGCGTTGGCGGTAACAAGAAGGGGATCTTCACCCGCGACCGCAAACCGAAGTCGGCGGCTTTTCTGCTGCAAAAACGCTGGACTGGCATGAACTTCGGTGAAAAACCGCAGCAGGGAGGCAAACAATGAATCAACAACTCTCCTGGCGCACCATCGTCGGCTACAGCCTCGGTGACGTCGCCAATAACTTCGCCTTCGCAATGGGGGCGCTCTTCCTGTTGAGTTACTACACCGACGTCGCTGGCGTCGGTGCCGCTGCGGCGGGCACCATGCTGTTACTGGTGCGGGTATTCGATGCCTTCGCCGACGTCTTTGCCGGACGAGTGGTGGACAGTGTGAATACCCGCTGGGGAAAATTCCGCCCGTTTTTACTCTTTGGTACTGCGCCGTTAATGATCTTCAGCGTGCTGGTATTCTGGGTACCGACCGACTGGAGCCATAGCAGCAAAGTAGTGTATGCATATTTGACCTACATGGGCCTCGGGCTTTGCTACAGCCTGGTGAATATTCCTTATGGTTCACTTGCTACCGCGATGACCCAACAACCACAATCCCGCGCCCGTCTGGGCGCGGCTCGCGGGATTGCCGCTTCATTGACCTTTGTCTGTCTGGCATTTCTGATAGGACCGAGCATTAAGAACTCCAGTCCGGAAGAGATGGTGTCGGTATACCATTTCTGGACGATTGTGCTGGCGATTGCCGGAATGGTGCTTTACTTCATCTGCTTCAAATCGACGCGTGAGAATGTGGTACGTATCGTGGCGCAGCCGTCATTGAAGATCAGTCTGCAAACCCTGAAACGGAATCGCCCGCTGTTTATGTTGTGCATCGGTGCGCTGTGTGTGCTGATTTCGACCTTCGCGGTCAGCGCCTCGTCGTTGTTCTACGTGCGCTATGTGTTAAATGATACCGGGCTGTTCACTGTGCTGGTACTGGTGCAAAACCTGGTCGGTACTGTGGCATCGGCACCGCTGGTGCCGGGGATGGTCGCGAGGATCGGTAAAAAGAATACCTTCCTGATTGGCGCTTTGCTGGGAACCTGCGGTTATCTGCTGTTCTTTTGGGTTTCGGTCTGGTCACTGCCGGTGGCGTTGGTTGCGTTGGCCATCGCTTCAATTGGTCAGGGCGTTACCATGACCGTGATGTGGGCACTGGAAGCTGATACTGTAGAATACGGTGAATACCTGACCGGCGTGCGAATAGAAGGGCTCACCTATTCACTATTCTCATTTACCCGTAAATGCGGTCAGGCAATCGGAGGTTCAATTCCTGCCTTTATTTTGGGATTAAGCGGATATATTGCCAATCAGGTGCAAACGCCGGAAGTTATTATGGGCATCCGCACATCAATTGCCTTAGTACCTTGCGGATTTATGCTACTGGCATTCGTCATTATCTGGTTTTATCCGCTCACGGATAAAAAATTCAAAGAAATTGTGGTTGAAATTGATAATCGTAAAAAAATGCAGCAGCAATTAATCAGCGATATCACTAATTAATATTCAATAAAAATAATCAGAACATCAAAGGTGCAACTATGAGAAAAATAGTGGCCATGGCCGTTATTTGCCTGACGGCTGCCTCTGGCCTTACCTCTGCTTACGCGGCGCAACTGGCTGACGATGAAGCGGGACTACGCATCAGACTGAAAAACGAATTGCGCAGGGCTGATAAGCCCAGTGCTGGCGCGGGAAGAGATATTTACGCATGGGTACAGGGAGGATTGCTCGATTTCAATAGTGGTTATTATTCCAATATTATTGGTGTTGAAGGCGGGGCGTATTATGTTTATAAATTAGGTGCTCGTGCTGATATGAGTACCCGGTGGTATCTTGATGGTGATAAAAGTTTTGGCTTTGCCCTAGGGGCAGTAAAAATAAAACCCAGTGAAAGTAGTCTGCTTAAATTAGGTCGCTTCGGGACGGATTATAGTTATGGTAGCTTACCTTATCGTATTCCGTTAATGGCTGGCAGTTCGCAACGAACATTACCGACAGTTTCTGAAGGAGCATTAGGTTATTGGGCTTTAACGCCAAATATTGATCTGTGGGGAATGTGGCGTTCACGAGTATTTTTATGGACCGATTCAACAACCGGTATTCGTGATGAAGGGGTGTATAACAGCCAGACGGGAAAATACGATAAACATCGCGCACGTTCTTTTTTAGCCGCCAGTTGGCATGATGATACCAGTCGCTATTCTCTGGGGGCATCGGTACAGAAAGATGTTTCCAATCAGATACAAAGTATTCTCGAGAAAAGCATACCGCTCGACCCGAATTATACGTTGAAAGGGGAGTTGCTCGGTTTTTACGCGCAACTCGAAGGTTTAAGTCGTAATACCAGCCAGCCCAATGAAACGGCGTTGGTTAGTGGACAATTGACCTGGAATGCGCTGTGGGGAAGCGTATTTGGCAGTGGTGGTTATTTGCGCCATGCAATGAATGGTGCCGTGGTGGATACCGACATTGGCTATCCCTTTTCATTAAGTCTTGATCGTAACCGTGAAGGAATGCAGTCCTGGCAATTGGGCGTCAACTATCGTTTAACGCCGCAATTTACACTGACATTTGCACCGATTGTGACTCGCGGCTATGAATCCAGTAAACGAGATGTGCGGATTGAAGGCGCGGGTATCTTAGGTGGTATGAACTATCGGGTCAGCGAAGGGCCGTTACAAGGGATGAATTTCTTTCTTGCTGCCGATACAGGGCGGGAAAAGCGAGATGGCAGTACACTGGGCGATCACCTGAATTACTGGGATGTGAAAATGAGTATTCAGTATGACTTTATGCTGAAGTAAGAAAAAAATGCCGGAGAGAAAAATCTCCGGCGTTTTGGCTGTGAATTACTGCTGCGGAATAGCGGGTACAGCCGGAACGTTTAATGCCGGCATCGCAAACATCCCAACAAAATCTTCCAGTGGCATTTTCTGCCCGTTTAACGTGATCTGACCGTTAGCATATTGCAGGCTGGTGGTGATGGTATTGTCCTGCAAGGTGGTCAGACGGAACATCTGCCCCATTGCTGACGCACCTTCAACTTGCTGTTTCGCCAGTTTTTTCGCTTGATCTTCCTGATAACCTTCCAGCTTCGCTACCTGAGTCATCAACTCAGTTGCCATATCCACCGGAATGGTCAGTTTCGCATCCAGAGATTTAACCGAACGGTCTACTTCCTGCGCCAGCGTTTGCGGCGCTTCTTTAGTCGTTGCCGGATCTTTCAGGAACAGCGACAGATTCAGCGCACTTTCACCCTGACTGTTTTTCCAGCTTAGTGGCGCGATAGTAATCACCGGATCGCCTTTCAGCAGCAGCGGCAGGGCGCTAAAGAAGGCTTCCGTCACTTTCTCCTGATAAAGTTCGGGATTGTTGGCAATTTCTGGCTGTGCCAGCAGCGCCTGAGTTTGCGCGTTATATTGCTGGCTAAACTGATGCCAGGCTTCGCCATCAATTTGGCCGACTTTTAGAGTCAGCTTGCCACTGCCCAGATCCTGATTCTGTACCTTCAGGCTGTTTAGCGAGTAATCCAGTTGGCTATTGATCGTTTTACCGTCATTGACCAGATCCGATTTACCGCTGATCTCCATGCCTTCCAGCAGTGCCAGTTCTTTGCCTTCCACTGAAATGGTCATTTTTTCCAGTGACAGTTTTTGGTTTCCTACGCGCTCACCAAAACTTGCCAGCGTGCTGGAACCGTCGGTTTTCAGATTATTAAAGGTCAACTGCACTTTCTGGTTGTATTCGTTAACTGCGTCTATCCGACCACTTTGCGCCTCCCCGGAAAGGGAGATAGCTTTGCCGTCTCTGTCCGCATTTAACTGGAACTCGCCGCCGCTAAAGGCGACTTTTTCATCCTTTTGCTCGTAATTCAGCGGCTTGAGCGAAATATCGGAACTGGAATCTCCGCTGTAACCAATGCGGGAGTTAATCTCAAAAGGCGTTTCACCTTTTGCCATATCAAACAGTGGCTTGCTAACTTCGTTATTAACCAGCGTGGTTTGAATTGATGCCATCGACGGGATCAGGTTCAGTTTTTTTAGCTGGGCAAGGGGGAAGGGACCATGATCAACCGATTCGTTGAAGATGACGCTCTGACCGCTTTTAATCCACGGATTTTCTTTCCCGGCAATGGGTTTCACCAACAGTTGCAACTGGCTGCTGAATACGCCGCGATGATAGTTTTGATAACTGACTTCCAGGTTGGATTCAGGAGCGGTCAGTTTGAGTTGCGCGTTCGCCTGCGCGACCATGTCTTCGAGATGGGTTTCAATCTTCTTGCCTGTATACCATGCGCCGCCTGTCCAGACTACGCCTAGCGCAACAATGACGCCTACCGCTACCAGCGATTTATTCATAATGATTATCCATAAAATGAAATCAGGCGGACTGGCCGCCTGAAGGTGTTATAAGCCTTTAATAAGCTTAGCAAGAGATGTTAATTTTTTCAGTAAGCTCTTACAGCTTGTTGTAAACACGCGCTAAACGGCCGTGGCCTTTGACAGTCACCGGTGATTCGTTGGCGGCAATAAACGCTGATTCACCCGGTTTAAGCTGTAACTGCTGAGAACCTTTCCACAGCGTTGCATCGCCTTCGACGCAGAACAAAATGGCGGCACTCTGCTGGCTGATGGTGGTTTCTTTATCACTAAGGTCATGCAGCGAGAAGGCAAAATCATCAACAGGAATCGGGAAGTCCAGTTCTGCACCTTGTTTCACCGGCTGGGTCAACAACTGGTTAGCCGGTTTGGCTTCGAACTTCACATTGGCAACCAGTTCCGGAATATCAATATATTTAGGCGTCAGACCCGCACGCAGCACATTATCGGAGTTCGCCATCACTTCCAGCGCTACGCCTTGCAGGTAAGCGTGCGGCGTTTCAGCGAACAGGAACATCGCTTCGCCAGGATTCAATTTCACCACATTCAGCAACAGCGGGGAGAACAGACCGCTGTCATCCGGGTAAAATTCAGAAATTAAACGAATCGTTTGCCACGGTTCACCCTGCTGACTGTCGAGCGCCGATTTTAAAATCGCCAGCGCGCGGAATTTTTCTTCCCCCTGCATATTCAGCAGGCTGGCGAACAGTTCGCTTAAACGTTCGGCATCAGGCTGTTGTAAAAAGTGAGCAATCGCCGGATGTGCACCTGCGACTGGCTGGAGTAGGGAGACAATCTCGGAAAATTCACGAAACGCGTTCATCGCAAGGAAAGGCGTCAGCGCAAAAACCAGCTCCGGCTTGTGGTTAGGATCTTTATAGTTACGCTCGGCGGCATCCATCGGAATACCTGCGGCATTTTCTTTGGCAAAACCGATTTCAGAATTGCGTTTGTTTGGATGAACCTGAATGGAGAGCGGCTGTGCTGCGCATAATACTTTGAACAGGAAAGGCAGTTCGCCAAAGCGTTTGGCAACGGCCTCTCCGAGCAGAGTCGATTTATCACTCTCAATCACATCACGCAGTGAAACGATATCTCCGGCGGCATTCTGCACCCGTGAACTGCTTTTCGGATGTGCGCCCATCCACAGCTCGGCCATCGGCTGGCTGGACGGATTTTCCATACCATAAAGTTCAGTCAACGCCGTTTTGCTGCCCCAGGCATAGTTTTGCACTGAGTTAATGAGTTTTTGCATGATCAATCCCTGTTTTAATGTGGAAATTAATCCCGCTATTAAAGCAAGAATCCTACGGGAAGTAACCTGGAGCCGCAAAAAGTCGTACTAGTCTCAGTTTTTGTTAAAAAAGTGTGTAGGATATTGTTACTCGCTTTTAACAGGGCAACGGAACACCCGCCCAGAGCATAACCAAACCAGGCAGTAAGTGAGAGAACAATGTCAAACAAACCCTTTCATTATCAGGCTCCTTTTCCACTCAAAAAAGATGATACTGAGTATTACCTGCTAACCAGCGAACACGTTAGCGTATCTGAATTTGAAGGGCAGGAGATTTTGAAAGTCGCACCCGAAGCGTTAACTTTGTTGGCGCGTCAGGCGTTTCATGATGCGTCATTTATGCTGCGTCCGGCTCACCAACAACAGGTGGCCGACATTCTGCGTGACCCGGAAGCCAGCGAAAATGATAAATATGTGGCGCTGCAATTCCTGCGCAACTCCGACATCGCGGCGAAAGGCGTTCTGCCAACCTGTCAGGATACCGGCACCGCGATTATTGTTGGTAAAAAAGGGCAGCGTGTATGGACCGGTGGCGGTGATGAAGCGGCGCTGGCACGCGGTGTCTATAACACTTATATCGAAGATAATCTGCGCTACTCGCAAAACGCGCCGCTGGATATGTATAAAGAGGTGAATACCGGCACCAATCTACCAGCGCAGATCGATCTTTATGCCGTTGATGGCGACGAGTACAAATTCCTCTGTATCGCCAAAGGTGGCGGTTCGGCAAACAAGACGTATCTCTATCAGGAAACCAAAGCGTTACTAACGCCGGGGAAACTGAAAAATTACCTGGTTGAGAAGATGCGCACGCTGGGTACGGCGGCCTGTCCTCCCTATCATATTGCATTTGTGATTGGTGGAACTTCTGCGGAAACGAACCTTAAAACGGTGAAACTGGCTTCCGCTAAATACTATGATGAATTGCCAACGGAAGGGAATGAGCACGGTCAGGCGTTCCGCGATGTGGAACTGGAAAAAGAATTGCTGATCGAAGCGCAAAATCTTGGTCTGGGTGCGCAGTTTGGTGGTAAATACTTCGCTCACGACATCCGCGTGATTCGCCTGCCACGTCACGGCGCATCCTGCCCGGTCGGAATGGGCGTCTCCTGTTCCGCTGACCGTAATATCAAAGCGAAGATCAACCGTCAGGGGATCTGGATCGAAAAACTGGAACATAATCCAGGCAAATATATTCCGGAAGAGCTGCGCAAAACGGGAGAAGGCGAAGCGGTGCGCGTTGACCTTAACCGTCCGATGAAAGAGATCCTCGCACAGTTGTCGCAGTACCCCGTTTCTACACGCTTATCGCTTAACGGCACGATTATCGTCGGTCGTGATATTGCTCACGCCAAACTGAAAGAGCGGATGGATAACGGTGAAGGGCTGCCGCAGTACATCAAAGATCATCCGATTTACTATGCGGGTCCGGCCAAAACGCCGGAAGGTTATGCCTCCGGTTCTCTTGGCCCAACGACCGCCGGACGGATGGATTCTTATGTCGATCAACTGCAAGCGCAGGGCGGAAGTATGATCATGCTGGCGAAAGGCAACCGCAGCCAGCAGGTGACGGATGCCTGTAAAAAACACGGCGGTTTCTACCTCGGTAGTATCGGTGGTCCGGCAGCTGTATTGGCGCAGGGAAGCATTAAGAGCCTGGAATGTGTTGAATATCCGGAACTGGGAATGGAAGCCATCTGGAAAATTGAAGTGGAAGATTTCCCGGCGTTTATCCTTGTGGATGATAAAGGAAATGACTTCTTCCAGCAGATACAACTCACACAGTGCACCCGCTGTGTGAAATAAACAGAGCCGCCCTTCGGGGCGGTTTTTTTACATGGCACGAAAGACCAAACATTTGTTATCAAATAGTAAATAATGAGTGAGCTAAAAGTTGCTTAACGAAAGCAAAACAGAAAGAAAAATTTAATCAGGTGAGGAGCAGGCCATGAATACAGTACGCAGCGAAAAAGATTCGATGGGGGCGATTGATGTCCCGGCAGATAAGCTGTGGGGCGCACAAACTCAACGCTCGCTGGAGCATTTCCGCATTTCGACGGAGAAAATGCCCACCTCACTGATTCATGCGCTGGCGCTAACCAAGCGCGCAGCGGCAAAAGTTAATGAAGATTTAGGCTTGTTGTCTGAAGAGAAAGCGAGCGCCATTCGGCAGGCGGCGGATGAAGTACTGGCAGGACAGCATGACGACGAATTCCCGCTGGCAATCTGGCAGACCGGCTCCGGCACGCAAAGTAACATGAACATGAACGAAGTGCTGGCTAACCGGGCCAGTGAATTACTCGGCGGCGTGCGCGGGATGGAACGTAAAGTTCACCCTAACGACGACGTGAACAAAAGCCAAAGTTCCAACGATGTCTTTCCGACGGCGATGCACGTTGCGGCGCTGCTAGCGCTGCGCAAGCAACTCATTCCGCAGCTTAAAACCCTGACACAGACGCTGAATGAGAAATCGCGCGCATTTGCCGATATCGTCAAAATTGGTCGTACCCACTTGCAGGATGCCACGCCGCTAACACTGGGGCAGGAGATTTCCGGCTGGGTAGCGATGCTGGAGCATAATCTCAAACATATCGAATACAGCCTGCCGCATGTAGCGGAACTGGCTCTTGGCGGTACAGCGGTGGGTACTGGACTAAATACCCATCCGGAGTATGCGCGTCGCGTGGCAGATGAACTGGCAGTCATTACCTGCGCACCGTTTGTTACTGCGCCGAACAAATTTGAAGCGCTGGCGACCTGTGATGCCCTGGTTCAGGCGCACGGCGCGTTGAAAGGGTTGGCTGCGTCACTGATGAAAATTGCCAATGATGTCCGCTGGCTGGCCTCAGGCCCGCGCTGCGGAATTGGTGAAATCTCAATCCCGGAAAATGAGCCGGGCAGCTCAATCATGCCGGGGAAAGTGAACCCAACCCAGTGTGAGGCATTAACCATGCTCTGCTGTCAGGTGATGGGGAACGACGTGGCGATCAACATGGGGGGCGCTTCCGGTAACTTTGAACTGAACGTCTTCCGTCCGATGGTGATCCACAATTTCCTGCAATCGGTGCGCTTGCTGGCAGATGGCATGGAAAGTTTCAACAAACACTGCGCAGTGGGCATTGAACCGAATCGTGAGCGAATCAATCAATTACTCAATGAATCGCTGATGCTGGTGACTGCGCTTAACACCCACATTGGTTATGACAAAGCCGCCGAGATCGCCAAAAAAGCGCATAAAGAAGGGCTGACCTTAAAAGCTGCGGCCCTTGCGCTGGGGTATCTTAGCGAAGCCGAGTTTGACAGCTGGGTACGGCCAGAACAGATGGTCGGCAGTATGAAAGCCGGGCGTTAATCTGCAACATACAGGTGCAGCCGTGGAATGATCAAACGAAGCGGCTGCGCCTGTGGTTTATAACGGTGTTGCACATTGTCGGCATCGTAATTTAACAACTCCCCAACGTCCGGCACGCCCGCGCCATTATCCCGATTAATCAGCGCAATAAGCGGTGTAGGGCAAGCGTATTGTACTTGTTTTTGATCTCCTTTGTACCAGACGCGGGCAATCGGCTGCACCTTCACCGGACGTTTGATTTTTAACTTCGCGTCCTGTGGCAGGGTAGCAATATCCTGATACTCTCTCTCCAGTTTTCTTTGCCACTCCTCGCGCGTCCACGGTGCGACACTGCGCGGTGATTTCAGGCTTTTTTCCAGCTGTGCCAGGACTTCATCACGATGCAAATTCTTAATGATATGTTTATTGGCCCAGCCAAAACGTAAAGTGGCGGGGTCGTGCAGAACAGTGAGCGTTCGGTAAGCATTAAGGGTGATCAGCCCCGGCAAATGACGATGCACCCATTCAAAACGCGCCGCTGTGGGGAGTTCTGACTCAACCGTGACGATATGCTCGAACGTAGTTTTGAGTTGATTGATGCGCTGAATATGACTGACCAACGCTGCTTGCGAAAGGTTATCGACCTGGTAACACAACACGCCAGGTAGACGAACAGCGGCCTTGCTGCTGCGATTTTCGGACTGTTGTTGAATAAATAAATGGCGGAAATGACGCAACGCCAGCGACTGCGCGTCGTTGCCGAGATGTTGTTTTACCTCAATACGATTAAGCGGATTATGCTCATCCTCTTTTTTTACCTCCGGCAAAGAGAACACGCGGGCAACCAATAGCTTGTGTTGCTCAAGATGAGCGGCAAATGCAGCCAGCTCTTGTTCCATCTGGCGAAAAGTAGTGTTGAGTCGGTCTACGAGATCGTAACGCGCCATAATATTAACCACTTTAGTTACAACATCCTTATTTTATAGCACAATGGTGGTGACTTGACCACCGTGCGCGTAGTGTCAGGCAGAGGTAAATTGCGGGATGTTATGCCATAACGGCCAACTAAACGAGAAGCGGGCACCACCCAGTTCGCTGGTGTCACAATTAACCGTACCGCCCATTGCCAGTGCTATAGAGTGGACAATCGCCAACCCCAGCCCGCAGCCGCCGGTTGAGCGATCCCGGCTGGGATCGAGGCGAACAAAAGGTTCAAAGATATGTTCGCGGTTTTCTGGGGCAATCCCTGGGCCATCATCCTCAACAATTAATGTCGCTCTATTCCCCGACAGTAGCAGGCTGGTTTCAACCGTTGAATGGCAGTAGCGCAGGGCGTTATTGAGCAAATTATCCAGCACACGCTCCATTAAGCGCATATCCAACGCCGCATAATGGCCTTGCGCGAGCGTTTTAATCCGTACCGTTTTATCGGGTGTTACTGCCTGAATGTCTGCCAGATGCGTTGACAGCCACAACGGCAGGTCTGGTTCGCTAAGATGAAGCTCGTTTTGTGGGCGATCGAGTCGGGCATAAGTCAGTAGCTCTTCAATTAAAGCTTCAAGTTGACTGATATCGCGATTCAATGCCTGGGATTCGGCGGCGCTCAGGTTATCACTCATCTCCAGTCGATAACGCAAGCGCACTAACGGCGTTCGCAGTTCGTGAGCGATTCCGTCGATAAGCTGTTTTTTGCTGGCAATCAAGGCGTTGATATTGTCCGCCATCTGGTTAAATGCGACGCCAAGTCGTTCAAAGCTCGAACCCTCATCAAAGTGGATACGCTCACTGAGATGCCCATCGCCAAATCGTTGCGCCGCTGCTTCCAGTTTTAACATATCCTGCCAGTGCGGACGCATCCAGATAAACACCGGAAAGGCGAGGGAAATGGCAATAAAAGCGATCAGGGCGATATCCAGTAATCGCATCTGATGGAGGTAATAAAGATAAGGAACAGGACCAACTGCCAGCACGTAGTGGCTGCGCGGGATACGTTGCAAAAAGGTGTACTGATCGTCCAGAGCGACAATTTCGCCGCCACGCAGCCGGTGCATGGAAATATCATCCAGATGGTATTTACTCAGTGGCTCGACACGCAGATCGAAAGAGAGATTTAAATCCATCTCTTTCAGCGTCTTACCCCAGTCGTGTGGGGGGATCTCACGCAATTCGCTACGCATCAGATACAGCGAACTGTTCATCAAATCATCCAGCGACTGTTTGCCCGCGCGTTCGGCGGTAAATTTGTACACCAGCCCGACCAGCAGAGACATCACAAGGAAGCAGACAAACAATAACAGGTAAAACTGGATAAACAGTTTTTTCATCGCTTATTCCCATGCATGAGGCGCAAAAAGATAGCCTTTGTTACGCACAGTTTTAATGCGATAAGGTTCTGCGGCGTTATCGAGCAGTTTTTTTCTTAACCGCGAAATAGCCACGTCCACGCTACGATCCAGTCCGTCATAACTGACGCCACGTAAATTTTTCAGCAATGCATCGCGGTCCATGATTTGCCCAGCATGGGTAGCTAATTCCCACAATAATTCGAAATCAGCTGTCGAGAGCGAGATTTCAGTGTTAGCCAGGGTGACTACGCGGTTGATAGGATCGATGGTCAACGTGCCGAAATGCAGGGCTTTGTAGGGAGTCAGAGACGTTTCCTGAAGACCTTTGCTCAGTGTGGCTTGCTCATTCTGACGCAAATGCAAACGTAAACGCGCTAACAAAACAGCAGGGGGCGTCGTTTTGAGAATATAGTCGCAGGCACCCATTTCCAGTGCCAGGATGTGGTTCATATCGCTATCGAGAGAGGTTAGAAGAACAATCGGTCCGGACCACTTTGCGCGTAAATCACGACAAATGGTCATGCCGTCCTTGCCTGGTAGCATGATATCGAGTAACACCAAATCCGGATTTTCTCGCAAAATGGTTTCTTCGGCCTGGTCGCCGCGCGGCTCTACGGTAACCTGCATATCATGTTTTGCCAGGTACGCGGCAATCAGTGAACCGACTTCCGCATCATCTTCCACAAATACGATAGTGTTCATAACATTCACGGTAGATATAAAAACGTCACAATACACCGCGCTGTTTTTACTTACTATCAATCGTTTCTAAACAAGCTTTCATCAGGTATTCTACTGATGACTTGTTATGGAGGTGTTAAGGTAAAAAGATGGGGCTGGTAATCAAAGCCGCGCTCGGTGCGCTGGTAGTGCTGTTGATTGGTGTTTTAGCAAAAACGAAAAATTATTATATCGCCGGGCTGATTCCACTTTTCCCGACCTTTGCGCTCATCGCGCATTATATTGTTGCCAGCGAACGCGGCATTGAAGCCTTACGCGCAACCATCATTTTTAGCATGTGGTCGATTATTCCCTATTTTGTTTACCTGGCGTCGCTGTGGTATTTCACCGGAATGATGCGCTTGCCCGCCGCTTTTGTTGGTTCTGTTGCATGCTGGGGGATAAGCGCATGGGTGTTGATTATATGCTGGATTAAGCTGCATTAACGCAGATGACGACCGCCATCAAGAGGGAAACTGCGTCCGGTGACAAAGCAGCTGGTAAGTAAGTAATCGACCAGGTCGATCACTTCTTTCTCGCCAGGCGCGGTTTTCATCAGTGATTTATTCAGCGCCTGTTGTCGATATTCGGCATCATCATGCTCATTAAACAGGATCAGCGATGGCGCAATAGAATTCACTTTCACTTCCGGTGCCAGCTTGCGGGCAAACGAGCGGGTCATATTATCCAGTGCCGCCTTGCTTGCAGCATAGGCAATATGTTTGTCGCTACCGCGCTCCACCACATAATCGGTAAAGTGAATGATATCACTGGCGGCGTGTCCGTGCCCACGCAGTAATCTTTCCAGCGCATGGTTGAGCAGGTATGGGGTATTAACGTGGATCTGCATCATGCAAGCCAGTACGTCGGTCAGTGGCGCTCCCGGTTTTTCCGCCATCCACGCGCTGGCGTTATGCAAAATAGCACGCAGACCATGGGTGCTTTTTAGTACTTCATCGGCAAACGCCATCACACCGTCGTTGGTCGAAAAATCAGCCTGAATACACTGCGCACCTGCCTTAATCAGTCCATCAATGGCTGGATAGTGCGTCCGATAGCTGACAATCACCGGTTGCTTTTGATTAATGAAATGCCAGGCGAGTGCGAGGCCGATGCGACGACCTCCGCCAGTAATTAATATTGGCAAGGGCTGGGCTTTACCCATCGTTATCTCCTTTGCTATCCAACGATGGGATGAACGTTATCCCACCAGCATCCAGGTCGCCGGAACTGAGGCAATTAACAGCATGCCAATTAGCACCATTTCCTGGCGGTTCAGTACGTTATCATGTGTATGCGTTTTACGCGCATACAGGAAAACCAGCAGCCCCGGCGCATACAGAACAACGGATAACAGCAAGTGCATTGGACCAGAGGCGTACAATAACCATAAGCCATAAATGCAGGCACCGACACCTACCGCTTTATGCAGTGGACGGGTTGCGATTTTCAGCAAGAACGCGCCGACCAGGAAATAGGGCACCAGAATCATTTCTGAGGCGATGGTCAGCAACGTGTTGTAATCGGAACCGGTCAGCCAGATGAGTACCAGACAAATTTGCACGCAGATGTTGGTCAACCACAGTGAGGCGGATGGCGCAGCTTGTGCGTTCTGGCGCGCAAAAATGCGCGGGAATGCTTTATGAGTGGCAGCCAGGAACGGAACTTCTGCCGCCATGATGGTCCAGCTTAAGTACGCGCCGCAAACGGAAACGATCAAACCGGCAGCGATGATGATTTCGCCCCACGGTCCCATCATTTCCACCATCAGACCGGCCATTGACGGGTTACGAATTTCAGCCAGTTCAGGACGTGCCACCACGCCCAGCGAAAGCAGCGTTACCAGCAAGTAAACGCCCAGAGCGGAGAGAACCGCCAGCAGTGTCGCTTTGCCAACATCACGTTTATTACGCGCACGCGCAGAAACAACCACGGCACCTTCCACACCAATGAAAACCCACAGGGTGATCAGCATGGTGTTTTTCACCTGTTCCCAAACGGGTACGCCAAGTGCAAGTCCGGTGAAGTCGAGCTTGAAGGTATCCAGTTTGAACATCATCATCGCCAGCACAACAAACAGACCCAGCGGCAACAATTTTGCCAGTGTCGCCACCAGGTTAATGCTGGCAGCGGTTTGCACTCCGCGCAGGATCAAAAAGTGAACAATCCACAATAAAGCCGATGCACCGAGGATCGATTGCCAGGTATTACCATCGCCAAACAGGCGCAATTCCGGCGTGTCCGTAAAAAAGCTTAACGCGGAAAAAACGATCACCAGATAGGAGACGTTGGCGATGACTGCGCACAGCCAGTATCCCCATGCGGAACAAAAGCCGATTAGCTCGCCAAACCCTTCGCGGGCATAGGTAAAGATACCGCCGTCAAGTTCGGGACGAATGCGCGTGAGGATCAGCATGGCAAAGGCCAGCAATAAAATGCCAGCGCCAGTAATGCCCCAGCCGATGAGCAGTGCTGCCGGGCTGGCAACTGCCGCCATATTTTGCGGCAGACTGAAAACACCCGCGCCCAGCATTGAGCTTAATACCAGCGCGGTGAGTGCGCTCAGTCCCAGTTTCTTTTCCATCGATATCCAGTGATTAAAACGTGATAAGAAGAATAAATATTAGGGCAAAACGCATAAAAATGGAGTTTGCCACTGAAGCGCGGGATTTTACGAAGAGATGTGTCTGCATGCAATGGTCGCGGGGAAATTTGTGACTAAAAATGCGAAAGGCGGCATCAAGCCGCCTTATAGGAGTAACTGAATAGTTATTTATACAGATCTGCGCTGACGGTCAGGTTATTACCACGTTCCTGCCACTGGCGGGTGATGTGGTAATACTTAGCACCTTTCTTCGCGGCACGTTTCGCAACCTGATAGGAGACTTCAGTCATGTTGCCGTAGTTGCCAGAGAATTTGATGCTGTCGAACGGGACCATCATCGCTGCGGTCGCTTTGTTCAGTTCTTCGACTTTAGTGCCATCCGGGAGCGTGACGGTGTAACGCCCGCCTTTTGATGACTGGGTTTCAAAGAAGCGACCGACTTCAGAACTTGGTGATGCGGTAGTCGCAACACCCGGGATCTCAACTTTCTTCGCAGCTTCGCCACCGGCAGCCAGAGCTGCACGTCCTGCTTCGGAATCTGCCGGGATCACATCCGGGCTCTGGACGATACGTTTCTTAGCATCTTTTTTATAGATGAATGCAGTAATACGCTGGTTGCCGCCCTGGTTGGCATCGATTTGACGAACGATGTAGAAAGAGTAGGCACCTTTCGCTTTTGCCGCTTTGGTGATGGCATCATTGACTTCTGGCTGGCTACGATAGAAGCCCTGGACGGTGACCGTGTCAAACGGTTCAATCAGAACGGCCTGATCTTTCGGCAGTTCGACAACACCGTTAATTACGCGATTACTTGTTTCTTCTGCTTTTTCAGCATCGGCTTTATAGAGGTCAGCGACCACACGCCAGTTACCGCTGTTACCAAAATCAGAAGTGTCGACAACATAAAAAGAGGCGGCACCTTCTTTATCTGCGCGACGAGAAACGGCTTTCACCGCTTCGCCAATAGCATTAAAACGACCGGTAACCACTACACGGTCAAAAGGTTTAACCGCTGCCGCTTGCTCCGGTGTCAGTTCTGTTGCTGCGTTAACGGAGAATGCCGTAGCAGAAAGCAGTGCCGACGCCAGGAGGGTGTTCTTAAGCTTCATAAAAATAATCCTTCGCCTTGCGCAAACCAGGTACTGGTATTGTTATTAACGAGAAACGTGGCTGATTATTGCATTTAAACGGTGTAACTGTCTGCGTCATTTTTCATATCACATTCCTTAAGCCAATTTTAATCCTGCTCAAATGACCGTCTATGCTTAAAAAACAGCCGTATCAGCATCATTACTACTGAAGCAACTGAATTGTATAAGTTAATTTAATGTTAAGTAGTGATTCGTGCCGGGGCGATGTCTCGTTTTACCCGACCGCCGAAGACAATTATCAGTCTTTATCCGCCGTTCTAAGGTGTTTATCCCACTATCACGGCTGAATCGTTAATATTTTGCGAGTTCACGCCGAAATACTGATTTTTGGCGCTAGATCACAGGCATAATTTTCAGTACGTTATAGGGCGTTTGTTACTAATTTATTTTAACGGAGTAACATTTAGCTCGTACATGAGCGGCTTGTGTGGCTCCTGACACAGGCAAACCATCATCAATAAAACCGATGGAAGGGAATATCATGCGAATTGGCATACCAAGAGAACGGTTAACCAATGAAACCCGTGTTGCAGCAACGCCAAAAACAGTGGAACAGCTGCTGAAACTGGGTTTTACCGTCGCGGTAGAGAGCGGCGCGGGTCAACTGGCAAGTTTTGACGATAAAGCGTTTGTGCAAGCGGGCGCTGAAATTGTAGAAGGGAATAGCGTCTGGCAGTCAGAGATCATTCTGAAGGTCAATGCGCCGTTAGATGATGAAATTGCGTTACTGAATCCTGGGACAACGCTGGTGAGTTTTATCTGGCCTGCGCAGAATCCGGAATTAATGCAAAAACTTGCGGAACGTAACGTGACCGTGATGGCGATGGACTCTGTGCCGCGTATCTCACGCGCACAATCGCTGGACGCACTAAGCTCGATGGCGAACATCGCCGGTTATCGCGCCATTGTTGAAGCGGCACATGAATTTGGGCGCTTCTTTACCGGGCAAATTACTGCGGCCGGGAAAGTGCCACCTGCAAAAGTGATGGTGATTGGTGCGGGTGTTGCAGGTCTGGCCGCCATTGGCGCAGCAAACAGTCTCGGCGCGATTGTGCGTGCATTCGACACCCGCCCGGAAGTGAAAGAACAAGTTCAAAGTATGGGCGCGGAATTCCTCGAGCTGGATTTTAAAGAGGAAGCGGGCAGCGGCGATGGCTATGCCAAAGTGATGTCGGACGCGTTCATCAAAGCGGAAATGGAACTCTTTGCCGCCCAGGCAAAAGAGGTCGATATCATTGTCACCACCGCGCTTATTCCAGGCAAACCAGCGCCGAAGCTAATTACCCGTGAAATGGTTGACTCCATGAAGGCGGGCAGTGTGATTGTCGACCTGGCAGCCCAGAACGGCGGTAACTGTGAATACACCGTGCCGGGTGAAATCTTCACTACGGAAAATGGTGTCAAAGTGATTGGTTACACCGATCTTCCGGGCCGTCTGCCGACGCAATCCTCACAGCTTTACGGTACTAACCTCGTTAATCTGCTGAAACTGTTGTGCAAAGAGAAAGACGGCAATATCACTGTTGATTTTGATGATGTGGTGATTCGCGGCGTGACCGTTATCCGTGCGGGCGAAATTACCTGGCCGGCACCGCCGATTCAGGTATCAGCTCAGCCGCAGGCGGCACAAAAAGCGGCACCGGAAGTGAAAACTGAGGAAAAATGTGCCTGCTCACTGTGGCGTAAATACGCGTTGATGGCGCTGGCAATCATCCTTTTCGGCTGGTTGGCAAGCGTTGCGCCGAAAGAGTTTCTTGGGCACTTCACCGTTTTTGCGCTGGCCTGTGTTGTCGGTTATTACGTGGTGTGGAATGTATCGCACGCGCTGCATACACCGTTGATGTCGGTCACCAACGCGATTTCAGGGATTATTGTTGTCGGAGCACTGTTGCAGATTGGCCAGGGCGGCTGGGTTAGCTTCCTTAGTTTTATCGCGGTGCTTATAGCCAGCATTAATATTTTCGGTGGCTTCACCGTGACTCAGCGCATGCTGAAAATGTTCCGCAAAAATTAAGGGGTAACATATGTCTGGAGGATTAGTTACAGCTGCATACATTGTTGCCGCGATCCTGTTTATCTTCAGTCTGGCCGGGCTTTCGAAACATGAAACGTCTCGCCAGGGTAACAACTTCGGTATCGCCGGGATGGCGATTGCGTTAATCGCAACCATTTTTGGACCGGATACGGGTAATGTTGGCTGGATCTTGCTGGCGATGGTCATTGGTGGGGCAATTGGTATCCGGCTGGCGAAGAAAGTTGAAATGACCGAAATGCCAGAACTGGTGGCGATCCTGCATAGCTTCGTGGGTCTGGCGGCAGTGCTGGTTGGCTTTAACAGCTATCTGCATCATGACGCGGGAATGGCACCGATTCTGGTCAATATTCACCTGACGGAAGTGTTCCTCGGTATCTTCATCGGGGCGGTAACGTTCACGGGTTCGGTGGTGGCGTTCGGCAAACTGTGTGGCAAGATTTCGTCTAAACCGTTGATGCTGCCAAACCGTCACAAAATGAACCTGGCGGCTCTGGTCGTTTCCTTCCTGCTGCTGATTGTATTTGTTCGCACGGACAGCGTCGGCCTGCAAGTGCTGGCATTGCTGATAATGACAGCCATTGCGCTGGTATTCGGCTGGCATTTAGTCGCCTCCATCGGTGGTGCAGATATGCCAGTGGTGGTGTCGATGCTGAACTCGTACTCCGGCTGGGCGGCTGCGGCTGCGGGCTTTATGCTCAGCAACGATCTGCTGATTGTGACCGGTGCGCTGGTCGGTTCTTCGGGCGCTATCCTTTCTTACATTATGTGTAAGGCGATGAACCGTTCCTTTATCAGCGTTATTGCGGGTGGTTTCGGCACCGACGGCTCTTCTACTGGCGATGATCAGGAAGTGGGCGAGCACCGCGAAATCACCGCAGAAGAGACAGCGGAACTGCTGAAAAACTCCCATTCAGTGATCATTACTCCGGGGTACGGCATGGCAGTCGCGCAGGCGCAATATCCTGTCGCTGAAATTACCGAGAAACTGCGCGCTCGTGGTATCAACGTGCGTTTCGGTATCCACCCGGTTGCGGGGCGTTTGCCTGGACATATGAACGTATTGCTGGCTGAAGCAAAAGTACCGTATGACATCGTGCTGGAAATGGACGAGATCAATGATGACTTTGCTGATACCGATACCGTACTGGTGATTGGTGCTAACGATACGGTTAACCCGGCGGCGCAGGATGATCCGAAGAGTCCGATTGCTGGTATGCCTGTGCTGGAAGTGTGGAAAGCGCAGAACGTGATTGTCTTTAAACGTTCGATGAACACTGGCTATGCTGGTGTGCAAAACCCGCTGTTCTTCAAGGAAAACACCCACATGCTGTTTGGTGACGCCAAAGCCAGCGTGGATGCAATCCTGAAAGCTCTGTAACCCTGACGGCCTCTGCGGAGGCCGTCACTCTTTATTGAGATCGCTTAACAGAACGGCGATGCTTTGACCTCCCGCTGTTTGTTCAAGCGCAATTTTGACAATAATTGTCAACGGCACGGAAAGCAGCATACCCACCGGTCCTAACAACCATCCCCAAAAAATCAACGACAAAAATACCACCAATGTGGAAAGCCCCAGCCCACGCCCCATGATGCGTGGCTCCAGAATATTGCCGAAGACCAGATTAATCAGCAGATATCCCGCCAGCACCAGCAACGCTTCGTAGAAGCCATTAAACACCAGTACCTGAGCAATAGGGGGGATTGCCGCGAGAACTGAACCAATATTCGGGATGTAATTAAGCGCAAAGGCCAGCAATCCCCAGACAAAAGCGAAGCGAACATCGAGTGCGGCGAGCATCGCCCAGGCGACCAGGCCGGTGATGATGCTGATGGCTGTTTTCAGCACCAGATAATGAGACACACTGTCAATCGCACGCTGAATCGCCGCCATCCCTTCAACCGGACGCGCCATCATTTGCTGAAATTTTCCGGGCAATTGTGGCACTTCGAGCAGCATAAACAGCACCGTCAGCAGCAATAAAAAGATTGATGACATGGCATTAGATAACTGCGTCAATAAGTTGGTGAGCAACGTCATCGCCGCGTTCGGATCAATGTAATGCGCCAGTTGGTCAACTGAGACGTCAATCCCTACGCGTTGCAACAACGGTTCAAGAGCTTGCAGCGGCGTCATAATAGAGTTGCGATATTGCGGTAACGTCCGCGTCAACTCGTTGAGTGCGGAACCCAGATAAGCTAACAGCAACACCATCGCCATCACGATGATGGTCATCAAAATCGACACTGCCAGTACACGCGGCACACGCCAGCGGACCATGTGTTGCACCAGCGGGTTAAGAATAACAGCAATAAATAATGCGAGAATAAACGGCACGATGATCTCGGCGGCAAAACGGATACCGCAGAGAATAATGACCAGCATTCCCAACATAATGACGATTTTTAGGCCATTGAGCGTGATGATCGGCTTTGCCATGCTTGTCCCCGTTTTTTCTTCCTTGGCTAATAATAATGTCTTTTTCGCTCCGTCATCATAACGAAAATCAAACCGCTCAGGTAAAGAAGTGAAAATATTTTGAGTTAATTCTTAAGCTATGATACAAATCAGGCGTGTTCAACTACCGAGGACAATTATCATCCGCGATGACGAGAAGCAACACTGCGGATAATTGTAATATTATGGACAATTTGTTCAGGACGTTATTTTCTACATTTACCCATCTTCGTACCTCATCCACTATCTTGCTCGTAGGTGAGCAGCACTGGCGCAACGCGCTTTAGTCCTTTCTTCTGCTTAAGCTTGCGCTATGCGCGGGGCTTGACCACTTTACTTTGGTTTCGCTGAATTAAGCGAAAATTAAAATAATTCTCTTGCAGGAGAAGGACAATGTATATTTATTGGATTTTATTAGGTCTGGCTATTGCTACAGAAATTACCGGTACGCTGTCTATGAAATGGGCGAGCGTCAGTGAGGGAAATGGCGGCTTTATTTTAATGCTGGTGATGATTTCTCTGTCGTATATATTTCTCTCTTTCGCCGTTAAAAAGATCGCCTTAGGCGTAGCTTATGCGCTGTGGGAAGGTATCGGTATTTTATTTATTACCTTGTTTAGCGTTTTGTTATTCGACGAAAGTTTATCGCTGATGAAAATTGCCGGGTTAACCACCCTGGTGGCCGGGATTGTATTGATCAAATCAGGTACCCGTAAAGCGCGTAAACCTGAACTGGAGGTGAACCATGGCGCAGTTTGAATGGGTTCACGCCGCCTGGCTGGCATTGGCAATCGTGCTGGAAATCGTTGCTAACGTCTTTTTGAAATTTTCTGACGGCTTTCGTCGCAAAATATTTGGCTTGCTCTCCCTGGCGGCGGTGCTGGCTGCCTTTAGTGCGCTTTCTCAGGCCGTTAAAGGGATCGACTTGTCTGTCGCTTATGCATTGTGGGGCGGGTTTGGTATTGCCGCCACGTTAGCCGCAGGTTGGATCTTGTTTGGTCAACGGTTAAATCGTAAAGGCTGGATTGGCCTGGTCTTGCTGTTGGCTGGAATGATCATGGTGAAACTTGCCTGATGAACACGCTGCCCGCGCTGTCGGGCAGCGTTTGAACATTATTTTTGCGACAGTTGATCCAGCTTGTCGCGAAAACCGGTAACAGAAATGGCCCGGTTATCGGCGCGCCAGCGATCTTTCGCGGCAGGAGCCGAACTTTGCACCCCAATTAATTGCCAGCCGTCATCGGTATGCAACATCAGAGGCGAACCGCTGTCACCCGGCAAGGTATCGCACTGATGCGACATCACCGACGTTTGCGCCCAGCCAGTCACTTCACAGTTTTGATGACTGTACAACGTATCGAGATGATCTTCAGGGTATCCCGCCTGAGTCACTTTACGACCTGCCGCTTTTAATGCGGCGGTAAGCGCGGCTTTATCTCCCTCAAATAACGGCAATGGTGTAATGCCAGAAGGGGGATTACGCAGCACAATCAAGCCGAAGTCCCATGGTGCAGCTGCGGGAGGAACAATCCAACCATCCCCATCTGCTTTTAACCGCTTTCCCAGTGTCGGATCAACGCGGCCTTCTATGTCGTGGATCTCATAGCGCCAAAGACCTTTATTTGACACGAAACGCAGCGCTACCGCTTTATCGGCTTTACCCTTTGGCGGCGTCAATAAACAGTGTCCTGCCGTTAATGCCAGATTGGGTGCAATCAGCGTCGCCGTACATAAATTGCCGCTGGCCGTTTCCAGTTGGCCAACCGCATCCCACGGTGATTGGGTCGTGTCATTCACTGGCACACGATCATCATGACCAAAAAACAGGGTGCTGACCTCATCGTTTGCCGATTTGGCAACGTCTGGTTTATCTGCAAACACAAAAGCAGACGTCAAACTAATTGCACCCAACACTACAGCAATGGTTGTACGCATATCACACTCTGGTGGGTAATTATGATTATTAAAAGCAAACCCTCATAAATACTATAGACGGGACGGGATGAAAGTGGGAGTAAAATCAGATAACTACGATCAGGAAAGATAAAAACGGGTGGCAATCAGTGCGCATAAAATAAGGATGATAAGAATGAACTCAAAGCGATAACGGCCCACCATACTACCCTCCGCTAAAGGCGGTGCTAAACGTTACCCGCTTAGCACCGTAATTTTCAGGCGCGAGGGGGCGCGCCAGTATTACTGTTGAAAACTTACGCTGCGGGTTGTGCAGCAGGTTTTTCCGGTTGCTGATGGCTGTGTTTCTTGGCGTGTTTCTTCGCTGCCTGCGCTTTTTGTTCAGGGGCTTTCTGTTCAGTTTTCGCATTCTTATGATGCTTTTTAGCCGCCTGCGCTTTCTGGGCAGGTGCTGCTTTATGCTGTTTTTTATGATGTGTGGTTTTCGCCGGCGCTGCTTTGGTGGTCGTCGCAGTCGGAGCAGGTGTGGTCGCAGTCTCTGCAGCAAAGGCGGCAGAAGACAGACCCATAGCAGCGGCAACAACCAGAGCTAATACTTTTTTCATTGTCATACCCTCAATTTGTTTTTTCATTTAACCCCACTGCGGGGCCGTTGAAATAACTATATCCCTGGGAATGGCAGACTTCCGTGAGTGGTTGGTTTCAGCGTGTAACGATATGTACAAACGCTGAATAAATTACAGCGTTGATAATAACGTATTGTGACTTAAGGGAAATTTAGCTACCAATAATAGTAGTCTTGATCAGGTTAACTATTTTACTACTTACAAAGCGGTAGAATAACTGCGCATCAGTAATAAATGACACACAGCAAAATGAATCCGTTTATTTGGGTACTTATAGTCCTGATGACGCTAGATGCGCTGCGGGAATTGGCTGGCGCTTCGTCTATTTTAGGATGGCTATTAACGTTGGTTTGAGCAGGCAATAAGTCCGGATGGGTATTTACCGCAGTCCGGACTTATTTTTCAGGCGTGCAGACGACGATGCAAACTCGTCCCGACCAGCAGAGCAATGACCAGCATCAGAGCAATAAATGCGCCGACGCCGTTCCAGCCATAGTTATGCCAGAAAACACCACCCAGCGTCCCGGCAATACTCGACCCCAGATAGTAACTGAACAGATACAGCGAGGAGGCCTGGCCTTTAGCGCGTTTTGCGCGGGGGCCGATCCAGCTGCTGGCTACTGAGTGGGCTGCGAAGAATCCGGCTGAGAAGAGTAACATTCCGGCAAAGATCAGCCACAGCGAGCTAAATAAGGTCATCAGTAAACCAAACAGCATAACCCCCGTCGAAAACAACATCACCGGACCGCGCCCATAGCGGGTGGTCATGGTTCCGGCTTTGGGTGAGCTCCATGTACCGGTCAAATAAGCCAGCGATAATAAGCCAACCACGGCCTGACTGACATGCCAGGGGGAAAGCATCAACCGATAGCCGATGTAATTAAACAGCGTGACGAACGACCCCATCAGCAAAAAGCCTTCTGCGAACAATAACGGTAATCCCCGGTCACGCCAGTGCAGACGAAAGTTGATAAACAACGTCTTAGGTCGCAGCGAAGTCGGACGAAAATGGCGTGATTCCGGGAGGATTTTCCAGAACATTAACGCCGAGGCCAGCGCGAAACAACCGATTGCCGCCAGCGCAATTCGCCAGTTGAAAAAGTCCGTGAAGACACCGCTAATTAAGCGTCCGCTCATGCCGCCAATAGAGTTGCCGCTGATATACAACCCCATAGAAAAGGCCACGAAACTGGGGTGGATTTCCTCGCTAAGATAAGTCATGCCGACAGCTGCTACGCCACTTAACGAAAGCCCAATCAAGGCGCGCATAATCAAAATGCCGTGCCAGCTGGTCATCATTGTCGAAAGTAACGTACAAATGGAGGCCAACAGTAGCGCCGTTACCATCACTGGTTTGCGACCAATGGCATCGGATAACGGGCCAGTAAACAGCAAACCGATAGCCAACATCGCCGTGGAAATGGACAGTGAAATACTACTGTTCGCGGGCGTTAAGCCAAACTCCTGCGAAAGCACCGGAAGGATAGGTTGCACACAATAGAGAAGTGCGAAGGTTGCCAGTCCGGCAGAGAACAGCGCCAGGGTGACGCGCATAAATTGCGGCGTACCGCGTTTAATAAATTGATTTGGCTGAGAAATGCTTTGCTTGTCAGTGTCGCTTGCCGGAGCGCCATCAACAGTTGTAGTACGGCTCACTTGAAATCCTTGCTAAATATGCCTGTGGATCAGGCTTATGAATAGATTAGGAAAATCGAATTGTTCTGTCTAATATATTAATAATCTCAAATAAGATGTTTTAAATATGAATATTGAACTTCGTCATCTGCGTTACTTTGTTGCTGTTGCAGAAGAGCTGCATTTCGGGCGCGCCGCTGCCCGCCTGAATATTTCGCAACCGCCGCTAAGTCAGCAGATTCAGGCGCTGGAGCAACAAATTGGTGCCCGACTGCTGGCACGGACCAATCGCAGTGTATTGCTGACGGCAGCAGGAAAACAGTTTCTTGTAGATAGTCGGCAAATCTTGTCTATGGTGGATGATGCTGCCGCTCGCGCTGAAAGGCTGCATCAGGGCGAAGCGGGGGAGTTGCGCATTGGTTTTACTTCGTCCGCTCCTTTTATTCGGGCAGTGTCCGATACGTTATCGCTGTTTCGCCGTGATTATCCCGATGTCCATTTACAAACCCGCGAAATGAACACTCGCGAGCAAATCGCTCCGCTCATTGAAGGAACGCTGGATATGGGATTGCTGCGTAACACAGCGTTACCGGAGACGCTTGAACACGCAGTCATCGTCCATGAACCGCTTATGGCGATGATCCCGCACGATCATCCCCTGGCAAATAACCCGAGTGTAACGCTGGCTGAACTGGCGAAAGAACCCTTTGTCTTTTTTGATCCGCACGTCGGGACAGGGCTGTATGACGATATTCTCGGGCTGATGCGACGTTACCATTTGACGCCCGTCATCACTCAGGAGGTGGGTGAGGCAATGACCATCATCGGTCTGGTTTCCGCCGGTCTGGGTGTTTCAATTTTGCCTGCGTCATTTAAACGTGTTCAGCTCAACGAAATGCGCTGGGTGCCGATTGCTGAAGAGGATGCGGTTTCTGAAATGTGGTTGGTCTGGCCGAAACATCATGAACAAAGTCCGGCTGCGCGTAACTTTCGTATTCATCTGCTGAATGCTCTCAGGTGAGGGAAATTTCAGCGAAAAAGCCCGAAAAATGTGCTGTTAATCACATGCCTAAGTAAAAATTTGACGACACGTATTGAAGTGCTTCACCATAGCCTACAGATTATTTCGGAGCGCGAAAATATAGGGAGTATGCGGTGGTTGCTGAAAACCAGCCTGGACACATTGATCAAATAAAGCAGACCAACGCGGGCGCGGTTTATCGCCTGATTGATCAGCTTGGTCCAGTCTCGCGTATCGATCTTTCCCGTCTGGCGCAACTGGCTCCTGCCAGTATCACCAAAATTGTCCGTGAGATGCTCGAAGCACACCTGGTGCAAGAGCTGGAAATCAAAGAAGCGGGGAACCGTGGCCGTCCGGCGGTGGGGCTGGTGGTTGAAACTGAAGCCTGGCACTATCTTTCTCTGCGCATTAGTCGCGGGGAGATTTTCCTTGCTCTGCGCGATCTGAGCAGCAAACTGGTGGTGGAGGAGGCGCAGGAACTGGCGTTAAAAGATGACTCACCATTGCTGGATCGTATCATTTCCCATATCGATCAGTTTTTTATCCGCCACCAGAAAAAACTTGAGCGTCTAACTTCGATTGCCATAACCTTGCCGGGAATTATTGATACGGAAAATGGCATCGTACATCGCATGCCGTTCTACGAGGATGTAAAAGAGATGCCGCTCGGCGAGGCGCTGGAGCAGCATACCGGCGTACCGGTTTATATTCAGCATGATATCAGCGCATGGACGATGGCAGAGGCCTTGTTTGGTGCCTCACGCGGGGCGCGCGATGTGATTCAGGTGGTTATCGATCACAACGTGGGGGCGGGCGTCATTACCGATGGTCATCTGCTACACGCAGGCAGCAGTAGCCTCGTGGAAATAGGCCACACACAGGTCGACCCGTATGGGAAACGCTGTTATTGCGGGAATCACGGTTGCCTCGAAACCATCGCCAGTGTGGACAGTATTCTTGAGCTGGCACAGCTGCGTCTCAATCAATCCATGAGCTCGATGTTACATGGACAGCCGTTAACCGTGGACTCATTGTGTCAGGCGGCATTGCGCGGCGATCTGCTGGCAAAAGACATCATTACCGGGGTGGGCGCGCATGTAGGGCGCATTCTTGCCATCATGGTGAATTTATTTAACCCACAAAAAATACTGATTGGCTCACCGTTAAGTAAAGCGGCAGATATCCTCTTCCCGGTCATCTCAGATAGCATCCGTCAGCAGGCCCTTCCTGCGTATAGTCAGCACATTAGCGTTGAGAGTACTCAGTTTTCTAACCAGGGCACGATGGCAGGGGCTGCGCTGGTAAAAGACGCGATGTATAACGGTTCTTTGTTGATTCGTCTGTTGCAGGGTTAACATTTTTTAACTGTTCTACCAAAATTTGCGCTATCTCAATTTGGGCCAGGAAAGCATAACTTAGACTTTCAAGGTTAATTATTTTCCTGGTTTATATTTGTGAAGCATAACGGTGGAGTTAGTGATGCTGAAGCGTTTCTTTATTACCGGTACAGACACTTCTGTAGGGAAAACGGTGGTTTCCCGCGCATTGCTACAAGCGTTAGCCTCCCAGGGAAAAACGGTTGCGGGATATAAACCCGTAGCGAAGGGGAGCAAAGAGACACCCGAAGGGCTGCGTAATAAAGATGCCCTGGTGTTGCAGAGTGTTTCAACCATCGAACTGCCTTATGAAGCAGTTAATCCTATCGCGTTAAGCGAAGAAGAAAGTAGCGTGGCGCACAGTTGCCCAATCAATTACACCCTCATTTCAAACGGCCTGGCAAACCTGACCGATAAAGTCGATCATGTGGTGGTAGAAGGGACTGGCGGCTGGCGCAGTCTGATGAATGATTTGCGTCCGCTCTCTGAATGGGTGGTGCAGGAACAACTGCCGGTATTGATGGTTGTCGGTATTCAGGAAGGTTGCATTAACCATGCACTACTAACAGCTCAGGCGATTGCCAACGACGGGCTGCCGCTCATTGGCTGGGTGGCTAACCGAATCAATCCAGGACTGGCGCATTATGCGGAAATCATTGATGTGCTGGGTAAAAAACTTCCGGCACCGCTCATTGGTGAACTGCCTTATCTGCCGCGCGCCGAACAGCGTGAACTGGGGCAATACATCCGCTTAGCTATGCTGCGCAGTGTGCTGGCGGTAGATAGAGTCACGGTGTAACGTCCGCGAAATTACCGACGCAATTACGCAGGCAATCAATAAACCGGGGAGTAGCTGATACTCCCCGGTCATTTCACATATCATCAACGTCGACATAATCGGCGCGTGCGTGGTTGCCGCCAACAGTGTCGCCATCCCGGTCAATCCGAGTAAAAGCGTCATTTCTTCGCCATCAGGGAACCATAATCCCAGGCTACGACCATACAACATGCCAATGGCAAGACCGATAAATAGCGTCGGTGTAAAGACACCACCGGGCGCGCCAGAACCACTACTCGCCAGCACGGCAAACAGTTTACAGAGGAAGATCCCGGCAATGATCATTAACAGTGGCGGGGCGGTTAAAAAGGATTGTACGGTGCTATAGCCGTTGCCCCACACTGCAGGTGTGAACAGGGAAAGCAGACCCACGATCAACCCGCCCAGTGCCAGTTGCCAGGGCGGCGCAAGTTTGAGACTTACAAATCCACGATGACAGGCGTTCATTAACGTTAACAACAGTGGTCCGCACAGACCTGCCAGCACACCTGTACTGATAATCAGCGCATAGTCACGAGCCTGAACCGTCACTGAGAGTTGTACGCTGTAGAGTAACGCGTCGCTATGATTAATAAGATTGCTAACCAGCAACGCCACGACAGCGGAAATAATCACCGGGCCGAGAGAGGCCAACATCATAGTGCCAAACAGCACTTCGGCTATAAATAAACTGCCAGCAAGCGGGGCGCGATAGGCCGCAGCCATTCCCGCCGCAGCTCCACAGGCGATCCATAATTTCCACTCCTGGCGAGGCGTAAAACGTTGGGCAAAACAGGAGGCGGCAAGGGCAGCTAAAAGAATCATCGCACCTTCGCGACCAATTGCACTGCCGCTGGTTACTACCAGCAGAGAGGCAAGGGATTTAACCAGGCTTGCTGCGTAATCAAACTGCCCATCGGTTTGCAACGCTTCCATGTAATCGGTCGGCGCATGAGGGCGTTGCTGGGTAAATTTCTGCCAGCCCATCAGCAACAAACCCGCCGCCAGTCCGCCGAGCGCCGGAGTTAGCAGCCGTCGCCACGGGGAAAGATTTGTAGCTGCATTGACCAGACTGCCCGAGTCATTATTGAGGAACAGCCACTCCAGTAGCAGCATCGCATGACGAAACCCGGCAACGGCAAAGGCCGCAAGAATACCGACGACTGTTGCGATAAGCAGACGGCGGAACATAGTGCGCAGATCCGGATAGATGTGTAGATGATGCATGAGCAGAAATGGGCAATGAAACACGGGCGACTATTTTGCGGCAAAAGAGGCCAGCCGCAAAAGCAGTGCGTGCTTTAAGAGACAAAAAAACGTGACACTGTAACCTATTATTGCCGAATTGCGCGTAATCGTCACCATCCGGCAATATTACGGTGATCCTATCGAAAGAGTGGTTTAACCGCGACAGGAATTAACAGTTGTGATTGCCATTGCGCCAGCGTTAAGCGAGCCAGTTCACCCAGTGCACGGTAGAAAGGGTGTTCTGCTTTTTCGATAAAAACGTCAAGAAAACGTGTTGACCACGGAAAAAGGTGCCATGCCAGCAATTCTTCGCATTCTGTCTGGCGACCATTCTCCGCCAACCACGCAGCCATCAACAGCAGTGAACCAAAATGATCTTCCGGTTCGTTTTGCTGCATTTCGAACTGAATGCCTTTCTCGCGCATCCATTGACGAAGTGCCAATGTTGAATCGCCAAACAGCACAGATTCGCGATCCAGCCAGACCGACCCCCACGGCGGAGACGGCAGAGCCCACGGGCCGACAAACAAACGCTGCCAGGCCTGGGCGCGAGTCTCTTCACTCTGTGCCTGAAAAGCCGTCACCAGCGGCGCTAATGACGCTTCTGGTAGAGGCCACTGAGTTTCCCAGCCGTCACTGGTGAGTACCGCAACCAGAGGTGCGGCTTCCGCACTCTCCGGAGCGTAATAAAACAGCGCGCCCAACACGCGCGCCGCAACAGAAAAATTATCTTGCTGTGAAAAATGGGTCATTCCTAACATCCTGAAATGTGCGGGTTGCCCCGCACCAATTTGTTAACCTGCAATAGCCATTCCTACCGTCATGTGCAGGCCATAAAAGAGCACACGCCCGATCATCTCACCGCCAAGTATGAGGATTAGCCCCAGAACAAGTCCGGCAACGTGAGGTTCACGGCGACGAATGAGCGGACAAAGCCAGCATCCTAGACCTGCGCATAACAATACCACACGCCAGACCTGTAAGGAGGCGTAATCTGGTACCAGCTCGCTGGCTTGTTGTACGGATGAGTGAATAGACGCCAGAGACAAACCTTGCAGCACAATCACCCCGGCACAAGCGATCAGCGCCAGAACGCTAATGATGGCAAAGGGTGTGGTATTAAATGTAACGCGGGCTGCCCGCAGAATTGTGGCAGCAAGTATTGGACCGCTCAACAATACTGTCAGGAAGAAAGCCAGCGTAGTGTAACCGTTATACCAGGTTGGCACTGTGTCGATTTGATACACGCAGGTCATCATCCAGACGAAAATGACGCCGAGCGCCATGCTGACAAGTAACCAGAGTTTCCCCAACGCTTGCGGCATTTTACCGATGACTGCCACCAGCCACCATAATCCGCCAACGGCAAAAAATATGGAACCGGCAGCAATCTCGTTACTCAGACCAGAAGCTCCGATTCGATTCAGCGAGTTAAACGCCCGCAGTGGGGATCCCAGGTGCATGACAGAGGCAATAAACCCGATGCCCATCAACAGCCAGAGGAAAAACATGCCACGAACAATGTGCTGACGGTCTGCGTCATTTTTGGCGGCGAACCAGCCAATTCCGCTAACAATCAGCGCGCCTACTACGCATTGACCCAATACGGTAAAGATAACCAGTGGCCATTCATGCCATCCATTTCCCATTTTACACTTCCTCCGGATTAGCCAGATAACCAGTGGTATCGCCGGTCGGGCGGCTGTTAGCGTTAGGTTTGATAACGATATTGGGTTTTGTGAAATGCGCGCGCGGCAGTGGCGCGACGGCAGCCAGAGTGCCGTGCTTCTGGCGCAGCTCTTCAATTGGACCGAACTCAAGTGCACGCAGCGGGCAGGATTCGACACATATGGGTTGTTTCCCCTCGGCGACGCGCGAATAACAACCATCGCACTTCGTCATGTGCCCTTTTTCAGCATTGTACTGTGGCGCGCCGTACGGACAAGCCATGTGGCAGTAGCGGCAGCCGATACAAACATCTTCATCAACCACCACAAAGCCATCTTCACGCTTATGCATTGCGCCGCTGGGGCAGACTTTTGTACATGCGGGGTCATCGCAATGGTTACAGGAGATGGAGAGATAATAAGCGAACACGTTCTGGTGCCAGACGCCATTATCTTCCTGCCAGTCGCCGCCAGCATATTCATAAATACGGCGGAAACTGACTTCCGGGCCAAGATCTTTAAAATCTTTGCACGCCAGTTCGCAGGTTTTACAGCCAGTACAGCGGCTGGAATCGATAAAAAATCCATATTGTGTGGTCATGGGCTACTCCTTAAACCTTTTCGATCTGGACAAGATTGCTGTGCGACGGGTTTCCCTTTGCCAGCGGTGAAGGGCGGTGAGAGGTCAGAATATTGATACTGCCGCCGTGATCGACCCGGTCACCAAACATATCCGCTTTAAGCCACGCACCTTGCCCGATGGCGGTAACGCCAGGTAGAATACGCGGAGTCACTTTTGCGGCAATCAGCATTTCTCCATTATTGTTAAATACCCGCACGGTATCGCCATGACGGATACCGCGTGCCTGAGCATCAATGGGGTTGATCCACACCTCTTGTGGGCAGGCCTGCTGTAACACATCAATATTGCCGTAGCTGGAGTGGGTACGTGCTTTGTAGTGGAAGCCCGTTAACTGCAGTGGATAGGTTTTCCGCAGGGGATCGTCCCAGCCATCAAAACCTGGGGTATACGCAGGAAGGGGATGAATAATTTCATCTTTTTTCAATTCCCAGGTATCCGCAATCGTCGCCAGTCGTTCAGAATAAATTTCGATTTTCCCCGAAGGTGTTTTCAACGGGTTTGCCTGTGGATCTTCACGGAATGCGCGGAAAGCGACGTAGTGTTCTTCCGGGCATTTTTTCTTAAAGATCCCGGTCGTTTTCATCTCCTCGTAGTCGGGCATCTCAGGGTTACGTTCCTTCGTTTTCGCATGGAGATATTTGATCCATTCATGCTGACTGCGACCTTCAGTAAAGGTTTGATAAACGTCCGGTCCTAAGCGTTTGGCGACTTCACTCAGCATCCAGTAGATGGGTTTGCGTTCAAATTTTGCTGAGGTTGCGGGTTGGGCGAGGATCACATAGCCCATATTCCCTGCAGATTCATGAGAGATAAGGTCTTCTTGCTCTGTTGGCATCAGGTCGGGCAACAGGATATCGCAATACTTAGCCGAGGCCGTCATGAAGTGGTCAATGCCAACAATCATCTCGCACTTGCTGTCATCCTGAAGCACCTCATGGGTGTGATTGATGTCGCCATGTTGATTGATTAATGTGTTACTGGCGTAGCACCATAAAAACTTGATGGGGACATCCAGTTTTTCTTTTCCACGAACACCATCACGGGTCGCGGTCATTTCCGCACCATGGTCGATGGCATCTGTCCATGTAAAGACGGAAATCTGCGTTTTAACAGGATTCTCGAGCATCGGGAACCATTCTACCCCCAGATCCCAGCTACCTTCGCGTACACCTGAGTTGCCACCGTTTATGCCGACGTTACCGGTGAGAACGGAAAGCATGGCAATAGCGCGGGACGTTTGCTCGCCGTTGGAGTGTCGTTGTGGCCCCCAACCCTGACAAATATAAGCAGGTTTTGCTGAACCGATCTCTCGTGCCAACTGGATAATTTTTTCTGCCGGGATGCTGGTGATTTTTGCTGCCCATTCCGGCGTTTTAGCTATGCCGTCAGGCCCTTCGCCCAGAATATAGGCTTTATAATGCGCGTTACGTGGTGCGTTGGCGGGCAGCGTTTTTTCATCGTAACCAACACAATATTTGTCGAGAAATGGCTGATCGACCATGTTTTCAGTAATCAGTACCCAAGCAATCGCACAGGCCAGTGCGCCATCAGTGCCAGGGCGAATGGGCAGCCATTCATCTTCACGTCCGGCAGCTGTGTCGTTATAACGTGGATCGATGACGATCATGCGTGCATTTGAACGTTCGCGGGCTTGCTCGACGTAGTAAGTGACACCACCGCCGCTCATCCGCGTTTCTGCCGGGTTATTTCCGAACATAACGACCAGCTTCGTATTGGCGATATCATCCGGGCTGTTGCCATCATTGGCACCGAACATATAACTCATTGCGGCACTGATCTGTGCGGTACTGTAGCTGCCATAGCGACTGAGAAAACCACCGCAAGAGTTCATCAGACGGTACGGGACGTTTGAGTTGGTGATGTTTCCGCCATCTACGCCTGTTCCATAGAGAACATGTACAGCCTCATTGCCGTAATCTTTTAGGATCCGCCGAAGATTATCACTGATGGTATCCAGGGCTTCGTCCCAACTTATCCGTTCAAATTTACCTTCACCGCGCTTGCCGACGCGCTTCATGGGATATTTCAACCTGTCAGGATGATTCATCCGTCGGCGGATAGAGCGCCCGCGTAAACATGCCCGAACCTGATGATTACCGTAAACGTCGTCACCTGTCGTATCAGACTCCACCCAGTACACGGTGTCATCTTTCACATGCAAACGTAACAGACAGCGGCTCCCGCAGTTAACGGTGCAGGAACTCCAGACCGCTTTCTCTTCTACCGGTGCCTCTGCCGCTCGGACCATTTGGGAAAATGGCAGAGTGAAAGCACTGCTTGCCAGCGCGAGACTGCCAAGTGCGGAGGTTTTCATCAGACTTCTACGGCTGATTTCAGCCTTCATGAGCGCCTCTGTGGTATGGATTTTCATCATTACTCACTTATTGCTTTTCAAACAAAATGTCATGTCAAAATTTATGGTCGTAGTGGGTTATATTTTTTCGATCTCGACCAGATTAGTGTGCTGTGGGTTTCCCTTCGCCAGTGGTGAAGGGCGCAGAGTGGTTAGCGTATTCACACAGCCGCCGTGGTCGATTTTATCGCCAGACATATTGGCCTCGTGCCAGGCTCCCTGGCCCATAGCGCTAACCCCAGGGAGAATGCGTGGTGTCACTTTGGCTGGTAGCCGAACTTCGCCACGATGGTTATACACCCGCACCATATCGCCGTTGGCAATCCCACGTTTCTGTGCGTCTATAGGGTTGATCCACACTTCCTGACGGCAGGCTGCCTTCAGGACATCAATGTTGCCGTAGGTCGAGTGAGTACGGGATTTGTAATGGAAACCAAACAGTTGCAGTGGGAAGGTACTACGTTCAGGGGAGTCCCAGCCTTCAAAGGTTGAGGCATAAACCGGCAGTGGGCTTATCACTTCATCTTTTTCCAGTTCCCAGGTACGGGCAATTTCCGCCAGCTTGCTGGAGTAAATTTCAATCTTACCGGAAGGCGTTTTAAGTGGATTTGCCTCGGGGTCGTCACGAAATGCTTTGTAGGCGACAAAATGACCATTGGGATCTTTACGCTTATAGATACCCATTTTTTTCAGTTCGTCGTAAGACGGTAACGCCGGATCTTTGGCAAGCATTTTGGCGTACAGATGTTGTAACCATTGTTCCTGCGTGCGACCTTCTGTGAACTTTTGATAGACGTCAGGTCCAAGACGTTTCGCGACTTCACTCAGGATCCAGTAAATCGGTTTGCGTTCGAATTTTTCGCTGGTGACTGGCTGAAGGAAAATGAGATATCCCATGTTACCTGCGTAGTCGTTAGGAATAATATCTTCCTGCTCAACGGTCATCAGGTCTGGCAGCAGAATGTCGGCATATTTTGCCGATGAGGTCATAAAGTTTTCGATGACCACAATCATTTCGCATTTCGATTCGTCTTGCAGAATTTCATGCGTTTTGTTGATGTCAGAATGCTGATTAACCAGGGTATTTCCCGCATAGTTCCAGATGAACTTAATGGGTACATCCAGTTTATCTTTGCCCCGGACACCGTCGCGGATTGCCGTCATTTGCGGACCATGATCGATAGCATCCGTCCAGCTGAAGCAGGAGATTGACGTTTTGACCGGATTATCAAGCACCGGTAGGCGTTCTATGGTAATGGTATAGGTCGATTCACGCGCGCCACTATTCCCGCCGCTGATGCCGACATTGCCCGTCAGAATAGGCAACATCGCAATAGCGCGTGCAGTCAGCTCGCCGTTTGCCTGGCGTTGCGGTCCCCAGCCCTGGCAGATATAAGCGGGTTTTGCTGTGCCAATTTCACGCGCCAGTTTGATGATACGGTCCACCGGGATACCGGTAATTTGCGAAGCCCACTGCGGCGTTTTCGCTGTTTTATCATCACCTTCACCAAGAATATAGGCTTTATAGTGACCATTTTTTGGTGCATCTGCGGGTAAGGTTTTTTCGTCATAGCCGACGCAGTATTTATCGAGAAAAGGTTGATCAACGAGATTTTCGTTAATCAATACCCAGGCAATCCCCGCAACCAGCGCGGCATCGGTGCCCGGGCGAATAGGAAGCCATTCGTCTTCACGACCGGCAGCCGTATCGGTATATCGCGGATCGATAACAATCATTTTGGCGTTCGATTTCTCGCGCGCTTTTTCAAGAAGATAAGTGATGCCACCACCGCTCATGCGGGTTTCTGCCGGGTTGTTACCAAACATCACGACCAGCTTGCTGTTTTCAATATCCGTGGTGCTGTTGCCATCATTACTGCCGTAGGTGTAGGGCATGGCACAGGAAATTTGCGCGGTACTGTAGGAGCCATACTGATTGAGTGAACCGCCGTAGCAGTTCATCAGGCGTTTGACCGCCGAGGCTGATGGTGAAGAGCGGGTCATATTGCCGCCAACAATCCCCGAAGAGTACTGAATATATACAGCCTCATTGCCATATTGTTCGACGGTTTTTTTCAGGCTACTGGCGATAGTATCCAGGGCTTCATCCCAGCTAATCCGTTCGAATTTGCCTTCGCCGCGTTTGCCCACGCGTTTCATTGGGTAATTCAAGCGATCGGGATGATTAATACGCCGACGGATGGAGCGACCGCGCAAACAGGCACGTACTTGATGATTGCCATACTCGTCGTTGCCGGTGTTGTCAGTTTCCACCCAGGTCACTTCATTATCTTTAACATGCAGACGAAGTGCACAGCGGCTACCACAGTTGACGGAACAGGCACCCCAGACCACTTTCTCGCTGGCCTGTTGTACCGCTGCCGCTGCACTGCGCAGGGTGAACGGTAAAGAAAAACCGCCTGCAGCCAGCGCCAGAGAACCTATCGCGGTAGATTTAACGAGTGTTCTGCGGCTGATGCCCACCATTTGTTCATTTTTGGACATAACTCACTCCCTGTTCTTTATCGTTATATAAAAGTTTATATATTTAATATTTAGCGCGCTAACAATAGAGGCAGTCTACCTATTTTGGGTTAAGAATTATTAATCCATATCAATAGAAGGGTATGAGTAATAAGGTGGGATTATGTTGTATGTTCAAATCGCCGGATGTGTCGTATCCGGCGTGCAGTCGATAATGTGTTACTGCGGTTCGGCAGGCGCGCCATCCTGGGTAGACTGCGCGGGAGCAGAGACGTTACCGCTGGTGGTGCGGGTGTAGAGAATTTTATGCGTATCATTAGCGCAATGCCCGACGACCTGGGAATCAGGCTGATCAACCTGGTCATTGGGTACAATACTTAACGTGAAGCTGCTTTCGGGTACGCCATTATTGATAATGCGCTGTGATATATCGCTCTGTATGCGCTCACAGGATCCCGGCGCGGCGAGTACCGCGGGTGAGGCGAGGGCGAGCAGAAGCGCGGCACAGCAGGTTGAGAGTTTCATCATAAGCTCCTTACGCGAAGATAACTTCTTTAAGCATAGCATTTAACGTGTAAAGTACTGTATTTGCTACTATGATTGAGAATCATCTCTACTCTCTGGTGACTGTTGTGAAATACAAATTACTGCCATGCTTACTCGCGATATTCCTCACAGGATGTGACCGCACAGAGGTAACACTTTCATTTACCCCTGAGATGGCCAGTTTCTCTAATGAATTCGATTTTGATCCGCTGCGTGGTCCGGTAAAAGATTTCACTCAGACATTAATGGATGAGCAAGGTGAAGTGACGAAACGTGTTTCGGGGACTTTGTCGGAAGAAGGCTGTTTTGATTCACTCGAATTACTGGATCTGGAAAATAATACCGTGGTTGCCCTGGTACTGGACGCCAATTATTACCGTGATGCCCAGACACTGGAGAAAAGAGTTCGTTTGCAGGGAAAATGCCAGCTAGCAGAATTACCTTCTGCTGGGGTGAGTTGGGAAACCGATGATAATGGCTTTGTGATTAAAGCCAGCAGCAAACAGATGCAGATGGAATATCGCTATGATGACCAGGGGTATCCGCTGGGTAAAACCACGAAAAGTAACGACAAAACATTATCTGTCAGCGCCACGCCATCAACGGATCCGATCAAAAAATTAGATTACACAGCGGTTACTTTACTGAATAATCAACGGGTTGGTAATGTAAAACAGAGCTGTGAATATGACAGTCACGCCAATCCGGTGGACTGTCAGCTAATCATTGTTGATGAAGGAGTAAAACCCGCCGTCGAACGGGTTTACACCATCAAAAATACTATCGATTATTATTAATGCTATTGTGCGGTCGGCTTCAGGAGAGTCTGACCCGGTGTTTTGTGCTCTGCCAGATACTGATGCTGGAATATGCACATGCGAATGGCATTCCGATATTGACCATTAATAAAGAACTCATGCATCAATTCACCTTCAACCGTAAAGCCAAGCTTGCGGTAAATGTGAATCGCTTTTTCATTCTCTTTATCGACGATCAGATACAGCTTATAGAGATTAAGAACGGTGAAGCCATAGTCCATTGCTAATTTTGCGGCACGCGTTGCCAGACCTTTCCCCTGATATTCCGGGGAGATAATTATCTGAAATTCTGCGCGGCGATGAACATGGTTAATTTCCACCAGCTCCACCAGACCGGCTTTTTCGCCGTCACATTCCACCACAAAGCGCCGTTCGCTCTGATCGTGAATATGCTTATCGTACAGATCAGAGAGTTCAACAAAGGCTTCGTAGGGTTCCTCAAACCAGTAACGCATCACACTGGCGTTATTGTCGAGTTGATGTACATAGCGTAAATCTTCACGCTCCAGCGGGCGTAGCTTAACACTGTGGGCGCTTGGCATAACGTGTCCTTACATTCCTTAAATCAATAACAGGTTAGGGGGTAATAACGCGGCCAGTTCGACGGTCCAGGCAGCGCAAAGTATTTGGCTCCCAGTAGGCATTGATGTTGGCGCTTTGCTCACATTTATCGCGGTTATCAAAAGCGGCGTCGGCTTTATCCCACTCTTTTTCAGTGCGTTTATTCACTTTCTGGCGCAGATTGCGCGTGTCATTCCATTGCTCTTTTTCCATAGCGGCGTGCTGGCGGCTTTGCGCACTGTCGCCAGACTCAATCACCAGTTTGTTAGTTTCGGCATGAACAGTTGTGCTCAATGCCATTGCGCAAGGCAGCAGAAAAGCGAGCAGGCCAATTCGTTTGCTGAGAGTAATTTTCATAATTCATTCCCTGTATGAATGATTAAAGGTGATTCTACACCATCCACAGCGAACGCAAAACGTACCAGGAGGGTGTTTATATTGATGATATTATGTCGCCCTATAACTATACATGATGTCAATAAGTGACAAAGATGATTAAAACAACGTTACTATTTTTTGCTACTGCGCTGTGTGAAATTATTGGATGCTTTCTGCCCTGGTTGTGGTTAAAACGAAACGCCAGTATCTGGCTGTTGCTTCCGGCGGGGATTTCACTGGCGCTGTTTGTCTGGTTGTTAACGTTGCATCCTGCGGCGAGTGGGCGTGTTTACGCGGCTTATGGTGGCGTTTATGTCTGCACGGCGTTGATGTGGCTGCGCGTTGTGGATGGCGTGAAACTGACTCTTTATGACTGGACGGGGGCGTTGATTGCGCTTTGCGGCATGTTGATCATTGTTGCGGGATGGGGGCGCACGTAGGAACATAAATCCATTTTATCAATAAGATACGAGGAAGTGTCAGCTGACAAAAGGTATTCTATTTCATCTTTTGTCAACCATTCACAGCGCAAATATACGCCTTTTTTTGTGATCACTCCGGCTTTTTTTGATCTTCATACTTGTATGGTAGTAGCTCAGTTGCGTAGATTTCATGCATCACGACAAGCGATGCAAGGAATCGAACATGAATATCGTAAAGGCTGAAGTTTTTGTTACCTGTCCGGGGCGTAATTTCGTCACATTAAAAATCACCACTGAGGACGGTATTACGGGCCTTGGGGATGCCACCCTCAATGGACGTGAGCTTTCCGTGGCCTCTTATTTGCAGGATCACCTTTGTCCGCAGCTTATTGGTCGCGATGCACACCGTATCGAAGATATCTGGCAGTTTTTCTATAAAGGAGCTTACTGGCGTCGCGGCCCGGTGACGATGTCGGCCATTTCAGCGGTTGATATGGCGCTGTGGGATATTAAAGCCAAAGCTGCCAACATGCCGCTTTACCAGTTACTCGGCGGCGCGTCTCGTGAAGGGGTGATGGTTTATTGCCATACCACCGGTCACAGTATTGATGAAGCTCTGGATGATTATGCCCGTCATCAGGAGCTGGGATTCAAAGCCATCCGCGTGCAGTGCGGAATCCCTGGTATGAAAACCACCTACGGCATGTCGAAAGGTAAAGGTCTGGCTTATGAACCCGCAACCAAAGGACAGTGGCCGGAAGAGCAGCTGTGGTCGACGGAGAAATACCTCGATTTCATGCCGAAATTGTTTGACGCGGTACGTAACAAGTTTGGTTTTAATGAACATTTGCTGCATGACATGCACCATCGCTTAACGCCTATTGAAGCGGCGCGCTTTGGTAAAAGCATTGAAGATTATCGCATGTTCTGGATGGAAGACCCGACGCCTGCGGAAAACCAGGAATGCTTCCGTCTCATTCGCCAACATACCGTCACACCCATCGCGGTGGGTGAAGTCTTCAACAGCATCTGGGACTGCAAGCAACTGATTGAAGAGCAACTTATCGATTATATCCGCACTACGCTGACCCACGCGGGTGGCATTACCGGTATGCGCCGGATTGCCGATTTTGCTTCGCTGTATCAGGTACGTACTGGCTCACACGGTCCTTCCGATTTGTCACCAGTCTGCATGGCTGCGGCGCTGCACTTTGATCTGTGGGTCCCCAATTTCGGTGTCCAGGAATACATGGGTTATTCCGAACAAATGCTCGAAGTCTTCCCGCACAACTGGACTTTCGATAACGGCTATATGCATCCGGGAGACAAACCGGGTCTTGGCATCGAATTCGATGAAAAGCTGGCGGCGAAATATCCCTATGAACCTGCTTATCTGCCAGTCGCACGTCTGGAAGATGGCACGCTGTGGAACTGGTAAGGAGTAAGATAATGAAAAGCATTTTAATTGAAAAACCGAATCAACTGGCAATTATCGAACGTGAAATACCCACCCCGTCAGCGGGTGAAGTACGAGTAAAAGTGAAACTTGCCGGGATTTGTGGTTCAGATAGCCATATTTATCGTGGGCATAATCCTTTTGCGAAATATCCGCGCGTCATTGGACATGAATTCTTTGGCGTCATTGATGCAGTGGGTGAAGGCGTGGAAAGCGCCAGAGTCGGTGAACGCGTTGCTGTCGATCCGGTGGTCAGCTGTGGGCATTGCTATCCGTGCTCTATAGGTAAGCCGAACGTTTGTACGACACTGGCTGTATTAGGTGTGCACGCTGACGGTGGTTTCAGTGAATATGCCGTGGTTCCGGCAAAAAATGCGTGGAAAATTCCTGAAGCAGTGGCCGATCAATATGCGGTGATGATCGAACCTTTTACCATTGCGGCTAACGTAACCGGTCATGGTCAACCGACTGAAAATGATACCGTTCTGGTTTACGGTGCCGGTCCAATCGGCCTGACGATCGTTCAGGTATTAAAAGGCGTCTATAACGTTAAAAATGTGATTGTTGCCGATCGCATTGATGAACGACTGGAAAAAGCGAAAGAGAGCGGGGCTGACTGGGCGATTAATAACAGCCAGACACCGCTTGGCGAGATTTTCGCTGAAAAAGGCATAAAGCCGACATTAATTATCGATGCGGCTTGTCATCCTTCTATCCTGAAAGAGGCCGTAACGCTGGCTTCTCCAGCGGCACGTATTGTATTGATGGGCTTCTCCAGTGAACCGTCTGAAGTGATTCAGCAAGGAATTACCGGAAAAGAACTCTCTATTTTCTCTTCACGCTTAAATGCAAATAAATTCCCGGTCGTTATCGACTGGTTAAGTAAAGGGTTAATTAAACCAGAAAAATTAATTACCCATACGTTTGATTTCCAGCATGTTGCTGATGCCATTAGTTTATTTGAACAGGATCAAAAGCATTGCTGCAAAGTCTTACTCACTTTTTCTGAATAATACCAATAACGGCGAGTAAGTAGTATGCATCTTACCTCTTTTTTAGAGATAACCATTATGACAATAGAAAAACACGAAAGAAGCACTAAGGATTTGGTGAAAGCAGCAGTATCGGGATGGCTGGGCACTGCGCTTGAATTTATGGATTTCAAGAGTCATACGTGTCAACTATTTGATAAATATTAAATTAATTTTTTATTGCTTCGTTATGGGGCATGGTTGGGGCAAACTCGCTTAACTGTGTATTTAACAAAGCTACCTGTGCATTATTGTTTTCAGACATCCATTTTCCGTATACCTGAAATACCATTTGCGCATCTGCATGGCCCATCTGGTTTGCTATAAATGCCGGGTTAGCACCAGCTGTCAGCGACCAGCAGGCATAAGTATGTCTCGACTGATATGATTTTCGATGGCGGAGTCCGGCACGTTTTATCGCTGCGTCCCACATCTGCCTTATTGAGTCAACGGTAAAATGGTCACCATAATTTTTTACTCTCGCTGACACTTCAGGTTGAAAAACAAAGGTGCATTTATGTTTTTCTGTTCTGCCATACTCTCTGAGGTGAACATCAATGATATGCTCTTTGCTCAGTCTCGTTAATGTCATCTGACTCCGGAGAGCGTCGATTGCTGGCTTAATAAGATGAATGACCCGATTGGTTCCCGCCTGTGTTTTTGGTACCGTGAAACGGTCTTTTGCTAAATTTCTCCTGATCATCATTGTTCCATTTTTCAGATCTATGTCCTCCCATCCAAGTGCACACAGCTCACCAGGGCGAACGCCAGTATAAACAGAAACACACCATAAATTTTTGGCTTGCTGATTTCTGCACGCATCGATAAGACGGATGAATTCCTCCCGCGAAAGAGGATCCGGAATGGTTCTTGATTCCTTTAATGGCGAGATCCCCTTAAACGGGTTATCTGCCAGGTAACCGTTATCAACACCAAACTGGAACACGGCGTTAAGATTTGTCATGTAATTATTTACAGTTACAGCCGATCTCCCTGGTTGTGTAACAATATAGTTACTTTTGGGGATCTGGTATCCAGTCAGTAGCTCTTTACGAACCTCCAGTAATTTTTCTTTATTAATCGATGAGGCAAGATTTTTTTCACCGATTATGCTCAGGATATTTTTGATGACGGCACGGTATGTGTTGAGTGATGTTTTTGCGACTTCAGTTTCTTTCAGTGCCAGAAATTTTTCAGCCAGTTCTTTTATGGTTAAATCTTGTCGGGTCTCACCAAATTTTTCCAGATTGCGTGAGGAGGGAAACTGTTTTGCATAGTCGAAAACACCAGTTTTTATTGCGTAACAAACAGAGGCGCGTAGCTCACCTGCAACGCGCCTGTTTTTTGCTGTGTCAGGAACCCCCAGGTTTTCCCTGACTCTTACGCCTTTATAAACAAACCAGATACGTAATTTCCCTCCATGGTTTTCCACGCCTGTCGGATATTTCATTTCAATTTCTCTCATTAGTTAGTGTGGCTTTTAGTCAAGTAAGATGACGTCTTGGTCTTGCTGATGCCTGGCGCTCAATCCAGCGATCAATTTCTTCCAGGTTGTAAAAGCATGGACTGTTATCCCATGGCATACCGTCATGAGCGACATGCTTATATTCCCTTCCTTCCATAAACGATTTTTCCCGGGCCTTTTTTAACGTACCTTTTTTTATTCCTTTCAGCGCAATTAACTGCTCTTCGGATACCCATTTGCCGGGAGAGACAATCATGATTACTTCGCTCATCGATTTTTTTATCTCTTACATCAGACGAGCGCCGGTTGCAGAATACCAGTCACAACCGGCGACAGTTGAACATTAAGAATCAGCCTGACTCGGGATCAGTTTTTGCCAGATAACTGAAACGTATTTTGCCTGGTAACGGGCGTCATCAAGTGCATTATGGCGCTCACCTTCGAATGGAATAGCCGTTCTGGCATCGAAGTCTATGGCTTTCCCCAGCTCAACGATTGTGCGTACATCGCGATCGTTGTAGTAACGCCACGGGCAGGGGATCCCCTGCCGTTCGTATGAACGGCGCAAAATCGTGTTGTCGAAGTTGGCTCCATTTCCCCAGACCTGAACAAAAAATTCACCGGAGTTTTCGTCGATAAATTCCCGCAATTGTAACAGTGCATCATCTAACGGGATTTCATCGGTCATAATGGCAGATTGCGCTTCGCGTGATTGCTTAAGCCACCATTTAATGGTGTCCCGATCAATGACTCCGCCAGCAGTTTCCAGATCGATAGTCTTACTAAATTCCGGTCCCATATCTCCGGTTTGCGGATCGAAAAATATTGCACCTATTGAGATGATCGGGGCATCAGGATTTTTTCCCATGGTTTCAAGGTCGATCATTAGATGGTCACACGTCCTGCTGGTGGATGTGATTTCTTGATGACCGTTCACCTTAATTGAGTGATCTGCCGTCTCGCCAGTTTCATTATCGCTATCGTGATGCTGATTGCCGCCAGTGTTCTCCTTGTGTGGATGTTCAGCGCCTTCCATTTCCTCCGGATCATCTTCCTGAACTTCAACCTGATACTCTTCATCGAATGTTTCCTGGTATGTTGCGTCGCCCATTACCGCGCCACAATCAGGGCAGTTGCCGCCGCCGGTCTGACCGCAGGCGGTGCAGACTTTTTCCACTTCCTGTTGCGCCACTGATTCAGGCTGTTTCGTTTCTGGCTCGTTTTGTAACGCATTTGGGCTGTTTTGTTCCGCTTTTTGGTAGTTCCGTTCCGATTCATGCTGGTTCTGGTTCACAGAATCGCGGGTCTGGATCCCCTTAACCCATTTCGGATCATTCGGGTCACTAATCCCTTCAACAAATTCACCACGTGATGCAGCAAGCAACTTATCGGCGTCAGGCTGGATGATATTGGCTGCCTGCATAATTTTGTTTACTTCGTCAGCGGTAACTTTTATCGGCTCTGGTTGTTCTGAATCTTCAGCGGTATCTACATTTTGCGGTAAGCCCGTGTATGTGCCATTTTTTCGGGCAAAATATTCTTCTTTTGTGATTTCAGTGGCGCCAGCAGCCAGTGCCTTATCCAGACCAGAAAGTTTGTTTGCGCGACCGTATTTTTCTCCGTCCTTATCTGCGAAGAGGAAATAGAACGGCCCCTCACGCTCTACAGATGGTTCAGCTTCCGGCGCGGTTTCATTTTTTGGGATATCAGATACCTCAGTTTCCACTGCATCAGTTTGTGTTTCTGATGACTGGAGAACATCAACAGTGCCCAGGTCTGTTTCTTCATTCTCAAACACGCCCTTTGTCGTCAGGTATTCGCAGATATATTTGTTCAGTGCTACGGGATCTTTGTGAATGTCGATCGGACGCTCACGGACAAGGCCAAAAATAGTTTGGCGGTCGTAGCGAAGGGCATCAGGCTGTTTGCGCATTGATGCCGAGATACGCTTCCAGTCTTCGCGGTCGTTGTCGATAACTTCATTTTTTGCCCAGCGATGGATGCTGCCGTCAATGTTTCCGGCATCCACATCACCAGGCCAGAGAGCGTAGGCCAGTTCGTCATCCAGTGTTTTCCATGTCTGCTTGTATTCGCGATGAATGGCAGCAATGACCGGGCTGATTTTTCCTGTTGAATTTTCAGTGTACTGTTGATTGGCTCTGGCGCGGGCGAGATCAACAACAGACGTGTATTTTCCGGTTTCCTTGCGTTCACCTTCGCGACGTTTTTTCCAGATGCGCATCTCTGCCTGAATTTCGGGCCATTTAGCACCAGGAATACATTTATGCTTAACCCACCCAATGGCGTGCAACTTAAGCTCCGGATACATGGCGTTAACTTCTGGCATTTTCATCAACGCTTCAACGATATGTCCGTCGAATGTTGCCATGTCTTCCTGCAACAATTCCTGTGCGCTAATAACCATATCAACGGTGATGTTTTCACATGTGTCGAACTTAACCATGACAGCGTTCTGTACTTCAGGGGCCAGCTTGTCAAAAGTGACGTTCATCGGATCGGATTCAGTCTCAACCGGGACAAAAGAAGCAGACTCCTCATCCCAGCGGTTTTCCTGCATATATTCAGCATCCCATGAATCGAGGGCAGGGCGGGGTATGCCAGGTTTATCCTCGCAGACAATAAATTTATAAGCGCAGTCCTGAGCAGCCGGATAATGTTCCAGGAATTGCCAGTGAAATTTTGCTCGAGCACGGCGTTCGTCGCCAGCTTCAATGGCTGTGGCTACAGCCACAGCGCCTTCTTCCCTTGTTGCCAGTTCGTCAGGAATAGCGGCGCAAATAAAGACTTTACTCATTTGTTTTAACCTCATGACAGATTTAAGGATGAACAAATCCCTGCCATTGCTGGCATATAAGAATGAAACCGGATATTTATTACGGAACTGTTTTAAAGACCTGCCGGGATTTCGATATTATCCTGGTGAATAACTTTATCGACCGGGTAACAGTTACCGGGAATTTTCTGTTCGGTTGCTGCAGTCATACACTCCTGCATTGTCCTGTGAACACTGACTGCAATATCAACTGGCTCTCCGGAAACAAGAAAAACTGTCAGAACAAGCACAAATGCTGAATTCATTGTGCACATCCTTTTGGCATCAGACGTAAACGAGCCAGCATTGAAACAATGCATATTTTATTTAATAGCTCCCGTTCTTGTTTTCTCTTGTTAATGGCATCTTCAGTAAATACTGGGTTACTGATAGTGACACCAATTTCAAAACAACCTTCAGACGTATTAACGTTTGGTAATAACGTTTTCATTATCGCGTCCTCAACAATGAATTTTGTGATGCAGTGCCTGGTGCCTCCAGGTGACGTTAACCAGTTAACAATTAACGCCGGATACAGAGAATCCACCCATAACACTGTTTTTGGTTTTAACTGTTCCGCGTGCGCTCAGCCGCATTCACCACATCACAAAATTCACTTTAAAAAGGGCGGCAGAGCAGTCACGGAGTAAAACTGATACCGCCAAACGTCACCAGAAAATTGATAACAGAGGGCGTTGCAGCGGGGTTGTCACTTAAGCGTATGGTCAACCTGACAACCCGGTGTCCTCAACGGGGAAGGAATAACCCCGCCATACTTACCGCCGCGCCATTTTGCGGGTTGCCACAACCGGAAGCGCACGGTCGAATTAAATTTAACGACACCGTACAGTGAGACGAACTTCGCCGTGCGCTTTCGTGTTGTGTGCCTGCTTTTAACCACGTCAGGCGAGGTGGTATCCTTAAAATCACCACAGTTTTAAGGATTCATTAAGCAATGTCGCAACCACCAATAAATCCGCTTAAGAACATGAAAATTGATTACTGGTATAAAGCGCTTACAGTTGTTGGCGCTGCGTTGTTTGTCTTTAATGGAACGTCTTTTTTTGACAGATATCCCGTTGTTCCATTGGGTTTTTTGTCCTCCGGCATCTTTTTTATTGGTTTGGGGGAGTGGATTAATCACCCTCTCAAAGTGAGATTTATTGGCCCTGGAGTTTGGACTCGTGGATATAATCGTTCTTCGTGCGCACTCGGTATCATCTTCGACATACTTGGTTGTTTCCTGATTGTTACAGGAGTCGTCAAGTTCTTCTGATGTAAAACCGCAAATGGGGCACGTAACGGGAATTTTGAAAAGCGTTTCTCCGGGTTCCAGAACAAAATTTTCTGCGGTCTGATTTTGCTTCTCATATTTGTGCTCCGCGTCATTGTGAGAGCACATTCTTATTCTGAGTGCCTGTTTAAACTCACTGAAGCTGAGAGCTTCTTCGCCTTCGGCAAGGCCTTCGAAGTATTCTTCGTAAGCCTTTTCCATGATTGTGTCGAAATCCATATCACTCACCTGAGTTTCTTTCCAGCCAGCGACGGGCACCATTTTCGGTTTTAAACGTTTTGCTTTTGGTATACGTCATTGCGGTGAACGTACCGTCCTGGTTGGGGAACACGCCACATACCAGAGATTCGCTGTTGCCAAGATTGATAGTATCCATGCTGACCTCATTTCCCCTTAACGCCGGGGTAGCGGAACAAAAACCTGCTGCATAGTTATTAAAGTTGTACCCTGCCGTCATGTTCTTACGCCTCGGGCTGGCTACTTAACCCCTGACCACTGCCTGGTAACTCGAAGTATTGCCCTGCATTCTGTGGAGCGGGGTGAGTTGGTATGAAAAGAAGGATACCCATAGGTATTTAAAAAGTAAATACCCATGGGTAACTTTTTGCGGTGTCTTAACTGGTGACTAGTTGTTTGGTGAGCTATGATGCGTTTTGTGCTTTCTTTTTACGGATTTCTTCGTAGATCATATTGTAATACTGTTTTTTCTCTTCAAGAGTTTTTAATAAGTTATCCGCTTCACTTTCTGGCAGTTCGTCTAAGAGATCTAAAAAAATACGTTGTCGTGGCGTTAGAACCCTTGTTTCATAACTGGAGGCTGTGTTCGTTGATGATGAAACGATACCATCCATCCATCCCCGGGGTAACCCAAAGGACTCTTCGATAATCTCCACCATATCATCAGCGATCCGTTTTTTTCCCTTTTTCCCCTCTGGGTACAACATTCTTGATACATAAGAAGGCTCGCGCCCGATCTTTCTGGCCACGTTAACCGCTTTACCATCGCATTTCTCATCACGAATTTTGATGAGTTGCTGTCGTCTAAATTCATATTTGTCCATAGGTAAATAATAGATGCGATTACTGCAAGGTAAACAACCTGTGGGTATTGACTTTTGTTTACCTGTAGGTATTCTTTGCTGTGTTTACTAAGGAGTAGCTATGGAAGAATTAAGAATATTTCTCAATTCTCTTTCGTCAGATGAACAGCGTATGTTTGCATGCGAGTGTGGTACCAGCATCGGTTATCTAAGAAAGGCATTGAGTAAAGGTCAAGTGTTAGGGGCATCGTTATGTGTCCTTATTGAGCGAGCCAGTAATGGTGAAGTTACACGTCAGCAACTAAGGCCTTTTGATTGGATGAATATTTGGCCCGAGCTGGAAGATACCAAAACGTTAACACAACCACTTTCTAGGAGCTTGATTCATGAAAATCAAGCATGAACACATCCGCATGGCGATGAATGCCTGGGCGCATCCGGACGGTGAAAAAGTTCCGGCAGCTGAAATAACCAGGGCTTATTTTGAACTGGGTATGACGTTCCCAGAACTGCATGACGACAGCCATCCGGAAGCCCTGGCTCGCAATACCCAGAAAATTTTCCGCTGGGTAGAGAAAGACACCCCTGATGCAGTTGAAAAAATTCAGGCGTTGTTACCAGCGATCGAAAAGGCAATGCCACCTTTGCTGGTGGCCAGAATGCGCAGCCACAGTTCAGCTTATTTTCGGGAGCTGGTGGAGACGCGGGAGCGACTGGTGAGAGACGCTGATGATTTTGTCGCAGTGGCAATCGCCGGTTTCAATCAGATGAACCGTGGTGGCCCGGCAGGAAATGCTGTGGCAGTGCATTGAGTGATAATAGCCATATCGAATCGCTTCCGGCAACTCGTGAGTAAAAAGATTCGGTATCAGAAGAGGTGAGTATGGCTAACGCCTGGCTCAGATTATGGCATGACATGCCAAATGACCCTAAGTGGCGAACAATTGCCAGGGTGTCAGGGCAGCCAATTGCAACAGTGATGGCAGTGTATATCCACCTCCTGGTGAGCGCGTCACGAAATGTCACGCGAGGTCACATTGATGTCACGACAGAAGATTTGGCAAGTGCGCTCGACGTGACAGAAGAGGTAATTGATTCAATTTTGCAGACGATGCAGGGGCGGGTACTTGATGGTGATTTAATCACTGGATGGGAAAAACGCCAGGTGCTTAAAGAGGACAACGGCAATATTTCGCAAACCGCAAAATCTCCTGCAGAGCGCAAGAGGGCGCAGCGAGAGAGGGAAAGAAAGCGGGAACAAAATGGCGATTGTCACGGCGCATCACGAAATGTCACGCACATGTCACGACGAGTCACGACATATAAAGATACAGATAAAGATACAGATCAAGAAGATCAAAACACTATGGTCCATGGCGTAAAAAACGCCACGAACCAGGCAGGGGATGTTCAGACCGTCAATCCTGGTCAGCCAGCAGGCACGACACCGGAAGCCGATTCAGCGTATGCGCTGAAAGCCGATTCGGGCGCTGTGCAGCAGGTGATGACCCAAAGGCCGGAACAATCACACCAACTGCAGCAGCCTGAAGCCGATTCCGCCATTCAGCGGGAAGCCGATCGGGTAGTCCCGGAAAACACCGGGCTGTCTGTGGGACGAGTGGATTATCCGGATGTGTTCGAACAGGTCTGGCGGGAGTACCCGTTGCGTGCCGGAGCAAACCCGAAGAAATCCGCTTTCAGTGCCTGGAAGGCCAGATTACGCGAGGGGGTGCCACCAGAGGCCATGCTGGATGGCGTGAGGCGTTACGCAAGATACTTGGCGGCTACCGGGAAAACGGGAACGGAATTTGTTCAGCGAGCGACGACGTTTTTTGGACCGGACCGGAATTTTGAGAACCCCTGGTTGCTCCCGGTAAGCGGCACGAACAACCAGCGTTGTGTGAATCATATTTCTGAACCGGATAACGAAATTCCGCCGGGCTTCAGGGGGTAAGTGTTAATTTCTGGTCATGAGGTAATTTTCAGGAGGGCTTGTGGCAAAAGTTTTTACACAAGAAGAGCGGGAAAAAATTAAAGGGCAGGTTGTTGAACTCGTACGCCAGAGTGGGCGCGAGACGTTACGACAACTGGAAACTAAAACTGGGGCAACAAGATATCTGATGAGCGTTCTGGCCAGAGAGCTGGTTGCCAGTGGCGATGTATACAACTCTGGTTACGGGTTATTCCCGTCTGAACAGGCGCGTAAGGACTGGCAAAATGCCCGTAAAAAGCTCTCAAGGGCAAAGCTGAAGAAACCATCTGCGGTTGATCCGGACCTTATCTGGTCATTACCTGACGGAGAAATACGTCGCTACGATAGTTGTCTAAACATAATCTGTCGCGAGTGCCGAAAGAGCGAAGTTATGCAGCGCATTATGGCATTTTATCAGGGAAATGTTAGGTATTTTAGACGTTACTAGATTAAAGGGTATTAGTTCAGATATGCATTGACATTTTCATGGCACAAGGTAGAGCTAGCGTGGTTGTTCGCTTTGTGCCAAGAGTGGTCATTGATAATATTTTGGTGGGTTACATCTGTCAATGTTTCAGGTGATATGATATACAAATAGCCAGACTTAGACTGGCATGCTGTTTATTTTTATATTATGGGTGTGCCACATGGATTTAAAACTTATTGAGATATGACATGGATACTTTTCATAATATTTTGCTTGAGCACATAGACAGCCTTTTAAAAGAGAGACTTGATTTATCTGGTGACGCTGATATCGAAAAAGAAATTAATAACCTAATTCCCAAAATAGCCATTGTCGTTAAAAAATCTCTTATTGGCTCGGCCAATGCAATGCTTAGAGAACATCGTTCTCTTTGTGATGAATTTGTTGAGAGAAATATTTCAAGATGGGCAGAGGCTTTTGATTTGCTCGAAACACTTATAGTGATATGCACGGAGTCCGGTGAAGAGTTCAATCGTTCTTATAGACCACAAGCTGCCTCTGAAGAGGATGTGGTTTTTGATTTAGTCGTTCGGCATCACGCAAGAGCTTGCCACATCGCCAACGAAATTTTGTGTCTCTTAAAGAATGGATTTGCAGATGCTGCCCAAGCGAGATGGCGAGCACTTCATGAGGTAGCAGCCACAGCTATGTTTATAGCAAAGCATGGAAAAGAGTGTGCTGAGCGCTTTTACTACCATGAAGTGGTTGATTCATATACTGGAATGTTGGAACACAAAAAGTACGAGCACCGGTTAGAAGCAAAAGGTCCAACTATTGAAGAAATAGCTGAGTGTAAAGTTCAATTTGATCTATTAATAAAAAAATACGGCAAAAAATATGCAGATAATTATGGGTGGGCATCTTATATTTTCCCTAACCATAATAAAGTGGGGTTTGGAGCTATTGAGAAAGATGTTCAGTTAGAACACATGCGCCCTTATTATAAGTGGGCGAGTCAGAATGTACACACCGGTTCCAAGGCAATGAGAAATAGGCTTGGTCTCTGTGAAACTGGTGATGATATATTATTGGTCGGGCAAAGTGATTCAGGAATGGCTGATCCAGCCCATGCTACTGCTATTAGTTTGATGCAGATTACTGTGACACTTTTATTCTTAAAACCAACCATTGATCATGCCGTCATTTCAAAAATAATACAGGATTATTCTGATGAGATTGGAAATGTATTTCTTAAAATTGATAAGGGTAATTAAAAATTGGAAAAGTGATAGTATGTTCTTGTTTTTTTACTGGTAATTAAATGTTTTTAAAGTTACTAGTTCACACCTATCGAACGTCCGGTCTTCGCCCAAAGCGGACTAGAAGGTTAGCTTGCGTCGGATTTGGCGTATTTAAAGAATCGCTGGTGGTTACTGGTTGTTGTGTTCCATTTCTACAGAACAAAATCACAGAAACTATACCCAATAGTTGTATCTCATCAATGATGAGAGAGCCTCATATTTATCAGGACTGGTGTACGTCCAATACAGGAGGTTGTCGTGCTGGTTCTCAAATGTGCGCTGGCTATTGCAGCTGTAATGGCAATTTATTGTCTTGCTGTTGTTCTTATGGATCGCCTTTCTGATTGATTTTATATTGGCCAGGTGACGGGAGTTAAGTAGAATGGCTGCGGGTGCTTGAGGCTATCTGTCTCAGGCATGAACACCAAAGGCAGATAGAGAAAAGCCCCAGTTAACATTACGCGTCCTGCAAGACGCTTAACATTAATCTGAGGCTCAATCTATGAACGGCAAATCTAGGTTAGCCTCTTACGTGCCGAAAGGCAAGGAGAAGCAGGCTATGAAGCAGCAAAAGGCGATGTTAATCGCCCTGATCGTCATCTGTTTAACCGTCATAGTGACGGCACTGGTAACGAGGAAAGACCTCTGCGAGGTACGAATCCGAACCGGCCAGACGGAGGTCGCTGTCTTCACAGTCTACGAACCTGAGGAGTAAGAGACTTGGCGAGGGAGAAATCCCTCGCCACCTCTGATGTGTCAGGCATCCTCAATGCACCCGCACTTAACCCGCTTCGGCGGGTTTATTTTATCTGTAAATATTTTTATAAAAATAATGCCCACACACAGCATAAAACAAAAAGTATCACAGATAAAAAAGGAGCGTAATGTGCAGATTTGTTGTTTTCCATATTTACTCACTTTAACATAATCAATATTGATATGGTTGTTGTTTCGGTGGTTTCAAAAGAGATGTTATGGTGATCTGGTAAAATTGCATAACATTAAAATTTAATTTATCTAATCGCTTTTAATAATAAGCGTTGTGTTTATCCCAACAATCTGTTGTTTGACTTTTATTCCATTAATGTAGGGGCTTTACACTGGAACCAGTTTATTTATACTTTATACGCCAGCCTGAACAACTGGCACCTGCTGCGCCAGCAGAGACAACCGATGGCGCACGATACCAAATTACACAATTCTGATGATTCTGCCGTCTTTGCCAGCAGGTGCGGACGGCGTTTTCATGCATTCAAATCGGACTGGTTCCAGCATCCACCATGCACTGAAGAGCAGGCTGAATGGATAATTCAGTGTTACCGCAGGCGCGGATACGAGGTTAAAAAAGCCCTTAGCCTCGACTACCGTCACTGGATAATCTCAGTCAGATTGCCTTACTCCGAACGCCCACCGCGTCCGTCCCACACATTCCAGCAACGCATCTGGAGGTAACGTGCGGGTATTACTTCGACCTGTTCTGGTACCGGAACTCGGGCTGGTGATCGTTAAGCCGGGCCGTGAATCCATGCCGGTATTCCACAATACCCGGTTACTGGTGGAGCCGGAACCGAAAAGCATGCGTAATCTGCCGTCCGGGGTCGTTCCTGCCGCTCGCCAGCCGCTGGTGGAAGACAAAACATTGCTGCCGTTTTTCAGTAACGCACGGGTGATTCGTGCTGCTGGTGGTGCTGGTGCATTGTCTGACTGGCTGTTGCGCCATATTAAATCCTGCCAGTGGCCACACGGCGATTATCATCACAGCGAAACCGTCATTCACCGTTATGGTACCGGCGCAATGGTGTTGTGCTGGCACTGCGACAACCAGCTGCGTGACCAGACATCCGAATCACTCGAGCAACTTGCTCATCAAAACCTGTCAGCATGGATGATTGACGTCATCGGTCACGCAATAAGCGGTACGCAGGAGCGTGAATTATCTCTGGCTGAATTATCCTGGTGGGCGGTCCGCAATCAGGTGGCGGACGCGCTACCGGAAGCGGTATTACGTCGTTCGCTGGGGTTGCGTGCGGAAAAAATCCGCTCAATGTACCGTGAAAGCGACATCGTACCGGGAGAGCAGACCGCCACCAGCATACTGAAACAGCGCACAAAAAATCTTGCGCCGCTGCCTCACGCCCACCAGCAACAGAACCCACCACAGGAAAAGACGGTGGTCAGCATTGCCGTTGATCCTGAGTCTCCGGAATCTTTTATGAAACGACCTAAACGTCGCCGCTGGGTTAACGAGAAATACACACGCTGGGTGAAGACACAGCCGTGTGCGTGTTGTGGTAAGCCAGCCGACGATCCCCATCACCTGATTGGTCATGGTCAGGGCGGAATGGGGACAAAATCTCACGATATTTTCACGCTACCGCTGTGTCGGGAGCATCACAACGAGCTTCATGCGGATCCGCTGGCGTTCGAAGAAAAGCATGGTTCTCAGGTTGATTTAATTTTTCGTTTTCTTGATCACGCCTTTGCAACTGGCGTGCTTGGGTAAAAGAGGTGACTGATGCTCATAGATTTGGTTTTACCTTACCCGCCGACGGTGAACACTTACTGGCGACGCCGTGGCAGCACATATTTTATCTCGGAGGAGGGAAAGCGTTATCACCGGGCTGTGGCGCTTATTGTTCGCCAGCAGCGGCTGAAATTAAGCCTGTCCGGAAGGCTGGCGATAAAGGTGATTGCAGAGCCACCGGATAAGCGTCGTCGCGACCTGGACAATATCCTGAAAGCACCGCTGGATGCGCTGACGCATGCGGGAGTGTTAATGGACGATGAGCAGTTTGATGAAATCAATATCGTTCGTGGTCAGCCAGTATCTGGTGGACGTATGGGGGTGAAGATTTACCCCATAATGCATGAAGAGCAGGTCAAAAAATGAAACTGGAAGATTTACCGAAATACTACTCCCCAAAATCCCCTTGCCTGACCGATGCATCGGCTTCAACGTCAAAAGATGCGCTGAGTATCACTGATGTGATGGCCGCGCAGGGCATGACACAGAATCGGGCTGAGATGGGGTTTTCTGCGTTCCTGGGGAAAATGGGCATCAGTATGAATGACAGGGCGCGGGCAACAGAATTACTGGCAGATTATGCACTCAGTCGGTGCGATCGTGTGGCGGCGTTGAGAAAACTTCCGGCAGAAATAAAACCGGTAGTGATGCGCATTATGGCTTCGTACGCTTTTGAGGATTATGCCCGCAGCGCAGCGAGTAAAAAGCAGTGCCCTTGTTGCGATGGGGAAAAATTTATTGAAAGCGTAGTTTTTACAAACAAGGTCCAGTATCCGGATGGTAAGCCGCCGGTATGGGCAAAGTGTACGAAAGGTGTGTATCCGTCTTACTGGGAAGAATGGAAAAAAGTCAGGGAGGTGGTAAAAGTTGCCTGTCCGGAGTGTGGCGGAAAGGGTGAGGTTTCCACCGCCTGTAAGGATTGCCGTGGGCGTGGTGTCGCCATTCACCGTGAAGAGTCGGTAAAACGTGGTATGCCTGTTATCAGAGACTGCCAGCGTTGTGGTGGTCGTGGCTATGAAAGACTACCATCAACGGAGGCATTTAATGCTATATGCGAGGTGACAAACCAGATAACACGCGCGTCATGGGAAAAAACAGTTAAGAAATTCTATGATGCGCTGGTGACCCGGTTTGATATTGAAGAAGCATGGGCTGAGCGGCAGTTAAAAAAGGTAACTAGGTAACAAGGTTGATTTTTCCGGAATCTGTGGTAAATTCGTCATAATGATGGGCTTTTTATGCCTGACGTTAGAAGAGTTTCTACAACCCGCCGCCGAGCGGGTTTTTTATTGCGGAATTAATTACGGACCGTTATTATTCTGCTCCCGGCCCTTTAGCTCAGTGGTGAGAGCGAGCGACTCATAATCGCCAGGTCGCTGGTTCAAATCCAGCAAGGGCCACCATCACAAACCGCCATTAGCTTATCAGGAAGAGCAGACGACACGATAACAGGGTTGTTGGTGCGGGGGCGGGTCCCCGATGGCGGTCCATTATCGGTATTCAGCGTTGTTAGCTCAGCCGGACAGAGCAATTGCCTTCTAAGCAATCGGTCACTGGTTCGAATCCAGTACAGCGCGCCATATTCATTCTTCCAGATTCCTTCCGGCAGAGCCTTATACTGGAATATACCTGGCTCAGGATATTGTTGAAAACATAATATGTTTGTCAAAAATAAAAGTTCTGTTAAGTATTGATTGAGTGTTTGTTATACGGTCTAATGGTTTTTTCAGCATTAAATATTTATCATTCATATGGTGTGGGTAGAGTGAATATTGATGAGGCGTCGGGGTGTTTCATCCTTAGGCAGCGTATTGATATAGTCAATGCAGCACGAGCAAAGGCCTTCAGCCGTTTGACAGTTTTGTTCTGTGCTCCTGATCGTCTTTCGGGAAGAGACGTTATTATTCTGAATAGTGATGCTATACAGAGGGTTTGCGATGAGTTCATGGTTGCTAATTCAGAATTATTTGCTCTTGTTCAGGAGTACAACAGAATAGCCAGGACCTGTGGTATGGATGAACTTCGGATTACTCATCTGGGGTAGATACATATCTGGATTATCACCTGTTACGGTAAAAAGTGATTGCTTACTGTTTTTGTGAATGGCATTGCAGCAGCCGGATAATGTCAGTGCTGGCTGACGGTGTGCTGGTGGCGGGTGTGGTGGTTGTTGCTTTCCCGTTGCTGAAAAAGAAAACGCCAGACTGTTAGCCGGGTATCAGTTAGCGGGAGAAATTTTTAAATACTTCACAATTCAGGCGGTTGACTGTTCTCTGGTTTGCGGGGAGTTTGTTAAAAGAAACTGGCATGGTGAATCCCCCTGTGCGGAGGGGCAATCAGCGAGTAGGTATATGGGATAATCGCGGATTCAGGTGCTGGTACTGAATTCACCGGGAGGCACCCGGCACCATGCACTTCAATAGATTCTCTCCACATTATGGATATTCTTTCAGAATATCCCACGCAGACTTTGTGTAAATGTTAACAAATGTGCGTTTTATTTGATCTGATTCGCTGTTTGAGCGTCCAAAACAACGGTATATATAATCCTTTACTATATGACATATGTGAGGAAAAATGGGTTTTCGTAGCGCATCAATTCTTACGTTGATTATTAGTGGGATTATTATCGGGTGCAGTGATGCTGTATCGACAAATTATCATGACCGTACATCATATTACTCCGATAAAGCAATAGAGACACAGTATGTGAGTTCATCTGAACGTACTTCTGATGTTAGTGAGGATATCCGTCTGTATGCCCATCAAATCAAGAGCGCCATCGAAAAACAGTTCGGGGATGCGAGTAAGTATTCAGGAAAAGAGTGTACACTGAGAATGCATATGGCCCCGAATGGCCTTCTACTGGAGGTTAAAAGAGAAAGTGGAGACCTCGATTTATGTCGTGAAGCGATGAATGCGATAAAGAATGCTGATATACCTGCCCCCCCTTCGCCGGAAGTATATAAAGTATTTCAAAATGGGGTGCTGGATTTTAAACCCTGATATTTATTGTTTTGTAATAAACGGTTTCGGCTTAGGTTTGTTCTGACACAACTACGGCACTGAGCTAAATTTAGCGGATAGTCAGCTCTGAGCCAGTGGCGGACGTAACAACTACTATTGCTGAGATTTTAATGGATTGAGGAGCAAGAAGTGGGATTAAAGAAAATCGTTATGTTGACTTTTTGGGTCGGTTTTGTTGCGGGATGCACACCTTTACACCCTTCAGATTGCCACAAAACTACTGCTACAGGTAGTTGCAGTTCAGGACGCTGGGATGATCAGGATGAATGGGGGGCGCAAGCGCGGGGAATCAGAGCTGCAATTAATGCCAAACTTGATGAGCCGCATAACTGGAAAGGGAAAAAATGCAGGTTGCATATGGAATTCTCTCAGGATGGCACGGCGTTAAAAATATCTACCAGTAACGGTGATAAAGCCTATTGCGAAGCGATAAAGTCCGCAGCTCATAAAGCCAAATTTCCGGCCTTCAACAATCCGGAAGTCTACAGAGATTTTCAGAAATCTGGCTTTGACATGCGAGGTTAGCTCTTCAATTACTATATCTCATTCATAGCAAACTGACAGATTTGATGATGTTCTATATACGAAACCTGTGATGTCAAGTCTGAGCTAATACAAATAAACATAATATCAGAGAAATACATTTTATTAGCTCGCTACGGCGAGCTTTTTATATTGCATCGTCTCCAGCATATATATCAATTAAGGCTCTGATTGATGTGTCTGGAAGCCTACACATAATAACTATGCCATCCGTTCCGTGCGGAGGTGAGGCTATGAAATCCATGGACAAAATTTCAACAGGCATTGCCTACGGCACCTCCGCAGGCAGTGCTGGCTACTGGTTTTTACAGCTGCTCGATAAAGTCACGCCCTCACAGTGGGCAGCAATAGGTGTGCTGGGTAGCCTGGTATTTGGCCTGCTGACGTACCTGACAAATCTTTATTTCAAGATTAAAGAAGACAGGCGTAAGGCTGCGAGAGGAGAGTAATCCAATGACTCAAGACTATGAACTGGTTGTGAAAGGAGTCCGTAATTTTGAGAATAAAGTTACGGTAACTGTAGCCTTACAGGACAAAGAACGCTTTGACGGTGAAATTTTTGGCCTGGATGTCGCCATGGACCGTGTTGAAGGAGCTGCGCTGGAGTTTTATGAGGCAGCAGCCAGAATGAGCGTCCGGCAAGTCTTCCTGGAAGTAGCAGAAAAATTGTCAGAAAAAGTTGAGTCTTATCTGCAGCATCAGTACTCCTTTAAGATTGAAAATCCTGCCAATAAGCACGAGCGTCCTCATCATAAATATCTATGAACACAAAAATCAGATACGGCCTGTCGGCTGCCGTTCTGGCGCTGATTGGTGCTGGCGCATCTGCTCCTCAGATACTTGACCAGTTTCTGGACGAAAAAGAAGGTAACCACACAATGGCATACCGCGATGGTTCTGGCATATGGACCATCTGTCGGGGTGCCACAGTGGTGGATGGAAAAAACGTTTTTCCCAATATGAAACTGTCGAAGGAAAAATGCGACCAGGTCAACGCCATTGAGCGTGATAAGGCGCTGGCATGGGTGGAGCGCAATATAAAAGTTCCACTGACCGAGCCACAGAAAGCCGGTATCGCGTCATTCTGTCCCTATAACATTGGCCCTGGTAAGTGTTTTCCGTCGACGTTTTATAAGCGGCTTAATGCCGGTGATCGTAAAGGCGCATGCGAGGCGATTCGCTGGTGGATAAAGGACGGTGGACGTGATTGCCGCATTCGTTCAAATAATTGTTACGGTCAGGTTATTCGTCGTGACCAGGAGAGTGCATTAACCTGCTGGGGGATAGAACAGTGAATCAGATATTCACGGTGATTTTGCTCGTGTTGGTAGGATTTGTCGTAGGTAATGTCTGGAGCGACAGAGGATGGCAAAAAAAATGGGCGGAGCGTGATGCTGCCGAATTATCTCAAGAGGTAAATGTCCAATTTGCTGCTCGAATAATTGAACAGGGGCGAAGTATATCCCGTGATGAGGCTGTTAAAGATGCACAACAGAAAGCCGCTGAAATTTCTGCCAGGGCTGCTGATCTGTCTGATAGTGTTAACCAGCTGCGTGCCGAAGCAACAAAATATGCCATACGCCTTGACGCAGCGCAGCATACCGCAAATCTTGCCGCTGCCGTCAGAGGCAAAACAACCAAAGCCGCCGAAGGAATGCTCACCAACATGCTCGGAGATATTGCAGCAGAAGCTCAGCTTTATGCTGAAATTGCTGACAAACGCTACATCGCAGGAGTGACTTGTCAACGGATTTATGAATCTTTAAGAGATAAAAAATATCAGATGTATATTAATATTAAATCGGATTATTTTTAGCGCTGAATGTGAAATTTAAATAAAAAGGACTCTTCCATGAGTCAAAATCCTTGAAATCTTAAGGGTAAGATAAAAGGTCATTAGACAGAATGACACGTTTTATTAATAAATAAAGCTATTGTTTCATCCGTGTGTTTTTCTTTACAAAAGTAATCCTTGCTATGGTTGGTTAATCATGCGTTAATGGTGTTCTGGTTTGTTACAAAATTATCTGAAGCAGTCATTGTTATAATTTTATTATTTGTACCTCTTGAGATTTCCTTGTTGGTTTTTCTCTCTGATATTTTTTTTCGGACCATTCTGCCCAAGGGCTAACTTCTTCAAAAGGTAATAATGATGTCTAACAAAATGACTGGTTTAGTGAAATGGTTTAACCCTGAAAAAGGTTTTGGTTTCATCACGCCGAAAGATGGTAGCAAAGATGTGTTTGTGCATTTCTCAGCTATTCAGAGCAACGATTTCAAAACGTTAACTGAGAATCAGGAAGTCGAATTTGGTATTGAGAACGGACCTAAAGGCCCTGCAGCTGTTCATGTAGTGGCACTTTGAGGTAGAAAATATTACAAACCATATTCACTTTAGATGCCCGTGTTGCCATGGTTCTCAGTATAGAACATCATCTTTTGATGTTTCTGACAGAAATCCTTTCGGGGCAAAATGTATCTTTTGTAAATCAATGATGATTACATTTGATAATATTCCACAATACTTAAATGTTAGCCATCTGTCGTTAGATTTAAGAAAGTGAAAATGAAGGCTCCTTCGGGAGCTTTTTTGCTTAGTGTCTAGTCGATGGATACTCACATATTACGGTAACATTATGAAAAAAATAATAGTTTTTTTTAACTCTGAACCAGCAATGGTAGTGCCAGTGATGACCGGAGTTAACACCATCATGCGTGAATATCCAAATGGCGAAACAACACACCTCACTGTAATGGCTGCAGGGTTTCCATCTCTGACCGGAGATCATAAAGTCATTTATGTAGCAGCGGATCGACATGTAACTTCAGAAGAAATTCTGGAAGCAGCAATGAGACTCTTGAATTGATTTGATTCTAATGCATTGATAATAAATGATAATCATCTTTATCTGTTTGTGTGAAATTTAGACCGTCGTATGTTGATTATTGCGATGTTTCATCTTATCTTTTATACGTTTGCTCCATATAATTGACACTACTGTGTACTAGGACAGTCATAACAGACTAAAAGAGGAAATGATGAACATTGAAGAGTTAAAAACAAAAACAGAAGCAGATATTTCTGAATATATAACAAAAAAAATCATTGAGCTTAAGAAAAAGACCGGGAAAGAAGTTACCAGTATCCAGTTTACTGCACGGGAAAAAATGACTGGTCTTGAAAGCTATGATATCAAGATTGATTTAATCTAGCATGTTTATAGTATTAGCATCAATTTCTCATCAGATGCTATTCAACAATACAAATTACCCATAAACCTCGTTTTTACGGGGTTTTGTTATATTTAAACATTACCGAATAGATATAAATCTCGATTGTCGATGGTATTGGTTGTGTGACAATACCTAGTCTTTCCGGTATGCCTGAAGAGAATACAAACGACAGATTATGTAAGGGAAACGCGCTGAAACTTTCACTCTTTCATGCTGAGTGATTTGACGTTATATTTTTAGCCGCAAGTGAAGAGCAAACGAATGGAGCGACAAAATGCATAAAGATCAATACACTGATGCCCCCTCCCAGGAGCAGGTTCGTGTAAAAACTATGCTTAATAGCACCATTTCGATGGGTTACCCGGATGTTGTAATTGCATGTATAGAACATCAAGTATCTCTGGAAGCATTCAGGGCAATTGAGGCCGCGTTAGTAAAGCACGATAAGAATACGAAGGATTATTCCCTGGTGGTTGACTGATCACCATAACTGCTAACCATTCTGACCATTTCACAAGTGACAGAGTCAATATCGTATTCTGTCACTGTAAGGCTAATACAGTACTGCAATTCAACTACAGCAATGCCTCGTATTTAGGTGAATTTACAATATCGTCCAGTTCGGATGCCGGCTGCATTTCTGAAGATAAGGCATTTCGGTTCGCGTATTTTCCCCTCATGCTCGTCAGTCCTGCGCGTAGTAAGAAACAGGACACTCACACTAATTTGTGTGGGCATGCTGTGATGTCCTTCTGAATTATCCCCATGCCATTATGTAAAGCTCTGTTTCAGATGCTCGTAACGGTTGTCAGGCTGTCGGGTCCTCCCAGTGGGGGTCCCTACCACGGGGCGGGAGCGTCGCGGAAAAAGGCTAGTTTTTGCATTTCCATGGCGGCGGCAGCATGTTTGGTAATTTATTGATAATTAAAAGTTATTTATCTTTTCACCTGTACAATATTTTTTTCTCCCTGTCATTAGACCAGTTTACAATTAATTGAAATATATAAATAAACATGATTTTCACCTGCCAGATGGAGTTGCTTATGTCAAATGTGAGCGGGATCGGTGATGCTTATTACTGGAGTGTTTTTAAAATCGCTGAGGCCTTTGGGCTTCACCGGGACACAGTAAAAAAACGGCTTCTCGCGGCCAACACTCCTGTGGCTGCGACTGTCAGGGGGAACCCCGTTTACGCCCTGCAGCATGTCGGGCCAGCCCTGTTTAGTGTGAAGCATGAGGCAGCAGACTCTGTTCATGATCCATCCCGTATGGAGCCGAAAGAGAGAAAGGACTGGTACCAGTCTGAAAATGAAAGGATCAAGCTGGAAAAGGAGCAGCGAAAACTCATCCCCGTTGATGAAGTAGTCATCGTCTATTCGTCCATGAGAAAGGCTGTCGTCCAGGTTCTGGAGACAATTCCGGATGTTCTTGAACGCGATTGCGCCCTGACTCCTCAGGCCGTCGGCGTTGTACAGCAGGCAATTGATGACCTGCGATACACTCTTCAGGAAAAATCCTACGAGGCTTGTGCTGCTGAATTAATTCCTGATGAAGAAGGAGAGAGTCTCTAGGAGGAATAATGGGTTTTTCATCAGCCCGAAATTTGGGAAGGGACATATCGGCAGGATTTTCCCCACCACGTCGCATGCCGATTTCGGAGGCTGTTAAAAAATTCATGCGTGTTCCTAAGGGGGCTGGTAACTCGGTGCCATGGGATCCTGAACTGACACCCTACATCATTGAGCCCATGAACTGCCTGGCATCGCGTGAATACGATGCGGTGATTTTTGTTGGTCCTGCGCGAACAGGGAAGACCATTGGTCTGATCGATGGATGGATTGTCTATACCATCGTTTGCGATCCTTCGGACATGCTCGTTGTGCAGATGACCGAAGATAAGGCCCGCGAGCATTCTAAAAAGCGCCTCGACAGAACGTTCAGAAGCAGTGCGGCGGTAAAGAAAAGAATGAGTCCACGTCGTAACGACAATAATGTCCATGATAAGACGTTCAGGGATGGCTCGTTCCTTAAAATTGGTTGGCCCTCGGTCAACATTATGTCGTCGTCGGATTACCGGTTTGTCGCCTTAACCGATTACGACCGTTTTCCGGAGAATATCGACAGCGAGGGTGATGGTTTCTCCCTGGCCTCAAAACGTACCACCACATTTATGTCCGCCGGGATGACTCTGGTGGAGAGCTCGCCGGGACGTGACATCTGCGACAGCAAATGGCGACGTAAGTCGCCTCATGAAGCGCCACCGACGACTGGTATTCTTTCCCTTTACAATCGTGGTGACCGCCGCCGCTGGTACTGGTCATGTCCGCACTGCGGTGAATATTTTCAGCCAGCCATGGATGCCATGACCGGCTACCGTAATGAACCGGATCCCTTTAAAGCCAGTGAGGCGGCGTATCTACTTTGCCCGCACTGCAGCGGCATTATCACTGCGGAGAAAAAGCGTGAGCTCAATAGTGCAGGAGTCTGGTTGCGTGAAGGTCAGGTCATTGATCGTAACGGCAACGTTTCCGGTGAACCGCGCCGCTCCCGTATCGCCAGTTTCTGGATGGAAGGGCCAGCTGCTGCGTATCAGACCTGGGCGCAACTGGTTTACAAATTACTGACTGCAGAACAGGAGTATGAAGCGACAGGAAGCGAAGAAACACTCAGGGCGGTTATCAACACCGACTGGGGATTGCCTTATCTTCCTCGTGCCAGCATGGAGCAACGAAAAAGTGAACTGCTTGAGCAGCGGGCAGAGCCAGTTCCTTCCCGCAGTGTGCCGGATGGCATTAATTTCCTTGTGGCGACAGTGGATGTGCAGGCGGGACGTCATCGCCGTTTTGTGGTTCAGGTAACGGGCTATGGCAGTCGTGGCGAACGCTGGATTATTGATCGTTACAACATCACGCAGTCATTGCGCAGTGACTGCGACGGGGAGAGCCAGCGAATTGATCCGGCCAGCTATCCGGAAGACTGGGATGTCCTGCTGACGGATGTTTTTCATAAAAGCTGGCCGCTGGCCTCCGATCCTTCTCAACAAATGCGACTGATGGCAATGGCGGTGGACTCCGGCGGTGAAGACGGGATCACTGATAATGCCTATAAATTCTGGCGTCGTTGCCGTCGTGATGGCCTTGGTAAACGTATTTACCTGTTTAAGGGTGACAGCATCCGGCGCGCAAAACTGATCAGCCGTACATTCCCTGATAACACCGGACGAACGGGCCGCCGGGCGCAGGCCGCAGGTGATGTGCCGCTCTGGCTTCTTCAGACGGATGCCCTGAAAGACCGGGTGAATAACGCGTTATGGCGTGACTCGCCAGGTCCAGGCTATGTGCATTTCCCTGACTGGCTGGGGAGCTGGTTTTACGACGAACTGACGTATGAAGAGCGGAGCAGTGACGGGAAATGGAGTAAGCCGGGTCGCGGTGCCAACGAAGCTTTTGACCTGATGGTGTATGCCGAGGCTCTGGTCATTCTGCATGGATACGAAAAGATCCGCTGGCCGGATGCACCGGAGTGGGCGAGCCGGGAAACCTGGCTGGAGTGTGTCCAGGACAGTACCGAACCGTCATCCTCACCGGAACCGGTATCCACGCCTGTTAAAAAACAAAAACGGAAGAAAACAGTAACTGACGATGTTAACCCCTGGCTGACTTCTGGAGGATGGTTATGAACCAGAATGATATCGAAGCCATGATTCAGCGTTATACGGAAGCTGAAATGGCGGTGCTGGACGGAAAATCCGTCACTTTTAATGGTCAGCAGATGACCATGGAAAACTTATCTGAGATCCGGCAGGGGCGGCAGGAGTGGGAGCGCCGCCTTGCGGCTCTGATTACACGACGACGGGGGCATCCCGGGTACCGGCTGGCGAGGTTCTGATGGCAATTCTTGATGATGTGATTGGCGTTTTTTCACCAGGATGGAAAGCGGCAAGGCTGCGTTCCCGTGCGGTGATCCAGGCTTATGAGGCAGTAAAAACGACGCGGACACACAAAGCCCGACGGGAGAACCGAACTGCCGACCAGTTAAGCCAGTACGGGGCCGTGTCGTTACGTGAGCAGGCCCGTTACCTTGATAACAACCACGATCTGGTCATTGGTGTATTTGACAAGCTGGAAGAACGGGTGGTGGGGAAAAACGGGATTATTGTCGAGCCACATCCGGTATTACGCAATGGGGCCATTGCCCGTGATCTGGCAGCGGAGATACGCACCCGATGGAGTGAATGGTCTGTCAGTCCGGAAGTCACCGGGCAGTTTACCCGTCCGATGCTGGAACGTCTGATGCTGCGTACCTGGCTGCGCGATGGTGAGGTGTTTGCCCAGATGGTTTCCGGGCGCATAAACAGCCTGACGCCTTCTGCCGGTGTTCATTTCTGGCTGGAGGCGCTCGAGCCAGACTTTATTCCCATGACCAGTGATGAGAGCAACAGGCTGAATCAGGGCGTGTTTGTTGATGACTGGGGGCGTCCCGAAAAATATCTGGTGTATAAAAGTCGTCCTGTATCCGGACGGCAGATGGAAACCAAAGAAGTGGATGCAGAGCGAATGCTGCATCTTAAATTTGTTCGCCGTCTGCACCAGATGCGCGGGACGTCTTTGTTGTCCGGTGTGCTGATCCGCCTCAGTGCCCTGAAAGAGTATGAAGATTCTGAGCTGACTGCAGCAAGGATCGCCGCTGCTCTGGGGATGTACATCCGGAAAGGCGACGGGCAGAGCTATGAAGCGGATGGTAATGGCAGCAAGGATAAGGAACGCGAGCTTACCATTCAGCCAGGCATTATTTACGATGATCTGAAACCCGGCGAAGAAATCGGAATGGTGAAGTCGGATCGCCCCAATCCTAACCTTGAAACTTTTCGTAATGGTCAGTTGCGTGCCGTGGCGGCGGGCAGTCGTCTGAGTTTTTCCAGTACAGCGCGCAACTATAACGGCACTTACAGCGCCCAGCGTCAGGAGCTGGTTGAATCCACTGATGGCTACCTGATCCTGCAGGACTGGTTTATTGGTGCCGTCACCCGCCCGATGTATCGTGCCTGGCTGAAACAGGCTGTGGCATCCGGTGTTATCAGGCTACCCCGCGATCTTGACCGTTCTTCACTGTATACCGCGGTGTATTCCGGACCGGTGATGCCGTGGATTGACCCTGTTAAGGAGGCTGAGGCCTGGAAAATCCAGATTCGTGGTGGAGCGGCGACAGAATCAGACTGGGTACGTGCTGGTGGTCGTAATCCGGATGATGTCAAACGTCGGCGCAAGGCCGAAATTGATGAAAACCGCAAGCTGGATCTGGTATTTGATACCGATCCGGCCAGTGATAAAGGAGGCAGCAGTGCCGCAACGAAACGACAGGAGCCGCAGCACACCGACGACCAGTCCGAAGAATAATTCCTGGTTCAGGATGCAGGCTGGTCACCAGAGTGACGCGGATATTTATATTTATGACGAGATTGGTTTCTGGGGTGTTACAGCGAAGCAGTTTATCAGTGATCTGAATGCACTGGGCGATATCACCCACATTAATCTCCATATTAATTCACCGGGTGGCGATGTCTTTGAAGGCATCGCCATTTTTAATGCGCTGAAAACACATGGTGCGTCCATTACCGTTTATGTCGACGGTGTGGCGGCGTCAATGGCGTCGGTCATTGCGATGGTGGGAAACCCGGTCATTATGCCGGAAAACACCTTCATGATGATTCATAAACCATTTGGCTTTACGGGCGGTGATGCGGAGGACATGCGCACCTATGCCGACCTGCTCGATAAAGTTGAGGCGGTTCTGTTACCCGCTTATGCACAGAAAACCGGGAAAACCACCGATGAAATTGCTGCCATGCTGGCGGATGAGACCTGGATGTCCGGTGCCGAATGTCTGGCACATGGATTTGCTGATCAGGTGACACCAGCCGTTAAGGCAATGGCATGTATTCAGTCAAAACGTACAGAGGAATTTAAAAAGATGCCGGAATCCATTCGAAATATGATTACTCCGCCACGCAACAGTGCTCCACGCGTACAGGATGATGGACCTGCAGCCTCCCGGACGCCAGTGCAGGCAGCAGCACCCGTGGTGGATGAAAACAGCATCCGTGCGCAGGTCCTGGCAGAGCAAAAAGCGCGTGTAAACGGTATTAATGATCTGTTTGCCATGTTTGGCGGGCGTTATCAGTCGTTGCAGGCTCAGTGTCTTGCCGATCCTGAATGTTCGCTGGAGCAGGCCCGCGAAAAGCTGTTGAACGAGATGGGGCGCGAGTCCACGCCATCCAATAAAAATACCCCGGCTCATATTTATGCCGGTAACGGTAATTTTGTGGGGGACGGGATCCGCCAGGCGCTGATGGCGCGCGCCGGGTTTGAAAAAACCGAACGTGATAATGTCTACAACGGGATGACCCTGCGTGAATATGCCCGTATGTCACTAACTGAACGTGGTATTGGTGTTTCCAGTTATAACCCGATGCAGATGGTCGGTGCGGCGTTCACACACAGTACGTCTGACTTCGGTAATATTCTGCTGGATGTTGCGAACAAAGCCATTCTGCAGGGCTGGGAAGATGCCCCTGAAACCTATGAACAGTGGACGCGGAAAGGTCAGTTGTCTGATTTTAAAATTGCCCATCGTGTGGGTATGGGGGGCTTCAGTGCTCTGCGTCAGGTGCGTGAAGGGGCAGAATATAAATACGTCACCACCGGAGATAAACAGGCCACTATTGCACTGGCGACCTATGGCGAGCTGTTCAGTATCACCCGTCAGGCCATTATCAATGATGATCTGAATATGCTGACCGATGTCCCGATGAAGCTGGGCCGTGCGGCGAAATCCACTATTGCCGATCTGGTTTATGCCATTCTGACGTCTAACCCGAAAATCTCCACAGATAATGTAAGTCTGTTCGATAAAGCGAAACATGCAAACGTACTGGAGAGCGCGGCAATGGACGTGGCATCGCTGGATAAAGCCCGCCAGTTGATGCGCGTTCAGAAAGAGGGGGAGCGTCATCTGAATATTCGTCCTGCGTTCGTACTGGTACCGACGGCGATGGAGTCTGTTGCTAACCAGGTCATTCGCTCCTCAAGTGTCAAGGGGGCTGACATTAACGCCGGTATTATTAACCCGGTGAAAGATTTTGCGACCGTTATTGCAGAGCCTCGTCTTGATGATAACAGCCAGACCACCTTCTACCTGGCTGCGTCAAAAGGCTCCGATACGATTGAAGTGGCTTATCTCAACGGTGTGGATACGCCATATATTGATCAGATGGAGGGCTTCAGTGTGGATGGCGTGACAACGAAAGTGCGTATTGACGCCGGTGTCGCGCCAGTTGATCACCGCGGTCTGGTGAAATGTACGGCGTAAACGTCGCAGACAACAACTCTGATGGCCCGTAAGGGCTTTTTTTGTACCTGAAATCAGCCCCTGAACGGGGCTGTGCGGAGACAGTTATGGCAAAGAATTTTGTAGAAGAAGGAAAAACGGTGGCGATTGTTGCCAGTGCAGCCATCAGCAGCGGAGATCTGGTGCAGGTGGGCGATGTTTTTGCGGTGGCGCTGACCGATATTCCACAGGGTGAAACAGGCGACGGCATGACCGAAGGTGTGTTTATGCTGCCTAAGCTGAAAACGGATGACATGAAAACGGGTAAGAAGGTTTATCTGAAGTCCGGAAAAGTTCAGCTGACTAACAGCGGCTCTGATCCGCTGGTCGGGGTTGTCTGGGCAGATGCCGGAACCAGTGCAGAAGAAGTGCCGGTAAAACTCAATGTCTGATCCCTTTTCCCGGCTGGCAGCGCGTATGGATGCTATCACGGTTAGAAAGATGGGAAAGACAGCCTCGATTAATGATGTCGATATGACTGTGATCCCGGGAGAAACACTGGCAGAGCTGAATGCTCTGTCCGGACCTGCGGTCTCTCTGGTGGTGTTTTCTTCGGGATACCGCCCACGGCGCGGGGATCGCGTTGTTTATGACGGACAACAATGGACGGTCACACGGCATGAACGCTTTAACGGTAAGCCAATGATCTTTATTGAGTAAAGAGGTGTGGGATGAAGGGGCTTGAGAATGCCATCCGCAATCTGAACAGCCTTGATACCCGTATGGTGCCACAGGCCAGCGCATGGGCGATAAACCGTGTGGCACAGAAAGCGGTCTCGGTTACCACCCGGCAGGTTGCCGGGAATACCGTTGCGGGAGATAACCAGGTGAAAGGGATCCCCCTGAAACTGGTACGTCAGCGTGTCCGGGTGTTTAAAGCCAGTCCGTCAGGAAAAATGACGGCCAGGATCCGCGTTAACCGGGGCAATCTGCCTGCCATTAAGCTGGGGACAGCCCGGGTCAGACTGGCCCGGCGTGGTGGAAAACTGCAGTACCGTGGCAGTGTGCTGAAGGTGGGTAAATATCTTTTCCGGGATGCGTTTATTCAGCAACTGGCGAATGGTCGTTGGCATGTGATGCGGCGTATTGATGGCAAAAATCGTTACCCCATTGATGTGGTGAAAATCCCGCTGTCCGGACCGCTGACACAGGCATTTGAAGATGCCCGCGACCGCATCATTGCTGCGGAAATGCCGAAACAGCTGGGGTATGCACTGAAACAACAACTGAGGTTATGGCTGACCCGATGAACCGACATACACAAATCCGCCAGGTCGTACTGGCACGCCTTCGGGAACAGTGTGGAGACAGCGCCACGTTTTTTGACGGGCTTCCGGCATTTGTTGATGCGCAGGAACTGCCTGCCGTGGCGGTGTGGCTGAGTGATGCTCAGTACACCGGAAAAATGACGGATGAAGATGACTGGCAGGCTGTTCTGCATATTGCTGTCTTCATCCGGGCACAGGCACCGGATTCAGAGCTGGATATGTGGATGGAGAGCACCATTTTCCCGGCCCTGAATGATGTACCAGCACTTTCCGGACTCATCGACACCCTGATCCCACTCGGTTTTAACTATCAACGTGATAATGAGATGGCCACCTGGGCGATGGCGGAAATCACGTACCAGATCACGTACACGAATTAAGGAGGTGGTAATGACCACACCAAATCCACTGGCAAAAACGAAAGGTGCGGGAACGACGTTCTGGATGTATACCGGCAAGGGCGATGCGTTTGCGAACCCTTTATCGGACACTGACTGGCTGCGTCTTGCGATGGTGAAGGATCTGCAACCTGGCGAAATGACCGCTGATGCAGAAGATGACACTTATCTCGATGATGAAGATGCAGACTGGAAAACGACAACCCAGGGGCAGAAATCCGTTGGTGATACTTCGGCGACGCTGGCCTGGCGTCCGGGTGACAGCGGGCAGAAAAAACTGGTTCAGTTGTTCGACTCCGGTGAAGTCTGCGCGTTTCGTATCAAATATCCCAACGGCACTGTTGATGTTTTCCGTGGCTGGCTGAGCTCACTGGGTAAAACCATTGCCTCAAAAGACGTGATGACCCGCACTGTGAAAATCAGCGGTGTGGGGCGTCCGTATCTGGCAGAGGAAGGCACTGAAACCGTGAGCGTTACCGGGCTGACAGTATCACCGGCATCTGCCAGTGTAAAAGTGGGAGCAACCACCACGCTGACCTTTACAGTAAAACCTGACGGAGCCAGTGACAAAGCGATCAGTGTGCATTCGTCAGATCCACAGACTGCCACGGTTACCCTGAACGGACTTGTGGCCACGGTAAAAGGCGTGAAGCAGGGCAGTGTCAGCATTGTGGGCATGACCGCTGACGGGAATTTTGTGGCTGTGGCTGCGGTGACTGTCAGCGCAGCAGGTTAACAGGACGATACTCATCATTTGCCCCGGTTATTCGGGGCTTTTTTGCAGGTGGAGAACATGATGTTTCTGAAACAGGACACGTTTAATTATGAAAAACAGTCCGTGGTGCTCAGTGAGCTGTCCGGGCTGCAGAGAATTGAATATCTGATGTTTGTTCAGCAGCGAACGGCAAAGTTTGATGCCGGGGAGGGAGAACTGCCGGAGGCTGAACGACAGATTGCTTTTCTGCGGATGGGGATGGATATCAATGCCTGGCTGGTTTCCCGCTCACTGTGGAATGCGGAACAGTCTCAGGATGTTGAGACGCTTTACGCATCCGTTATTACAAGATGGTCGTATGATGCCCTGGGTGCGGGGGCGGAGATGGTTCTGTCGCTGAGCGGTATGGGGGCCATTGATAATGCCGGGGATTTGGAGCATGAGGTGCTGACGCCGGAAAAGTCCTGACGCGGGAAATGCAGTTTGTCATGCGGCTTGCCCGGGAGTTCCGGCGGGCAGACTGGCGGCGGATGCTGTCGGAAATGTCGGCCACTGAGCTTGGTGAGTGGGGCGATTATTTCCGGATGCAGAGCTTCAGTGATGTGTGGATGGATGCGCAGTTTGCCTCGCTGAAGGCATTGATCGTGAGAATGGTGTCCGGCAGCAGTGATGCTGCGGTGGCTGATTTCAGCCTTTTACCGGAAGAGAACGGGATACCGGAGCGAACGGACGAAGAACTGATGCATCTTGGGGAAGGTATTTCCGGAGGTGTGCGTTATGGACCAGATAGCCAACCTGGTCATTGATTTGGGGATTGATGCGGCAGAGTTTAAAAATGAAATTCCCCGTATCAAAAACCTTCTGAATGGTGCAGCCAGCGATGCAGAACGGTCTTCTGCCCGTATGCAGCGTTTTATGGAGCGTCAGACTCAGGCCGCCCGGCAGACAACGCAGGCGGCGTCTTCGGCTGCAACAGCCGCATCCGTCCATGCGCAGACGGTGGAGAAGAACGCACAGGCTCATGAACGCATGGCCCGCGAGGTGGAGAAAACCCGCCAGCGTATGGAGGCACTGAGCCAGAAAATGCGCGAGGAACAGGCGCAGGCCATGGCTCTGGCGGAGGCTCAGGATAAAGCAGCTGCTGCGTTTTATCGTCAGATTGACAGTGTGAAACAGGCCAGTGCGGGGCTGCAGGAATTACAGCGTATTCAGCAGCAGATCCGACAGTCCAGAAACAGTGGCGGGATTGGTCAGCAGGATTATCTGGCGCTGATTTCTGAGGTTACGGCGAAAACCCGTGTTCTTACGCAGGCTGAGGAAGAGGCTACCCGACAGAAAGTGGCGTTTATCCGTCAGCTTAAAGAGCAGGCAACCCGCCAGAATCTTTCTTCTTCTGAGTTGCTTCGTGCTAAGGCTGCCCAGCTGGGGGTAAGCAGTGCTGCAGAAGTGTATATCCGCAAAATGGAGCAGGCAGGAAAAGCCACGCATTCGCTGGGTCTGAAAAGTGCAGCGGCCCGCCAGGAGATAGGCGTTCTGATAGGTGAACTGGCCCGCGGCAATTTAGGGGCGCTGAGGGGATCCGGGATAACGCTGGCTAACCGTGCCGGATGGATAGACACTCTGATGTCACCGAAAGGCATGATGCTTGGCGGGGTTATTGGCGGTATTGCCGCGTCCGTCTATGGTCTGGGTAAAGCCTGGTATGACGGTCAGAAGGAGGGGGAAGAATTTAACCGCCAGTTGTCGCTGACGGGGCATTATGCCGGAGTCACTGCCGGGCAGCTGTGGACGCTCAGTCGTGCTATTTCCGGGAATGGTATCACGCAACATGCTGCAGCCGGTGTGCTGGCTCAGGTGGTGGGGAGTGGTGCATTTCGTGGAAACGATATCGGTATGGTGGCGAGAGCTGCCGCACAGATGGAGCGATCGGTTGGCCAGTCGGTCAGCGATACCATAAATCAGTTTAAGCGGCTGAAGGATGATCCTGTAAATGCCGCGAAGGCTCTGGACAATGAGCTGCATTTTCTTACTGCCACTCAGCTTGAGCAGATACGTGTCCTTGGGGATCAGGGACGGTCCAGTGATGCTGCACGGATAGCCATGTCTGCACTGGCAGAGGAAACCGGTCGGCGTACTGCGGATATTGATAATAACCTCAATGCGCTTGGCAGTACGCTGAAGTATCTGTCTGATTTGTGGAGTCGTTTCTGGGATGCGGCCATGAATATTGGTCGTGAAGACTCGCTGGATGAACAGATTGCCGCTTTACAGGAGAAAGTGTCGCGGGCGAAAAGACTCCCCTGGACGGCATCATCTTCTCAGGTTGAATACGATCAGCAGCGTCTTAACGATCTTCAGGAGAAAAAACGCCAGAAGGATTTGCAGGATGCAAAAGAGCAGGCAGAGCGGAATTATCAGGAGCAACAAAAACGACGTAATGCTGAAAATGCTGCACTGAACCGGATGAATGAAACGGAAGCAGCACGACATCAGCGTGAAATTGCGCGTATTAATTCCATGCAGTACGCCGATCAGGCTGTCAGGGATGCAGCGATACAACGTGAAAATGAACGTTACGAGAAAGCCCTGGCATCCGGTAAGAAAAAAACACGCGAAACCCGTAATGATGAGGCCACCCGGTTATTGCTGCAGTACAGTCAGCAACAGGCACAGGTGGAAGGACAGATTGCTGCTGCAAGACAGTCAGCAGGCATTGCCACTGAAAAGATGACAGAAGCGCATAAACAGCTTCTGGCTCTGCAGCAGCGCATCAGCGATCTGGACGGGAAAAAACTGACGGCAGATGAAAAGAGTGTGCTGGCCCGTAAAGATGAACTGATTCAGGCACTGACGCTGCTGGATGTAAAACAGCAGGAGCTTCAGAAACAGACGGCACTCAACGATCTGAAGAAAAAAACAATTCAGCTGACCAGTCAACTGGCTGAAGAAGAGCTCGTTCAGCGTCAGCAACATGACCTGGATATCGCCACGGTGGGTATGGGTGATCAGCAGCGGCAGCGATATCAGGTACAACTGAGTCTTCGCCAGAAATACCAGCAACAGCTGGAGCAGTTGAGGCGGGATAGTGAGCAGAAAGGGACATATAACACGGATGACTACAGAAAGGCCGAGCAGGCGCTGACGGAGAGCCTGAACCGACAACTGAATGAGAATCGCCGTTACTGGCAACAGCTTGAAGTTGTGCAGGGTAACTGGAAAAACGGAGTCCTGCGTGCATTTCAGGATTTTACCGTGGATGCAGACAATACGGCAGGAACAGCAGAACAGGTGTTCTCGTCAGCCTTCAGCAACATGGGAAATGGCCTGGCAACTTTTGTCACTACCGGCAAACTCAACTTCAAATCCTTCACCTCTTCGGTGCTGTCAGATATGGCGAAAATCCTGGCGCAGGCAACCATGATGAAATCGATAAAAGGGATTGGCAGTGTACTGGGATTTGATCTCAGCAGCCTTTCCCTGAATGCCAATGGGGGGATTTATCAGTCTGCTGATTTGAGTCGTTACAGTGGCACGGTGGTTAACCGTCCGACGTTTTTTGCTTTTGCAAAAGGCGCGGGTGTGATGGGGGAAGCTGGACCTGAAGCCATTCTGCCACTGCGTCGTGGTGCTGACGGTAAGCTGGGGGTTGTGGCGGATATTGGTGGTTCAGGTATGGCGATGTTTGCCCCGCAGTACAACATCGAGATCAATAACGATGGCACGAACGGGCAGATAGGTCCGGCTGCCCTGAAGGTGGTTTATGACCTTGGGAAAAAAGCGGCAGCGGACTTTATGCAACAGCAGGCCCGTGATGGTGGTCGGTTAAGTGGAGCATATCGGTAATGGAGACGTTTCACTGGAAAGTGCGCCCGGATATGAATGTGGTATCAGAGCCGAAAGTGGTGACAGTGAAGCTGGGCGATGGTTATGAACAGCGTCGTGCGGCGGGACTGAATAACCAGTTGTCGACTTACAGCGTGACGATACGTGTTCGTAAATGTGAACACCCATCTTTAAAAGCCTTTCTGGAACGGCACGGTGGCGTCCGCGCATTTCAGTGGACGCCACCTTATGACTGGAAGCCGATCAGGGTGGTTTGTCGTAAATGGTCGGCAAGCGTGGGGGCGTTGTGGGTAACCATAACGGCAGATTTTGAACAGGTCGTGGCATAGGAGTCTCTGATGCAGGATATTCCACAGGAAACACATCATGAGACGACACGCCTCACTCAGTCAGCCCAGGTGGTGCTCTGGGAAATCGATCTGACAGTGGTCGGTGGAGAACGTTATTTTTTCTGTAATGAGCAGAACGAAAAAGGTGAGCCGGTCACCTGGCAGGGGCGACAGTATCAGGCGTATCCCATTCAGGGGACGGGATTTGAACTGAACGGCAAGGGCAGTGCTGCCCGTCCGACACTGACGGTTTCTAACCTGCACGGCATGGTCACCGGGATGGCGGAAGACCTGCAGAGTCTGGTCGGAGGAACGGTGGTCCGGCGTAAGGTTTACGCCCGTTTTCTGGATGCGGTGAACTTCGTCAACGGAAACAGTGACGCCGATCCGGAGCAGGAGGTGATCAGCCGCTGGCGCATCGAGCAGTGCAGCGAACTGAGCGCGGTGAGTGCCTCTTTTGTACTGTCCACGCCGACGGAAACGGACGGTGCCGTTTTTCCGGGACGTATCATGCTGGCCAACACCTGCACCTGGACCTATCGCGGTGATGAGTGCGGTTATCACGGTCCGGCGGTCGCGGATGAATATGATCAGCCGACGTCCGATATCACGAAGGATAAATGCAGCAAATGCCTGAGCGGCTGTAAGTTTCGCAATAACGTCGGCAACTTTGGCGGCTTCCTTTCCATTAACAAACTTTCGCAGTGAATCCCATGACAGAGACAGAATCAGCGATTCTGGCGCACGCCCGGCGATGTGCGCCAGCGGAGTCGTGCGGCTTCGTGGTGAGAACGCCGAAGGGGGAAAGATATTTTCCCTGCGTGAATATCTCCGGTGAGCCGGAGGATTATTTCCGGATGGCTCCGGAGGACTGGCTGCAGGCAGAAATGCAGGGTGAGATTGTGGCGCTGGTCCACAGCCACCCCGGTGGTCTGCCCTGGCTGAGTGAGGCCGACCGGCGGCTGCAGGTGCAGAGTGATTTGCCGTGGTGGCTGGTCTGCCGGGGGGTGATTCATAAATTCCGCTGTGTGCCGCATCTCACCGGGCGGCGCTTTGAGCACGGGGTGACGGACTGTTACACGCTGTTCCGGGATGCTTACCATCTGGCGGGAATTGAGATGCCGGATTTTCATCGCGGGGATGACTGGTGGCGTCACGGTCAGAATCTCTATCTGGATAATCTGGAGGCCACAGGGCTGTATCAGGTGCCGTTGTCATCAGCACAACCGGGCGATGTGCTGCTGTGCTGTTTTGGTTCATCGGTGCCGAATCATGCCGCCATTTACTGTGGTGATGGCGAGCTGCTGCACCATATTCCTGAACAACTGAGCAAACGAGAGAGGTACACCGACAAATGGCAGCGACGCACACACTCCCTCTGGCGTCACCGGGCATGGCACGCATCTGCCTTTACGGGGATTTACAACGATTTGGCCGCCGCATCGACCTTCGAGTGAAAACGGGGTCCGAAGCCATCCGGGCGCTGGCCATGCAGATCCCGGTGTTTCGTCAGAAACTGAGCGACGGCTGGTACCAGGTACGCATTGCCGGGCGTGATGCAGGTGAAACCGAATTATCTGCCCGTCTTAATGAGCCGCTGGCAAATGGTGCCGTGATCCACATCGTGCCGCGTCTGGCGGGAGCTAAAAGTGGCGGTGTGTTTCAGGTGGTGCTGGGGGCGGCGCTGATTGCGGTGGCATGGTGGAACCCTGTGGGCTGGCTGGGTGCCGCGGCTGTATCGGGCATGTATGCGGCAGGGGCCAGTATGATCCTGGGCGGAGTGGCGCAGATGCTGGCACCGAAAGCCAGGACGCCCACGGCAGCAAGTACAGATAACGGCAAACAGAACACCTATTTCTCGTCACTGGATAACATGGTTGCCCAGGGCAATGTTCTGCCTGTTCTGTACGGGGAAATGCGCGTGGGGTCACGCGTGGTTTCTCAGGAGATCAGCACGGCAGACGAAGGGGACGGTGGTCAGGTTGTGGTGATTGGTCGCTGATGCAAAATGTTTTATGTGAAACCGCCTGCGGGCGGTTTTGTCATTTATGGAGCGTGAGGAATGGGTAAAGGAAGCAGTAAGGGGCATACCCTGCGCGAAGCGAAGGACAACCTGAAGTCCACGCAGATGCTGAGCGTGATAGACGCCATCAGTGAAGGGCCGGTTGAAGGTCCGGTGGACGGATTAAAAAGCGTGCTGCTGAACAGTACGCCAGTGCTGGACAGTGAGGGGAATACCAATATCTCCGGCGTCACGGTGGTGTTCCGGGCCGGTGAGCAGGAGCAGACACCGCCGGAGGGATTTGAATCCTCCGGCTCCGAGACGGTGCTGGGTACGGAAGTGAAGTACGACACGCCGATCACCCGGACCATCACGTCTGCAAACATCGACCGTCTGCGCTTTACCTTCGGTGTGCAGGCACTGGTGGAAACCACCTCAAAGGGGGACCGGAATCCGTCGGAAGTCCGCCTGCTGGTTCAGATACAGCGTAACGGTGGCTGGGTGACGGAAAAAGACATCACCATTAAAGGCAAAACCATCTCACAGTATCTGGCATCGGTGGTGGTGGGTAACCTGCCGCCGCGCCCGTTCAATATCCGGATGCGCAGGATGACGCCGGACAGCACCACAGACCAGCTGCAGAACAAAACGCTCTGGTCGTCATACACCGAAATCATCGATGTGAAACAGTGCTACCCGAACACGGCACTGGTCGGCGTACAGGTGGATTCGGAGCAGTTCGGCAGCCAGCAGGTGAGCCGTAATTATCATCTGCGCGGGCGTATTCTGCAGGTGCCGTCGAATTATAACCCGCAGACGCGGCAATACAGCGGTATCTGGGACGGAACGTTTAAACCGGCATACAGCAACAACATGGCCTGGTGTCTGTGGGATATGCTGACCCATCCGCGCTACGGCATGGGGAAACGTCTTGGTGCGGCAGATGTGGATAAATGGGCGTTGTATGTTATCGGCCAGTACTGCGACCAGTCAGTGCCGGACGGCTTTGGCGGCACGGAGCCGCGCATCACCTGTAATGCGTACCTGACCACACAGCGCAAGGCGTGGGATGTGCTCAGTGATTTCTGCTCGGCGATGCGCTGTATGCCGGTATGGAACGGGCAGACGCTGACGTTCGTGCAGGACCGACCGTCGGATAAGGTGTGGACCTATAACCGCAGTAATGTGGTGATGCCGGATGATGGCGCGCCGTTCCGCTACAGCTTCAGCGCCCTGAAGGACCGCCATAATGCCGTTGAGGTGAACTGGATTGACCCGAACAACGGCTGGGAGACGGCGACAGAGCTTGTTGAAGATACGCAGGCCATTGCCCGTTACGGTCGTAATGTTACGAAGATGGATGCCTTTGGCTGTACCAGCCGGGGGCAGGCACACCGCGCCGGGCTGTGGCTGATTAAAACGGAGCTGCTGGAGACGCAGACCGTGGATTTCAGCGTGGGTGCCGAAGGGCTTCGCCATGTGCCGGGTGATGTTATTGAAATCTGCGATGATGACTATGCCGGTATCCGCATCGGCGGGCGCGTGCTGGCTGTGAACAGCCAGACCCGGACGCTGACGCTCGACCGTGAAATCACGCTGCCATCCTCCGGTACCACGCTGATAAGCCTGGTTGACGGAAGTGGCAATCCGGTCAGCGTGGAGGTCCAGTCCGTCACCGACGGCGTGAAGGTAAAAGTGAGCCGTGTTCCTGACGGCGTTGCCGGATACAGCGTATGGGGGCTGAAGCTGCCGACGCTGCGCCAGCGCCTGTTCCGCTGCGTGAGTATCCGTGAGAACGATGACGGCACGTATGCCATCACCGCCGTGCAGCATGTACCGGAAAAAGAGGCCATCGTGGATAACGGGGCGCACTTTGACGGCGACCAGAGCGGCACGGTGAATGGTGTCACGCCGCCAGCGGTGCAGCACCTGACTGCCGAAGTCACCGCAGACAGCGGGGAATATCAGGTGCTGGCGCGCTGGGACACGCCGAAGGTGGTGAAGGGGGTGAGCTTTATGCTTCGCCTGACCGTGGCAGCGGATGACGGCAGTGAGCGGCTGGTCAGCACGGCCCGGACGACGGAAACCACATACCGCTTCACGCAACTGGCGCTGGGGAACTACAGGCTGACAGTCCGGGCGGTAAATGCGTGGGGACAGCAGGGCGATCCGGCATCGGTATCGTTCCGGATTGCCGCACCGGCAGCGCCGTCTCGGATTGAGCTGACGCCGGGCTATTTTCAGATAACCGCCACGCCGCATCTTGCGGTTTATGACCCGACGGTACAGTTTGAGTTCTGGTTCTCGGAAAAACGGATTGCGGATATCAGGCAGGTTGAAACCAGCGCGCGTTATCTTGGTACGGCACTGTACTGGATAGCCGCCAGTATCAATATCAAACCGGGCCATGATTATTATTTTTACGTTCGCAGTGTGAACACCGTTGGCAAATCGGCATTCGTGGAGGCTGTCGGTCAGCCGAGTGATGATGCATCAGGCTATCTGGATTTTTTCAAAGGCGAGATAGGGAAAACCCATCTGGCTCAGGAGCTGTGGACGCAGATTGATAACGGTCAGCTTGCGCCTGACCTGACTGAAATCAGGACGTCCATAACGGATGTCAGCAATGAAATAACACAGACCGTCAATAAGAAACTGGAAGACCAGAGTGCAGCGATCCAGCAGATACAGAAGGTTCAGGTTGATACAAATAATAACCTGAACAGCATGTGGGCAGTGAAGCTGCAGCAGATGCAGGACGGACGCCTTTATATTGCGGGTATCGGTGCCGGTATTGAGAACACCCCTGACGGCATGCAGAGTCAGGTGCTGCTGGCAGCAGACAGGATTGCGATGATTAATCCTGCGAATGGCAACACAAAGCCGATGTTTGTTGGTCAGGGCGATCAGATATTCATGAATGAAGTGTTCCTGAAACGCCTGACGGCCCCCACCATTACCAGCGGCGGTAATCCTCCGGCATTTTCCCTGACATCAGACGGGAGACTGACGGCGAAAAATGCGGATATCAGTGGCAGTGTGAATGCGAACTCAGGAACGCTCAACAATGTCACGATTAACCAGAACTGTACGATTAAGGGCATGCTGGAGGCGACCCAGGTCAGAGGAGATTTCGTTAAAGCTGTATCAAAAGCCTTCCCGAAAAAAGTCGGTACGTGGGGTAACACGGAAACACCAAACGGTACGGTTACAGTCACCATCAGCGATGATCATAACTTTGACCGCCAGATTATTATTCCGCCCATTATTTTTAACGGTATAGCGTATGACGATCCGGGGAGCGGAAATAACCCAGGAGGCACGCGATACACGGGTTATGGTTTTGAAGTTCGCAAAAACGGCGTATTAATCGCATCCAGAGAAACTAAAGGGGCCATTCCCGGTAGTTACAGTGCAGTTATTGATATGCCGAGTGGCAGGGGAAGCGTCACTCTGGAGTTTAAGATTTTCCAGAAAGGCAATCAGGGGGCAGGCAATATCACCGACTGTACGGTGATTGTGACCAAAAAAGCCGCTTCCGGCATCAGTATTCGTTGAAATATTTATAACCCCAATAAAGGGCGTCAGGAATGACGCCTTTTTTATTGCAGAAAAGCGAGAGGTAATTATGCGTAAAGTTTGTGCAGCAATTTTGTCCGCAGCCATTTGTCTGGCCGTATCCGGTGCGCCTGCATGGGCGTCTGAACATCAGTCCACGCTGAGCGCGGGGTATCTTCATGCCTCGACGAACGTCCCCGGCAGTGATGATCTGAACGGGATTAACGTGAAATACCGTTATGAGTTTACGGACACACTGGGGCTGGTGACGTCATTCAGCTATGCAGGAGACAAGAATCGCCAGCTGACCCGTTACAGCGATACCCGCTGGCATGAAGATTCCGTTCGTAACCGCTGGTTCAGCGTAATGGCGGGGCCGTCTGTGCGCGTAAATGAATGGTTCAGCGCGTATGCGATGGCGGGTGTGGCTTACAGCCGTGTGTCGACTTTCTCCGGGGATTATCTCCGCGTAACTGACAACAAGGGGAAAAAGCACGATGTGCTGACCGGAAGTGATGACGGTCGCCACAGCAACACGTCTCTGGCGTGGGGAGCTGGCGTGCAGTTTAACCCGACCGAATCCGTGGCCATTGATGTCGCTTATGAAGGCTCCGGCAGTGGTGACTGGCGCACTGACGGGTTCATCGTGGGTGTTGGTTATAAATTCTGATTAGCCAGGTAACACAGTGTTATGACAGCCCGCCGGTTCAGGCGGGCTTTTTTGTGGGGTGAATATGGCAGTAAAAATTTCAGGTGTACTGAAAGACGGCACAGGAAAACCGGTACAGAACTGCACAATCCAGCTGAAAGCAAAACGTAACAGTACCACGGTGGTGGTGAACACGCTGGCATCTGAAAATCCGGATGAAGCCGGGCGTTACAGTATGGACGTTGAGTACGGTCAGTACAGCGTTATTCTGTTGGTGGAAGGATTCCCGCCGTCACATGCCGGGACCATCACAGTGTATGAAGATTCCCGACCCGGTACGCTGAATGATTTTCTCGGTGCCATGACGGAGGATGATGCCCGTCCGGAGGCACTGCGCCGTTTTGAGCTGATGGTGGAAGAGGTGGCGCGTAACGCGTCCGTGGTGGCACAGAACACGGCAGCCGCGAAGAAGTCAGCCAGTGATGCCAGCACATCAGCCCGTGAGGCGGCAACCCATGCGACTGATGCTGCAGGCTCAGCACGCGCAGCCAGCACGTCAGCCGGACAGGCCGCGTCGTCGGCTCAGTCAGCGACTTCCAGCGCAGGAACGGCATCAACAAAGGCCACTGAAGCATCAAAAAGTGCTGCCGCTGCAGAGTCCTCAAAAAGCGCGGCAGCTACCAGTGCCAGTGCCGCGAAAACGTCAGAAACGAATGCTGCAGCGTCACAACAATCAGCAGCCACTTCTGCATCCACCGCGACTACGAAAGCGTCAGAAGCTGCCACCTCAGCCCGGGATGCGGCGGCTTCAAAAGAGGCGGCAAAATCATCAGAAACGAACGCATCCTCGAGCGCCAGTAGCGCAGCTTCCTCGGCAACAGCGGCAGGAAATTCCGCGAAGGCGGCAAAAACGTCAGAGACGAACGCCAGGTCTTCTGAAACGGCAGCGGGACAGAGCGCCTCGGCTGCGGCAGGCTCAAAAACAGCGGCTGCGTCGTCTGCCAGTGCAGCGTCAACAAGTGCCGGGCAGGCCTCAGCCAGTGCCACCGCCGCCGGAAAATCGGCAGAAAGCGCCGCATCGTCTGCTTCAACAGCCACAACGAAGGCTGGCGAAGCCACTGAACAGGCCAGCGCAGCAGCGAGGTCTGCTTCCGCAGCGAAGACATCCGAAACGAACGCGAAAGCGTCGGAAACCAGCGCAGAATCCTCAAAAACGGCTGCCGCATCGTCCGCCAGTTCGGCGGCGTCATCGGCATCATCTGCGTCTGCTTCAAAAGATGAGGCGACCAGACAGGCGTCAGCAGCGAAGGGCAGCGCCACGACAGCATCCACGAAGGCGACAGAGGCAGCTGGCAGTGCGACGGCGGCAGCACAGAGCAAAAGTACGGCGGAATCCGCGGCAACGCGCGCCGAGACAGCGGCAAAACGGGCAGAGGATATTGCATCCGCCGTGGCGCTTGAGGATGCAAGTACGACGAAAAAGGGGATAGTACAGCTCAGCAGTGCGACCAACAGTACGTCTGAAACGCTGGCGGCAACGCCAAAGGCAGTAAAATCAGCCTATGACAATGCAGAGAAACGTCTGCAGAAAGACCAGAACGGCGCTGATATACCCGATAAGGGACGCTTCCTGAACAACATTAACGCGGTCAGTAAAACAGACTTTGCTGATAAGCGTGGTATGCGTTATGTGCGGGTTAACGCTCCTGCAGGTGCAACATCTGGAAAATATTACCCTGTTGTTGTTATGCGTTCTGCTGGCTCAGTAAGCGAACTGGCATCAAGGGTCATTATCACCACGGCAACGCGAACCGCAGGCGATCCGATGAATAACTGCGAGTTTAACGGATTTGTTATGCCTGGTGGCTGGACTGACAGGGGGCGTTATGCTTATGGAATGTTCTGGCAATATCAAAACAATGAACGAGCCATCCACTCAATAATGATGAGTAATAAGGGCGATGATTTGCGCTCTGTGTTCTATGTTGATGGCGCTGCTTTCCCTGTTTTTGCGTTTATCGAAGATGGCCTGTCAATATCCGCACCTGGTGCTGATCTCGTTGTTAATGATACGACCTATAAGTTTGGGGCAACAAATCCGGCGACTGAATGTATCGCGGCGGACGTTATCCTTGATTTTAAGAGTGGGCGTGGTTTTTATGAGTCTCATTCGTTAATCGTTAACGATAACTTGTCGTGCAAAAAACTTTTTGCCACAGACGAAATTGTAGCGCGTGGTGGTAATCAGATTCGAATGATAGGTGGGGAGTATGGGGCATTATGGCGTAATGATGGCGCTAAAACTTACCTGCTGCTTACCAATCAAGGTGATGTTTATGGTGGCTGGAATACATTAAGACCGTTTGCTATTGATAACGCAACCGGCGAACTGGTTATTGGAACCAAACTGTCCGCAAGTCTGAACGGTAATGCATTAACAGCAACAAAGCTGCAAACGCCAAGACGGGTTTCTGGTGTTGAGTTTGATGGTTCCAAAGATATTACTTTAACCGCCGCGCATGTGGCTGCTTTTGCCAGAAGGGCAACGGATACATATGCCGATGCGGATGGTGGCGTTCCCTGGAATGCCGAATCAGGCGCTTATAATGTCACCCGCTCTGGCGACAGCTATATTCTGGTTAACTTCTATACCGGAGTCGGAAGTTGCCAGACCTTGCAGATGAAGGCGCATTACAGAAATGGTGGTCTGTTCTACCGTTCTTCAAGAGACGGTTATGGTTTTGAGGAAGACTGGGCAGAAGTTTATACCTCGAAAAATCTTCCACCAGAAAGCTACCCAGTCGGCGCACCAATCCCGTGGCCATCAGATACCGTTCCGTCTGGTTATGCCCTGATGCAGGGGCAGACTTTTGACAAATCTGCCTACCCGAAACTTGCAGCCGCTTATCCGTCAGGCGTGATCCCTGATATGCGTGGCTGGACGATTAAGGGCAAGCCCGCCAGTGGTCGTGCCGTATTGTCTCAGGAACAGGACGGCATAAAATCGCATACCCACAGCGCCAGCGCATCCAGTACTGATTTGGGGACGAAAACCACATCGTCGTTTGATTACGGCACTAAATCCACGAATAACACTGGTGCGCATACCCATAGTTTAAGTGGCAGCACGAATGCAGCTGGTAATCACAGCCATAGAGATGGCCGTCGATTTAACCCCAGTGTTTTTAAAGATACTTATCAATATGGTTATACAAGCTCAGGTCAAAATACCTGGGGTGTACAAGGCTCAGTAGGTATGTCTACGGGGGCGTTAGCTAATACCAGTACAGATGGTAACCATAGCCACTCACTGTCCGGCACAGCAGCATCTGCAGGTGCACACGCACATACTGTCGGTATTGGTGCACACACGCACTCCGTTGCGATTGGCTCACATGGACACACCATCACCGTTAACGCTGCTGGTAACGCGGAAAACACCGTCAAAAACATCGCATTTAACTATATTGTGAGGCTTGCATAATGGTATTCAGAATGAGTGAACAACCACGGACCATAACAATTTATAATCTGCTGGCCGGAACTAATGAATTTATTGGTGAAGGTGATGCATATATTCCGCCTCATACAGGTCTGCCAGCAAACAGTACCGATATTGCACCGCCAGATATTCCGGCAGGCTTCGTGGCTGTTTTCAACAGTGATGAGGCATCGTGGCATCTCGTTGAAGATCATCGGGGTAAAACGGTTTATGACGTGGCTTCCGGCGACGCGTTATTTATTTCTGAACTCGGTCCGTTACCGGAAAATGTTACCTGGTTATCGCCGGAAGGGGAGTTTCAGAAGTGGAACGGCACAGCCTGGGTGAAGGATACGGAAGCAGAAAAACTGTTCCGGATCCGGGAGGCGGAAGAAACAAAAAACAACCTGATGCAGGTAGCCAGTGAGCATATTGCGCCGCTTCAGGATGCTGCAGATCTGGAAATTGCAACGGAGGAAGAAATCTCGTTGCTGGAAGCATGGAAAAAGTATCGGGTATTGCTGAACCGTGTTGATACGTCAACTTCACAGGATATTGAATGGCCAGCACTGCCGTAGGGTAAAACATATAAATTCTATAATTAGATGTATCTTTCCATTTACGGCAAGGAAGGGGGCTTGGAAGACGTAAAGCATCTCACACCGAGATTATTTTTTATATGTCAGGTGTCTGAAGTTTTGCTTTGGCTCTTAAAATGGTTTGCCGCGAGGTTTTGAATTCCCGGGCAATGGCACTTATACTTACACCTGACTTAATTCGTTCGAATACCACCTGTTTCTGTTCTTCATTTAACACAGGTGGTCGACCAAAACGTTTCCCTGCGCCGCGGGCTCTTACTATCCCGGAATGAGTGCGTTCAAGTAAAAGGTCTCGTTCAAATTCAGCGACTGCTGAAATTACTTGCATCATCATTTTTCCTGTTGGACTGGTCAGGTCAATGCCCCCCAATGCTAAGCAATGCACTCTGATACCTGTTTCGGTCAGTTGTTCCACTGTTTTCCTGATATCCATTGCATTACAACCAAGGCGATCCAGTTTTGTCACAATCAATTGATCACCACATTTCAGGCGAGCAAGCAACCGGTTAAAACCAGGACGCTCACTGGTTGCTGCTGAGCCACTAATGTGTTCTTCGATTATTTGCTGAGGTTTGATTTTAAAACCTGCACTTTCGATTTCCCGGCGTTGATTTTCGGTGGTCTGATCCAGCGTTGATATCCGACAGTAAGCAAAAATTTGAGACATAGTGAGACTCTATACGAAATTGGTGTTCATATCATAATGCATCTCAGAAAATAATTATGATTATTTTTGTGCATATTTGTATGTACACGTTCGAAAATAAACGAATGCGTATGCAAACCCGTAATTTTGGTGAGACCCAAAATCGATTTTGTGAAAAATGGCTTTAACTCGGTTTGTTTTTCGAGTTCCGGGCGGACTCAAGGAAGAAGAATAGTGTTGCGTGTTATTTTAACCAGATTTCAAGTTGTTTGGTCGTGGAAAAGTGGAGCAAAATGTTGTTAAAGTGGAAAAATGATAAAAAAGTAAGTTTATTATATTACATTTTACCATTTAAATTTTGGTTGTCTTTAAGAACTGATATCGCTGTTTGTAATAATTCTTTGTTATCCAGCCATGATTTTTTCTTTATGTTTCCTTCAATGTAATCAAGCAATGTTCTGGTATTGATAGGTCTTCCCTGTTTTGCTACTTCCACTACAGCATCCCCTAGGATAATTCTTACTTCAGGAAGCTGCGCAGGGAACCACTTTAGGGTGTCTTTTGATTTCATGAAGATATTCCTTAAAATATTATTGATTTTCATTGCGATATTGTATGTCTGATTCAGGATATGTTGACTTATACATCGGTTTTGTCTGGGTTATTGGATATGCCAATCCCTAATTTTATTAGGGCATGACTAAAAATGCTGAATATGATAAGGAGAGATGTGATTATCAGTATGCTGTTCATATAGCCTCGAATTAGTAATGTGTTATATATGATATAGTTGACAATTTTTATCTTGGGTGTTCTTAAAGTTCGTAGATAAACATTGTCGTTTCAGGTATACAGGAATGCTAACAGGTGGCAGCAAAAATCAGGCGGTTTATGGCGCAAGCTGAAGCGGCAACTGCAAACTATCTTATGCAGAGACTCTACACGGATTGGGTTTAAAAGTATACATAGATAACAGTTTTTATCTGAAAAAGAAAAATATCAAGGTGATATAGCCTATATGCCTTTGATGCGGAGGAATGAATGTGATGGGAGTGATGTATCTGAATAGTTGAAAAACCGCAGACACGCCTTATGCAAGAACGTGCTGCGGTTGGCTGGTAAATTTTTCGATAGTGTGAGTATTGAATGATTTCCAGCCGTTCTTGATTTTACGCATAAATCCATGAAAAAACTACTTATCTGTTGGGGAGTTTTTTTGGGGCATATATGGGACAGAAATAGGCCCCAGATAGACACTGAGATCGAACTTAGGATGCTTTTTAAAAAATGCAACTATCTGAAAAAACCTAGAAAACGCCAAGGAAACCACAGGATGGGAAAAAACACCTGTGAATTATGGATTTCCAGTTATATTCGCTCGGCGCAGCGTTAGTGTTTCATGAAATATTTTTTCCTGAATCATCAACGGCAATGGCGTTAATTCTGGCAATGGGAACCTACGGTGCAGGTTATGTGGCGCGTATTGTCGGAGCATTTATTTTCGGCAAAATGGGCGACAGAATCGGGCGTAAAAAAGTGCTCTTTATTACCATCACTATGATGGGGATCTGTACCACCTTAATTGGTGTGCTGCCGACCTATGCACAAATTGGTGTGTTTGCGCCAATTTTGCTGGTGACGCTGCGTATTATTCAGGGGCTGGGGGCAGGCGCGGAAATTTCCGGTGCCGGCACGATGCTGGCGGAATATGCACCAAAAGGTAAGCGCGGAATTATCTCCTCATTTGTGGCTATGGGAACTAACTGCGGAACCTTAAGCGCAACGGCAATCTGGGCCTTTATGTTCTTCATTCTCAGTAAAGAAGAACTGCTGGCGTGGGGATGGCGTATACCGTTTCTGGCGAGCGTTGTCGTGATGGTCTTTGCTATCTGGTTGCGTATGAATCTTAAAGAAAGCCCGGTCTTTGAGAAGGTTAACGACAGCAACCAACCGACAGCAAAACCTGCACCTGCTGGTAGCATGTTCCAGAGCAAATCCTTCTGGCTGGCAACAGGGCTGCGTTTTGGTCAGGCTGGTAACTCCGGTTTAATTCAGACTTTCCTTGCAGGCTATTTAGTACAGACGTTATTGTTTAACAAAGCAATTCCAACAGATGCATTGATGATCAGTTCGATTCTCGGCTTTATGACCATTCCGTTCCTTGGTTGGTTATCCGATAAAATTGGTCGCCGGATCCCGTATATTATTATGAATACCTCCGCGATTGTGCTGGCATGGCCAATGCTTTCTATCATCGTAGATAAAAGCTATGCCCCGAGCACCATTATGGTTGCACTGATTGTGATTCATAACTGTGCGGTGCTGGGATTATTTGCTCTGGAAAACATTACCATGGCAGAAATGTTCGGCTGTAAAAACCGCTTTACCCGGATGGCGATTTCTAAAGAAATTGGTGGTCTTATCGCTTCCGGTTTTGGTCCTATCCTGGCGGGTATTTTCTGCACCATGACGGAATCCTGGTATCCGATCGCCATTATGATCATGGCATATTCAGTGATTGGTTTAATCTCTGCGCTGAAAATGCCAGAAGTGAAAGACCGTGATTTAAGTGCGCTGGAAGACGCTGCGGAAGATCAACCGCGTGTTGTCAGAGCTGCGCAACCTTCCAGAAGTCTTTAAATCCTCAATCCCTTCTCTTACCGGAGAGGGGATTTTTATTCATATAACAAAACATGTAGCTTGCCATATTTATATTTAAGGAATTGTTATGGGAAATAATTTGTTATCAGCAAAAGCGACACTCCCTGTTTATGATCGTAATAACCTGGCCCCAAGAATTGTTCATTTAGGCTTTGGTGCATTTCACCGTGCGCATCAGGGCGTGTATGCCGATATTCTTGCTACGGAACATTTCAGTGAATGGGGATATTATGAGGTCAACTTAATCGGCGGCGAACAGCAAATTGCCGATTTACAACAGCAAGATAATCTTTATACCGTTGCGGAAATGTCGGCCGATGCGTGGACGGCTCGCGTCGTTGGCGTCGTTAAAAAAGCCTTGCACGTACAGATTGATGGCTTAGAAACCGTGTTGGCTGCGATGTGTGAACCGCAAATCGCGATTGTCTCTCTGACAATCACCGAAAAAGGGTATTTCCACTCTCCGGCGACCGGACAGTTAATGCTCGATCACCCGATGGTCGTTGCCGACGTACAAAATCCCCACCAGCCGAAAACTGCAACAGGGGTGATTGTCGAGGCGCTGGCTCGCCGTAAAGCGGCAGGACTTCCCGCATTTACCGTCATGTCATGTGACAACATGCCAGAAAACGGTCATGTTATGCGTGACGTTGTCACTTCCTACGCGCAAGCCGTTGATGTAAAACTGGCACAATGGATCGAAGATAACGTGACTTTCCCATCAACAATGGTGGACCGTATTGTGCCCGCAGTGACAGAGGATACGCTGGCGAAAATCGAACAACTTACCGGTGTGCGCGATCCTGCTGGCGTTGCCTGTGAACCTTTCCGCCAGTGGGTAATCGAAGATAACTTTGTTGCCGGACGTCCGGAATGGGAAAAAGCGGGAGCCGAACTGGTTAGCGATGTGCTGCCTTATGAAGAGATGAAGTTGCGCATGCTCAACGGCAGTCATTCATTCCTGGCGTATCTGGGTTATCTTGCTGGATATCAGCACATTAATGACTGTATGGAAGATGAACATTATCGTCATGCGGCGTATGGCTTGATGTTGCAGGAACAAGCGCCGACGCTGAAAGTGCAGGGCGTTGATTTGCAAGATTACGCTAACCGATTAATTGCACGCTATAGCAACCCGGCGTTACGTCATCGAACCTGGCAGATTGCGATGGATGGCAGCCAGAAATTGCCACAGCGGATGTTGGATTCTGTTCGCTGGCATCTGGCGCATGACAGCAAGTTCGATCTGCTGGCGCTGGGCGTCGCAGGTTGGATGCGTTATGTGGGTGGTGTTGATGAACAGGGAAATCCGATAGAAATCAGTGACCCACTGTTACCTGTTATTCAGAAGGCTGTACAAAGTAGTGCCGAAGGGAAAGCGCGCGTCCAGTCATTGCTGGCGATTAAGGCAATCTTTGGTGATGATTTGCCAGACAATAGCTTGTTTACTGCAAAAGTGACGGAAGCGTACTTGTCTTTATTAGCGCATGGTGCGAAAGCGACCGTGGCGAAATATTCCGTGAAGTAAAAAAGCAATGCCGCCATCGGCGGCATTCACACGCTTAGTTCATGCCGAGACGAATCAGGTCCAGAGGTGCCAGTTTCTCTTCACAACCTTCAACAACTACGGTTTTTCCGCGGCGGATTTGCTCTGCGGTCAGACCTTCAGTATCAATCGACAGGATCTTGCCAGTGTGACCGGTGCCGCTAACCATAACACGGCTGCCAGTGGTGATTGCGTTACGGTTACGATCGTAGGTCGTCATAGGTGTTTTCTCCTTTCTGATTTACAGTCGAAGCCCACGTAACGGGCGCAATATAAATACTCCTGTCGAGTAAAATATTTTTTGTTTTTGATCAAGCTCACATCTTTTTTGATGCATGCATGAGCCATATGACGGAGGGAAAAACTCTCACCCCGGATGGGATGAGAGGAAATGAATTACTCTTCGCTAAACCAGTCGCTGTTTTCCTGACGGATCTGGCGCACGGATTCGCTGATTTCCTGCAAATGTTGCGTCATTGCACGTTCTACCGCATCGCCATCACGTTTTTGCAGGGCAGAGAAAATCTCAAGATGCTGGCGTAACAGCATTTCTGGTGGAGAAACGTGGTCGAAACTCATATAGCGCACGCGATCAACGGTCGCTTTCAGGTTCTCAATGGTATCCCACGCCAGTTGACAGTCGGCAATCTGGGTCAGGAGTTGATGGAAGTTGTCATCAAGTTCAAAAAAATCATCCAGTTGCTTGCGCTCAATGGCAATGCGCTGCTGGTGAAGATTTTGTTCCAGTTGGTAGCACTGGCTTTCGGTAATCATGCTCGCCGCCCGACGCGCCACCGCGCACTCAATGGCCTGACGGATAAAACTGCCGTTGCGCACCTGGGCCATGGAAATTTTGTTGACGTAGCTGCCACGCTGCGGACGAATTTGAATCAGGCCGTTTTCCGCCAGTTTAATAAAGGCTTCACGAACCGGCTGGCGTGACACATTGAAACGAACAGAAACTTCTTTTTCCGACAACGGTGTGCCTGGTGCAATCAGGCAATGGACAATGTCGCGACGAAGAATACGATAAATCTGCTGATTGACAGGCTGTGTGGGATTAAGTTGCGTTTCGACGGTCATTCGTTCTTGCTTGTGAGTGAGTTAACTGCATGAGTCTACCACTTTTTTGTGACAAGCAATAACCCGGCAGTTACGCCGGGTATAAAAATTACTGACGGTGGACATTCAGTCCGGCATAGCTTTGGGTAACCGGCATCATTTCCAGGGTATTGATATTGACGTGAGCAGGCAGCGTTGACACCCACCAGACGGCTTCGCTGACATCTTCTGGCGTCAATGCAACGGTATTTTGATAGGTTTTTTCCGCTTTACCGTCATCGCCTTTAAAGCGGACATTGGAAAACTCGGTGCCACCCACCAGACCCGGTTCGATGTCGGTGACGCGCACCGCCGTACCATGCAGGTCCGTACGCAGATTCAGGCTAAACTGACGAACAAACGCTTTCGTCGCACCGTAAACGTTACCACCGGCATACGGCCAGCTGCCTGCCGTTGAGCCAATGTTAATAATATGACCATGATTACGTTCAACCATACCCGGTAAGACGGCGCGCGTCATATATACCAGGCCTTTGTTGTTGGTATCAATCATCGTTTCCCAGTCTTCAACGCTGGCTTTATGCGCAGGCTCCATGCCCAACGCCAGACCGGCATTATTTACCAGGATATCAATATTGCACCACTCGGCAGGAAGCGATGCCAGCATCTCTTCAATAGCGGCGCGGTTGCGAACGTCCAGTTGGGCGATATACAGATTATCTCCCAGTTCGTCTTTTAACTCCTGCAACCGCTCCTGGCGACGGCCAGTGGCGATAACTTTATGCCCTTGTTGAATAAAACGACGAGTAATGCATTCACCAAAACCTGCCGTTGCTCCAGTTACTAAAACGATCATCTCACTGTTCCTCAACGCTTTTGTGTGTCAATAACATAGCACGTGATGCTTAAGAGCGGGTAATACTGGTTTGCAAGATTGCACTCCGTTATCAGTAAGCCTACGCTATGGAACACCTCGCGTTCAGGAGAAGAAAATGACAACAATGAATCCTTTCCTTGTGCAAAGCACACTGCCGTATCTGGCTCCCCATTTTGATCAAATTTCCAATCATCACTATCGCCCGGCATTCGATGAGGGAATGCTGCAAAAGCGGGCAGAAATTACTGCCATCGCGCTTAACCCGCAAACGCCTGATTTCAACAATACTATTCTGGCACTGGAACAAAGCGGAGAATTACTTACCCGCGTTACCAGCGTCTTTTTTGCGATGACTGCGGCGCATACCAATGATGAATTACAGCGTCTTGATGAACAGTTTTCCGCTGAACTGGCGGAACTGGCTAATGATATCTATCTGAACGGTGAATTATTCGCGCGGGTAGATGCTGTCTGGCAGCGCCGAGAATCCCTGGGGCTTGATAGTGAATCCATCCGCCTGGTGGAGGTCATTCATCAACGTTTTGTCCTTGCCGGAGCCAAACTTGCGCAAGCTGATAAAGCAAAATTAAAAGTACTGAATACAGAAGCTGCGACCCTGACCAGCCAGTTTAACCAGCGGTTACTGGCAGCAAATAAATCCGGCGGTCTGGTTGTGAACGATATCGCGCAGCTGGCAGGAATAAGTGAGCAAGAGATTGCGCTGGCGGCAGAGGCGGCTCGCGAGAAAGGTCTGGATAACAAATGGCTGATTCCGCTGCTGAATACCACCCAACAACCGGCGCTTGCCGAAATGCGCGATCGTGCGACGCGTGAAAAACTGTTCACTGCGGGCTGGACGCGAGCGGAAAAAAATGATGCCAATGATACCCGCGCTATCATTCAACGTCTGGTGGAGATCCGCGCGCAGCAGGCGAAACTGCTTGGTTTCCCTCATTATGCCGCATGGAAAATCGCCGATCAGATGGCAAAAACGCCAGAAGCAGCACTCAACTTTATGCGGGAAATTGTTCCAGCGGCGCGTCAACGTGCGAGCGATGAATTAGCCTCCATACAGGCGGTTATCGATAAGCAGCAGGGCGGGTTTAGCGCGCAGCCGTGGGACTGGGCATTTTATGCCGAGCAGGTAAGACGTGAGAAATTCGATCTCGATGAAGCGCAGCTCAAGCCTTATTTCGAATTAAACACGGTGTTGAATGAAGGCGTATTCTGGACTGCGAATCAGCTCTTCGGTATTAAGTTTGTCGAACGTTTTGATATTCCTGTCTACCATCCTGACGTTCGTGTATGGGAAATTTTTGATCATAATGGCGTGGGGCTGGCGTTATTTTACGGTGATTTCTTCGCCCGTGATTCAAAAAGCGGCGGTGCATGGATGGGCAATTTTGTTGAGCAATCAACGCTGAATGAAACGCATCCGGTAATTTATAACGTCTGCAATTATCAGAAACCCGCTGCCGGTGAGCCTGCGTTGTTACTCTGGGATGATGTCATAACCTTATTCCATGAATTTGGTCATACGCTACACGGCCTCTTTGCCCGCCAGCGTTATGCCACGCTTTCCGGCACCAACACGCCGCGTGATTTTGTCGAATTTCCGTCGCAAATCAACGAACACTGGGCAACGCATCCGCAGGTATTCGCTCGCTACGCCCGGCATTATCAGAGCGGGGCAGCAATGCCTGATGAACTGCAACAGAAAATGCGTAATGCCAGCCTGTTCAATAAAGGGTATGAGATGAGCGAACTGCTTAGCGCCGCACTTCTCGATATGCGCTGGCATTGCCTGGAAGAAAACGAAGCAATGCAGGATGTCGATGATTTCGAATTGCGGGCGCTGGTGGCGGAAAATATGGATCTTCCTGCTATACCGCCACGCTATCGCAGCAGTTATTTCGCCCATATTTTTGGTGGCGGATATGCCGCAGGTTATTACGCTTATCTGTGGACGCAAATGTTGGCCGATGATGGTTACCAGTGGTTTGTTGAGCAGGGCGGATTAACGCGTGAAAATGGGCGGCGTTTTCGCGAGGCGATTCTTTCCAGAGGTAACAGCGAAGATCTGGAACGCCTGTATCGACAATGGCGCGGTAAGGCACCTCAGATTATGCCGATGCTGCAACATCGTGGCTTGAACGTATAAACACCACCAATGGCTGGCCTGGATTTATCGCCAGACCAGCCTCGTTATAGCAGTAATTGCAGCAGCTGGGTGAGGGCAAACTTCACCGCTAATGCGAATGCCGTTTCGCAGTCGCCAGCAAAATTACTTTTTTTGTATACCCTTCCGTTATAATAATTTTCAAATTTATAAATCTGATTGTTCTGAAATATGTTTAAGACTCTTTAATCTTCTTCTTACTTTAGTGAGTAAAATTCTCTGAATATTTGACAGCTAGTTGCCTGATTTTAAATGCCTTATAACAATTGGCAGTATTCTTATTTGTCAATTATAAAAATAGCAACCAGACTTAATAAGTCAAACCAAACGCAATTAAGGAGTCAGTATGAAATTTCAGGCCATTGTATTAGCAAGTTTTCTTGTCATGCCTTATGCGTTGGCAGATGACCAGGGCGGATTAAAACAGGATGCAGCGCCACCGCCGCCTCATGCAATAGAAGATGGCTATCGCGGAACCGATGATGCAAAAAAAATGACCGTTGATTTCGCAAAAAAAATGCACGATGGCGCTTCGGTTTCACTACGCGGTAATTTGATTTCTCACAAAGGAGAGGACCGTTACGTTTTTCGCGATAAGAGCGGTGAAATTAATGTTGTTATTCCTGCGGCAGTCTTTGATGGACGAGAAGTTCAGCCGGACCAGCTGATCAACATTAGCGGAAGTCTGGATAAGAAAAGCGCTCCGGCCGTCGTTCGGGTCACTCATTTGCAGAAATAAAAATAAATTAGCCTGATGGCCTGAACTACTGGGCCATTAGGGTATTGGGTTATGCTATTTGTCATCCTTTTAATTGCGATAATGCAGGCTTAATTTACAGAATTAAACACTTTTTTATCTGCTGATTTTGTTTCAAATCACAATGTTATCTCAGAGATGACTCATAACTTCGGATTTCTATGAAAATATTGACGTAATTTTGCTTTTCTCTCGTTAGAATAGCGCGCACAAGGAACTGTGAAAAAGGAGTGGCAATGATCAAGAAGACAACGGAAATTGATGCCATCTTGTTAAATCTCAATAAGGCTATCGATGCCCACTACCAGTGGCTGGTAAGTATGTTTCACAGCGTAGTCGCGAGAGATGCCAGTAAGCCAGAAATAACGGATAACCATTCTTATGGACTGTGCCAGTTTGGTCGGTGGATTGATCATCTGGGACCACTCGATAACGATGAATTACCTTACGTTCGGCTAATGGATTCTGCCCATCAACATATGCATAACTGTGGTCGGGAATTAATGCTGGCTATTGTTGAAAATCACTGGCAGGACGCGCATTTCGACGCCTTTCAGGAAGGGTTGCTTTCTTTTACTGCGGCATTAACCGATTACAAAATTTATTTGCTGACGATCCGTAGCAATATGGATGTTTTGACGGGATTGCCGGGTCGTCGGGTTCTTGATGAATCCTTTGATCATCAGTTACGCAACGCTGAGCCTCTGAATCTTTATTTAATGTTGTTGGATATTGACCGATTTAAATTGGTTAATGATACCTACGGGCATTTAATCGGCGATGTAGTATTACGCACCCTGGCAACTTACTTAGCCAGTTGGACGCGCGATTACGAAACGGTTTATCGCTACGGTGGCGAAGAATTTATCATTATTGTCAAAGCGGCTAATGATGAAGAAGCATGTCGTGCAGGTATCAGAATTTGCCAGTTAGTCGATAACCATGCCATCACACATTCTGAAGGGCATATCAACATTACCGTGACTGCAGGTGTGAGTCGCGCATTTCCTGAAGAGCCTCTGGATGTGGTCATTGGAAGAGCGGACCGGGCAATGTATGAGGGTAAGCAAACCGGAAGAAATCGCTGTATGTTTATTGACGAACAAAACGTGATTAACCGAGTTTAAGCTCCGTTTAACATTCATTGAGAAAACTGATGCTACTGTGTCAACGATCCGTTATCAGTGCAGGAAAATGCCTGTTAGCGTAAAAGCAAAACACAAATCTATCCATGCAAGCATTCACCGCCGGTTTACTGGCGGTTTTTTTTCGCCGTCATAAAAATCAGGCCCCTTGTACACAACTGTAACAAGGGGCCGGTTAGGTGAGGGATTATCTCCGTTCATTAGTCATCCCATTTGTGGCTGAAATACGCGGCCAGAAAACCAGAAAATAAAATTATTCCCAGTACGGCCATAAAAACATTCATATTACCCAGCATTATTTGCCTCCGTTTATGGTGTGGTGTGTTTCCTCGCTTACCTTAATTTTCATCTCAATGAGAAAGATATTAGCAGAGGTAACCTAAACGAAGGCTGAATTAAATTTTTATTGTGTTCGACTTAAATCAACAAAGCGCGGGCTGCCCCCACGGTCTTGCACGAATTCCTTTTAACATCAGCACCCACGCAGCAATGATCACCAACGCTAAGATGATAAACAGCGAGAAAGGCGGCAGACTGGTAAGCACTATGCCACTCACTAATGGGTTAATCGCGGCACCAAGCCAGCCTAAAGACTGGGCGGAAAAATAGCTGGCTTTCATTCCTGGCGGTGCAATATGGTCAATCAACATATACTCGCCCGGCGCATAAATGATTTCACCGACAGTAAATACCGCAGCTGACATACCCCACAATAGCAGGCTGTTGCCGGAAAAAATAAAACCGACCAGCCCAATGACGAAACAGAGGGTGCCTGCTGTCATCAGCGCGCGGATGTTAGCCGGGTTAAGGCGGCGGCCCACGGAATATTGCAACGTAACCACCATGGCAGCATTCACCGGAAGAACAACCGCGACCACCTTTTCGGCAAAATCCCCATCAGCAATCACCATCACATATTGTGAAATGCATGAAGCAAATGCGCCGCTAACAAAAGAAGCCAGAAAACCAGAGCAGGTAAACCACAACAGTGCTTTATCTTGTAATAAAACTTTCGGCGACCAGACACTGCCTGTTTCCGTGGCGATGATTTTCTCGCTGCGCTTTACCCAAATTTGAATGAAAAGCATGGGAAACGCGGAACAGATAGCTGCCAGCCAAAAGGGCAGATTGATGCTCTGCATCACCAACAGCGTGCCGAGCGGCGGACCGATGGTCCAGCCAATGTTGAGCATGGTGTAGTTGATTGAGAAGATTTTCGTTTTGCTGGTGGAGGAAAGATTGTCGGCAAACCAGGCTTTCAACACGGTAGCAAAAACGGAATAGGCGCAGTTAATAAGGGCAAAAAAGAGCACCACCAGCGTCACGTTATTCACTAAAGGAATGGCAATAAAACCGCTGGCGAAGGCGGTAATTGCCAGTAACATATAGCGTTTCTTGTCGAACTTATCCGCCAGGATACCAAAACCGAGGCTAAAAACGACGCCAATAGTGAGCGCAATTGTCATCGCATAACCGATTAGATCGACACTCAGGCTGTACTGGCGACTCAAGTAAATGGTCATAAACGGCAGCGTAGCGCCGCGTCCGATGGTTAATAACAACGACGAGGCAAGAAGGGCGCTGGTAGAGCGTCGTAGGGATAAGTTCATTTGTCTGTCCGGCAGTGCGTTTCGTTATGTTTTGTTTTAGAGATGTAAAGAAATAGCATGGCAAAAATCCGAAGTATAGCGACTTATTTGCGCATTAATGCCGTCGTAATCGGTGACTAACGAATCAACTGTTAAAGAAAAGTAAATTCAGCTAAGTTGATTGCTTACAAAAGATGAAATTCAGAGGCGGTAGAATGTCGCGAAAAGATGGGGTGTTGGCGCTACTGGTAGTGGTCGTATGGGGGCTAAATTTTGTGGTCATCAAAGTGGGGCTTCATAACATGCCACCGCTGATGTTGGCCGGTTTGCGCTTTATGCTGGTTGCTTTTCCGGCTATCTTTTTTGTCGCACGACCGAAAGTACCACTGAATTTGCTGCTGGGGTATGGATTAACCATCAGTTTTGCGCAGTTTGCTTTTCTTTTTTGTGCCATTAACTTCGGTATGCCTGCTGGACTGGCTTCGCTGGTGTTACAGGCACAGGCGTTTTTTACTATCGTGCTTGGCGCGTTTACTTTCGGTGAGCGACTGCATGGCAAACAATTGGCGGGGATCGCCTTAGCGATTTTTGGCGTACTTGTGTTAATCGAAGATAGTCTGAACGGTCAGCATGTGGCGATGCTCGGCTTTATGTTGACCCTGGCGGCAGCATTTAGTTGGGCGTGTGGCAACATCTTCAATAAAAAGATCATGTCGCACTCAACGCGCCCGGCGGTGATGTCGCTGGTAATCTGGAGCGCATTAATCCCAATCATTCCCTTCTTTGTTGCCTCGCTGATTCTCGATGGTTCCGCAACCATGATTCACAGTCTGGTCACTATCGATATGACCACCATCTTGTCTCTGATGTATCTGGCGTTTGTGGCGACAATTGTTGGTTATGGGATCTGGGGGACGTTACTGGGACGCTATGAAACCTGGCGGGTTGCACCGTTATCGTTACTGGTGCCCGTAGTAGGACTGGCAAGTGCGGCACTATTGTTGGATGAACGCTTAACGGGTCTACAATTTTTCGGTGCGGTGCTCATTATGACCGGGCTGTATATCAATGTATTTGGCTTGCGGTGGCGTAAAGCGGTAAAAGTGGGAAGTTAATAAGCCCCGATATGTCGGGGCCAGAACAAACTACATAGCGTGTTGATTATAATAGGGCACGCCGAGCGCATCCGACTTATCACTGCCAGTACCCATGTGATTTAAATCAAACGGTGGTTGTTCCTGCGATGGGGGAACAACCACGACATTGGCACAGGAAGTAACAACCGGCTGCGTGGTTTGTTCCGCAATGCCCTGCGTGGAAAAGAGAATAAGCGCAGCTGCTATTGCGGATAAAAGTGGTTTCATGATTGCCTCAGTGACGTTGTCACGTTATCAACTAGCTGTTGTAATGATTTAATGGATGTAAAAAGCGCGATTCGCCCTGCATATTGGTCATCCGGTATTTATGTGGCGGAACATCAAAGTAATTTTTGAAGGTTCGGGTCAGAGTTTGTTGCGACTCGAAGCCATATCGTTCTGCCAGATAGAGTATCGGCTCGTTACTTTCCTTCAGCTTTTGCGCGATTTCCGTCATCTTACGGCTGCGGATGTATTGGCCTAATGAATGACCGGTTTCTTTTTTAAACATCCGTTGCAGGTGCCATTTGGAGTAACCCGAACGCTCTGACACTTTCTCCAGTGACAGAGGCGATTCCAGGTTGTCCTCGATCCAGTCCAAAATGCTATGAATGGTAATAGCGTCAGTATTGCGTCTGGACATCGTCATACCTCTTTTTTTGTTTACGGCAGGACTTTCTTAAGCAAATGCTCAAGTGTTGCCACTTCGTCCGCCGTCAGGTTTTTTGTTAATTCTTGATGCAGGTCCTGGCCAACTAATTGATGGCATTGTTCACATATTGCCGCGCCGCTGGTGGTAAGTTTTACCAGTACGCCGCGCTTGTCATTCGGGTTCGGCAACCTTTCCACCCAGCCTTTACAGACCAGGCGATCCAGCATACGGGTCAGCGCCCCCAGGTCGACCGATAACACTTTTTTCAGTTCAACCGGAGTAATACACGCCGCGCAGCGGATAGAGCAGAGCACCTTAAACTGTGCCGCGGTAATATCCAGCGGAGACAGATACTCGTTAAGCAGGCGATCTTTCTTCTGATTAACCATATGGATTAAGCGACCCAATGGAATAATTTCATTGAACAGATCGCTGGTACTTTTCACATTAGTTGCCCTGGCAAGTAATTAGTTGCAGGGGATAATATTGCCCAGGCAAGTATAAGTCAAATGAATGAATTGACCGATGCCACGTTTTGCTAAATCGGTTCAAGTTTTGGTCAGTGCGATGCAAGGCTAGCTAAAGAGTGACACTTTATCGTTGTTTACCCCTTATACTTTTCGCTGATAACCCAGATACACAGGATAACAACCACCAATGTTAGATTTATTTAAAGCAATTGGCCTGGGGCTGGTGGTGTTACTACCGTTAGCTAACCCATTAACAACTGTCGCGTTATTTCTTGGCCTGGCAGGCAACATGAACAGTGCCGAACGTAATCGTCAGTCGTTGATGGCCTCGGTGTACGTCTTTGCCATCATGATGGTGGCGTATTACGCCGGGCAACTGGTGATGGATACATTTGGCATTTCGATTCCCGGTCTGCGAATTGCAGGCGGCTTAATCGTCGCGTTTATCGGTTTTCGAATGCTCTTTCCGCAACAGAAAGCAATTGATTCACCGGAAGCGAAAAGCAAGTCGGAAGAGCTGGAAGATGAACCCAGCGCCAATATTGCTTTTGTACCACTGGCAATGCCAAGTACCGCCGGTCCGGGAACCATAGCGATGATTATTAGCTCGGCGTCCACAGTGCGTCAGAGTTCAACCTTTGCTGATTGGGTACTGATGGTTGCGCCGCCGCTGATCTTTTTCCTGGTGGCGGTTATTTTGTGGGGAAGTCTACGCAGCTCTGGCGCAATTATGCGGCTGGTGGGTAAGGGGGGCATTGAAGCGATCTCCCGTCTGATGGGATTCCTGCTGGTATGTATGGGGGTGCAGTTTATTATTAACGGCATCCTGGAAATCATTAAAACGTACCACTAAAAAAGGCCCGAATGGGCCTTTCAACTATTGCGTCTGTTCTTCGAGTGTCACTGGCCAGCGGCGGAAAATGATGATTGACCATATTAACGCGGCAAAAGCAGGCACCGCGCCCACATAACCAATCATCGACATTGACCAGTGCAGACTGACCTGATTACCTACCAACGCACCCGCGCCGATTCCAATATTAAATATCCCAGAGAATAGCGCCATCGCGACGTCGGTAGCATCTGGTGCCAGCGCCAGCACTTTAACCTGCATACCAAGCCCGATGATCATCATCGCTATCCCCCAGAAAATACTCAGCACCCCGAGGTGTATTTCACTGTTCGCCGCAGGTAGCAGCAGTGCCAGGCACACCAGCAACAGCGCAATCGCCGTACTTACCAACGCAGACGCATACTGATTACCCAGTTTACCGAAAATCACGCTGCCAATAATGCCCGCACCACCGAGTAATAACAGTAATGCCGTGGCAAAGTTGGCGCTGAATCCCGCAATGTTTTGCACAAAAGGCTCGATATAGCTGTATGCCGTGTAATGGGCGGTGACAACCACCACAGTTAACAAATAAATGCTCATCAATGCCGGGCGGCGGAATAATAGCGGTAGGCTTTTCAGCGAACCGGAATGCTCACTGGGCAGTAAGGGAAGTAACTTAATCAGGCACAAAAGGGTAATAAACGCCCCGATACCAATCGCGAAGAAGGTCATTCGCCAGCCAAAATACTGCCCCACAATGCGCCCGAGAGGTAAACCTAATACCATTGCCAGTGCTGTACCGGTGGCAATTAAACTCAATGCCTGCGCTCGCTTCCCGGCCGGAGCCATACGGATCGCCAGAGACGCCGTAATCGACCAGAAAATCGCATGTGCAAAAGCCACACCAATGCGACTGATCACCAGAACGGTAAAGCTCCACGACAAAAACGACAGTACGTGGCTGGCAATAAACACCACAAACAGGCAGATCAGTAATTTGCGCCGTTCAACCTGACTGGTCATTAACATAAAAGGCAATGACATTAGCGCCACTACCCATGCATAAATCGTCAACATGATGCCGACCTGAGCGGTTTGCATGTGAAAACTTTGCGCAATGTCAGAGAGCAGGCCAACAGGGACAAATTCGGTGGTGTTGAAGATGAAGGCGGCGACTGCCAGCGTAACGACCCGTAGCCACGCCACTTTGCGGGAAACAGTGTTTGTTGTCATAACAGATTATCGGGTGAGTTGCGAAAAAGTGATGAAATGATCTTAAAACGGTTAATGATGTGAATACAATGCATTTGTGATCTGGATCGCGTTTTCCGTTTCTCTGACGCTGATTCTGTTCCGCGTCAGAGAGTCGGTAACATCACGGTTTAATGACGTTCAGGGAGGTCTGGCGTTTTGGCGGTTGCGGGTATAGGTGATCTGACAGGGGAGCGAGGCCTGTTTTTCACCAGGTCTTTGTGAGTAACTTTTGGCGGCGTTTCATTTTTTACAAAAAGTTTGAGGGTCCTGCGCGCCATATGTTTGATAATTTTATCATCACTTAATGATGCTGGCATCAACACGTCATTCAAATCACTTTCATTGGGATTCATAAATTGGTGATAATGCAACAACATATTGGCGAAAAATAAAAACAACTCCTGAAAATGAGGAGATTCTTGTTCTGCTAAAAGGGATAAAAAGCAGATACAGACTTCGGGTAGTACATGTTTGTTAGAACCTAATGAATCCATCAGGCTTTGCAATAAATCCTCTTTTAATTCGCTGTCCTTTATGTCAAGAATGGCGGTGATCAAGTTAGGCTCTTTATTGACGAACCATCTGTGAACTTCAGAGTTATTCCATAATCGGGGGAGTATGACAAAATTACCGCGGGTGATAAAATTCAGGACAAGCAAATCAAACTGGCGTAAGTAATCTGCAGCGGTATGGTGATCCGGATGCAGGGGTTCAATATGTGGTGTATGCGCTCTTTTGATGGGAACGCCAGGGTTGATCATTGGGAATTGTTCAATAAAGTCATTCAGAAACAGAAAGAGTACACGCTCGACGCCGGTCTGAAATACGCGCCCCATAGTGACAGGTTTTGGGTTAGGAGCGCAAAAAATATTAATTTCCCCATCATGGCGGAAATTATCTAAATAAATAGGACTTAAATTTATTACTACCTGGAATTCAATATTTTCTTTGTGTCTTCCATTCCTGGCGGGATAAGTGAGTTTAAACTGAACCTTTTCATTGTATAGCGTGTCGTTACCCCGAAAAGAAGTCCTCTGAATATATGATAAGTTGTCAAGGTTATTAAATATCTTTTTTGTAGCTGAGTTGATGTTTAAAGACGTGCGCCACTCTTCATTACATATTATGGTACTGAGTGCATCAATAAAATCCTTTAAAACTTCTTTTACCTGAGGTGCAATATTACGTACGGGAAAATCTTCAGGAAGAGATATGTAATTGCTGATGCTTACTGGCGTAACCATATTTGCCCCATATAGTCATAAGTCATCGGAACATCACTATATAGAGCATATTAGCCGCAAGAACTATCAAAAATAGCTCATTGCTAACTCTGTTTTGCCGAGTCAGACACATCCAGTAGTTGAATAAATGCCTCAAGCGGACGCGTTTTTGCACCGCGACGCCAGACCAGCCATGTTGTTAACCAACGCCATTGCTCAGCTAACGGCCACGCCTCAACCTGGTGATGCCCCGGCATACTTTCCAGCATAGAGCGTGGAATAAGCGCAATGCCAGCTCCTGCGACCACACAGGCCAACATTCCGTGATAAGACTCCATCTCATGGATAGTTCCCGGAGCGGCACCGTCAGCATGAAACCAGCTCTCGAAGTGGCGACGATACGAACAATTGGCGCGGAAGGCATAAATGTTACTGCCATTAACCTGACTGGCACGGGTTACTGGCGCATGTCCTTGTGGCGTGACAATCATCAACTCCTCGCGGTACACCGGTATCCCGTCAATGGCAGTATGGTTAATGGGCCCATCAATAAACGCCGCATTCAGTTTTCCCTCCAGCACCCCTTCCAGCATAGTGCCGGAAGGGCCGGTGGAAAGTGAAAACTGAATTTTGGGATAACGACGGTTGAATTCCGCCAGCGTGGCCGGAATGCGAACTGCTGCGGTGCTTTCCAGCGAACCAAGAGAAAATAAACCTTGCGGCTCATTGCCAGCGACAACGCTCCGCGCTTCATCCACTAACGCGAGAATTTGTTGGCTATAGCGTAAAAAGTTATGCCCGGCAGGAGAGAGACGTAAACGCTGATTCTCGCGAATAAACAGATCAACCCCCAGTTCTGTTTCCAGCTGGCGTAGACGGGTAGTGAGATTCGACGGCACGCGATGCACTTTTGCTGCAGCCTGGGTTATGCTGCCAGCTTCGGCAACCGCGTTGAACATCTCCAGTTGGGTCAGATCCATAATATTCTCGATTCGTGAATAAGTGGCTTAATATTATTCATTTTAAAGCAAGAGTAAATCTGCGTATCTTCATACAATGACTCATAAAGGAGATACCCCGATGACCATTACTCCGGAAACTCATGCAATTTCGATAAATCCTGCCACCGGTGAACAACTTTCTGTGCTGCCGTGGGCTGGCGCTGACGATATCGAAAACGCACTACAGCTGGCGGCAGCTGGCTTTCGCGACTGGCGCGAGACAAATATAGATTATCGTGCTGAAAAACTGCGTGATATCGGTAAGGCTCTGCGTGTCCGTAGCGAAGAAATGGCGCAAATGATCACCCGTGAAATGGGCAAACCAATCAACCAGGCGCGCGCTGAAGTGGCGAAATCGGCGAATTTGTGTGACTGGTATGCAGAACATGGTCCGGCAATGCTGAAGGCGGAACCTACGCTGGTGGAAAATCAGCAGGCAGTTATTGAGTATCGACCGTTGGGGACAATTCTGGCGATTATGCCGTGGAATTTTCCGTTATGGCAGGTGATGCGTGGCGCGGTTCCCATCATTCTTGCAGGTAACGGCTACTTACTTAAACATGCGCCGAATGTGATGGGCTGTGCACAGCTCATTGCCCAGGTGTTTAAAGATGCGGGTATCCCACAAGGCGTATATGGCTGGCTGAATGCCGACAACGACGGCGTCAGTCAGATGATTAAAGACTCGCGCATTGCTGCTGTCACGGTGACCGGAAGTGTTCGTGCGGGAGCGGCTATTGGCGCACAGGCTGGAGCGGCACTGAAAAAATGCGTACTGGAACTGGGCGGTTCGGATCCATTTATTGTGCTTAACGATGCCGATCTGGAACTGGCGGTTAAAGCGGCGGTAGCCGGACGTTATCAGAATACCGGACAGGTTTGTGCAGCTGCAAAACGCTTTATTATCGAAGAGGGAATTGCTTCGGCATTTACCGAACGTTTTGTGGCAGCTGCGGCAGCCTTGAAAATGGGCGATCCCCGTGACGAAGAGAACACTCTCGGACCAATGGCTCGTTTTGATTTACGTGATGAGCTGCATCATCAGGTGGAGAAAACCCTGGCGCAGGGTGCGCGTTTGTTACTGGGCGGGGAAAAGATGGCTGGGGCAGGTAACTACTATCCGCCAACGGTTCTGGCGAATGTTACCCCAGAAATGACCGCGTTTCGGGAAGAAATGTTTGGCCCCGTTGCGGCAATCACCATTGCGAAAGATGCAGAACATGCGCTGGAACTGGCTAATGATAGTGAGTTCGGCCTTTCAGCGACCATTTTCACCACCGACGAAACACAGGCCAGACAGATGGCGGCACGTCTGGAATGCGGTGGGGTGTTTATCAATGGTTATTGTGCCAGCGACGCGCGAGTCGCCTTTGGTGGCGTGAAGAAGAGTGGCTTTGGTCGTGAGCTTTCCCATTTCGGCTTACACGAATTCTGTAATATCCAGACGGTGTGGAAAGACCGGATCTGACGCTACATATTCAGCTCTGATATACTCGCAGGTCTTTTCAGACCTGCGGTCCAGGAGTAGAAAGTGGCAGTCGCCATGGATAATGCAATTTTAGAAAACATCTTGCGGCAAGTGCGGCCGCTCATTGGTCAGGGTAAAGTCGCGGATTATATTCCGGCGCTGGCTACGGTAGACGGTTCCCGGCTGGGCATTGCTATCTGTACAGTTGACGGACAGCTTTTTCAGGCCGGAGATGCACAAGAACGTTTTTCCATTCAGTCTATTTCCAAAGTGCTGAGTCTCGTTGTCGCCATGCGTCATTACTCCGAAGAGGAAATCTGGCAACGCGTCGGCAAAGATCCGTCTGGATCACCGTTCAATTCTTTAGTGCAACTGGAAATGGAGCAGGGTATTCCGCGTAATCCGTTTATTAATGCCGGTGCGCTGGTGGTCTGCGATATGTTGCAAGGGCGATTAAGCGCTCCTCGGCAACGTATGCTGGAAGTCGTGCGCGGCTTAAGCGGTGTGTCTGATATTTCATACGATACGGTGGTAGCGCGTTCCGAATTTGAACATTCCGCGCGAAATGCGGCTATCGCCTGGCTGATGAAGTCGTTTGGCAATTTCCATCATGATGTGACAACCGTTCTGCAAAACTACTTTCATTACTGCGCTCTGAAAATGAGCTGTGTAGAGCTGGCCCGGACGTTTGTCTTTCTGGCTAATCAGGGGAAAGCTATTCATATTGATGAACCTGTGGTGACGCCAATGCAGGCGCGGCAAATTAATGCGCTGATGGCGACCAGTGGTATGTACCAGAACGCGGGGGAGTTTGCCTGGCGGGTGGGACTACCAGCGAAATCTGGCGTTGGTGGCGGTATTGTGGCGATTGTTCCGCATGAAATGGCCATCGCAGTCTGGAGTCCGGAACTGGATGATGCTGGTAACTCGCTTGCGGGCATTGCCGTTCTTGAACAATTAACGAAACAGTTAGGGCGTTCGGTTTATTAATGCAGTCTCTCGATCCACTCTTCGCGCGTTTATCCCGTTCAAAATTTCGCTCTCGCTTTCGTTTGGGGGTGAAAGAGCGTCAGTATTGTCTGGAGAAAGGCGCGCCAGTCATCGAACAACATGCGGCGGATTTTGTCGCTAAACGTCTTGCTCCGGCATTACCGGCTAACGACGGTAAGCAAACCCCCATGCGCGGGCATCCGGTGTTTATCGCTCAGCACGCCACTGCAACCTGTTGTCGCGGTTGTCTGGCTAAGTGGCATAACATTCCGCAGGGTGTTTCGTTAAGCGAGGAACAACAACGTTATATCGTGGCGGTAATCTATCACTGGTTGGTTATACAGATGAATCAGCCATGATAATTGCGGAAAACGATAAAATAGCATTCCCAGGATATCTTTATTTGCCGCCGCTGTCAGCGAACATGCTATCCTTTATGAGAATTTACTTATTACGTTGAGATAATTGCCATCAGCAATTGTATGGACAGATAATTAATGCATGTACAGCCCATTTCAACTTTCCGTTTGTTCCAGGAAGGTCATCTGCTACGTAATAGCATCGCTATTTTTGCGCTAACCACGCTGTTCTATTTTATTGGTGCAGAGTTACGGCTGGTTCACGAACTTTCTCTTTTCTGGCCGCTGAATGGCGTAATGGCGGGGGTGTTTGCCCGCTATGTCTGGCTTAATCGACTGCATTACTATGCGATCAGTTATGTGGCAATGCTGGTTTATGATGCCATAACCACCGAATGGGGGCTGGTTTCACTGGCTATCAATTTCTCCAATATGATGTTTATTGTTACCGTCGCCTTACTGGTCGCGCGGGATAAGCGTCTGGGGAAAAATAAGTACGAGCCAGTAAGTGCCTTACGGCTATTTAATTACTGTCTGATTGCCGCATTATTATGCGCTATTGTCGGGGCGATCGGTTCGGTCAGTATTGATAGTCTGGATTTCTGGCCTTTGCTTGCGGACTGGTTCAGTGAGCAATTCTCAACGGGCGTGTTGATCGTGCCTTGTATGCTGACGTTGGCAATTCCTGGAGTGCTGCCGCGCTTTAAAGCAGAACAGATGATGCCCGCTATCGCGCTTATTGTGTCGGTTATTGCCTCGGTAGTCATTGGCGGAGCGGGGAGTCTGGCGTTCCCGCTGCCTGCATTAATCTGGTGTGCAGTGCGCTATACGCCGCAGGTAACATGTCTGTTGACCTTTGTCACCGGTGCGGTGGAAATCGTACTGGTGGCAAATTCAGTGATTGATATCTCGGTCGGTTCGCCGTTCTCCATTCCGCAAATGTTCTCCGCACGTCTCGGTATTGCCACGATGGCGATATGCCCAATTATGGTTTCTTTTAGCGTGGCAGCGATCAATTCGCTAATGAAGCAAGTTGCGCTGCGAGCCGACTTTGATTTTCTGACTCAGGTTTACTCACGGTCCGGTCTTTATGAGGCGCTGAAAAGTCCATCGCTGAAACAGACACAACATCTGACTGTCATGCTGCTTGATATCGACTATTTCAAAAGCATTAACGATAACTATGGACATGAATGTGGCGATAAAGTGTTAAGCGTGTTTGCCCAGCATATTCAGAAGATTGTCGGTGATAAGGGGCTGGTGGCGCGAATGGGCGGCGAAGAATTTGCTGTTGCAGTGCCGTCGGTGAATCCTGTCGATGGTCTGCTAATGGCGGAAAAAATCCGTAAAGGCGTTGAACTGCAACCGTTCACCTGGCAACAAAAAACGCTTTATCTCACGGTAAGTATTGGCGTCGGTAGTGGTTGCGCATCGTACCGAACGCTGACCGATGACTTTAATAAATTGATGGTCGAAGCCGATACATGTCTGTATCGCTCGAAGAAAGATGGGCGCAACCGTACCAGCACTATGCGTTACGGTGAGGAAGTTGTCTGACATCTTTATTCATTCACAGCGATTTAAACGGAATGTGTTCTACCACTTTATTGAGCGAATAAAAGGCGTAGTTCCTCGATTAAACCATGATCCGCGCCACACTTTTCTCATAAAACTGCTCATTAATCATCAGGAGTTGATCAAAACAGGGGTTCGGCGTATTAAAGTTTGCTAACCTGTCGTACCAATTCAAACAGGTTGTATGACTAATCAGAAGGGAACCCATTGTGAAAACACTAAATCGTCGCGATTTTCCCGGTGCACAGTATCCAGAACGTATCATTCAGTTTGGTGAAGGTAACTTCCTGCGCGCCTTTGTTGACTGGCAAATCGATCTCCTGAATGAGCACACCGATCTGAATTCTGGCGTGGTCGTTGTTCGTCCGATTGAAACTTCATTCCCACCGTCACTGAGCACACAGGATGGTCTGTACACCACCATTATACGTGGCCTGAATGAGAAGGGTGAAGCGGTCAGCGACGCGCGTCTGATTCGCTCGGTTAATCGTGAAATCAGCGTCTACAGTGAATACGATGAATTCCTGAAACTGGCGCACAACCCGGAAATGCGCTTTGTTTTCTCTAACACCACCGAAGCGGGTATCAGCTACCATGCGGGCGATAAATTCGATGACGCGCCGGCGGTAAGTTATCCGGCAAAACTGACCCGTCTGCTGTTCGAACGTTTTAGCCATTTCAACGGTGCGCTGGATAAAGGTTGGATCATCATCCCGTGTGAGTTGATCGACTACAATGGCGACGCGTTGCGTGAACTGGTTCTGCGCTATGCGCAAGAGTGGGCACTGCCAGAAGCATTTATTCAATGGCTGGATCAGGCTAACAGCTTCTGTTCTACGCTGGTGGACCGTATCGTTACCGGCTATCCGCGTGATGAAGTGGCTAAACTGGAAGAAGAACTGGGTTATCACGATGGTTTCCTCGACACCGCTGAACACTTTTACCTGTTTGTGATTCAGGGGCCGAAATCCTTAGCGACTGAACTGCGTCTGGACAAATATCCGCTCAACGTGCTGATTGTTGACGATATTAAACCGTACAAAGAACGCAAAGTGGCAATCCTCAACGGTGCGCACACCGCGCTGGTGCCGGTGGCGTTCCAGGCAGGGCTGGATACCGTAGGTGAAGCGATGAACGATGCTGAAATTTGCGCATTCGTTGAAAAAGCCATCTACGAAGAAATTATTCCGGTACTGGATTTGCCTCGTGATGAACTGGAATCTTTCGCCAGTGCAGTCACCGGACGTTTCCGTAACCCGTACATCAAGCATCAGCTGCTGTCTATCGCGCTCAACGGTATGACCAAGTTCCGCACACGCATCCTGCCGCAGCTGCTGGCAGGGCAGAAGGCAAACGGCACACTTCCGGCGCGCCTTACTTTCGCATTAGCGGCATTGATTGCGTTTTATCGCGGTGAGCGTAACGGAGAAACATATCCGGTACAGGACGATGCACACTGGCTGGAACGTTATCAGCAACTCTGGAGCCAGCATCGTGACCGTGTTATCGGCACCCAAGAGTTGGTAGCGATTGTGTTGGCAGAAAAAGACCACTGGGAGCAGGACCTGACGCAAGTGCCTGGTCTGGTCGAGCAGGTGGCTAATGACCTGGATGCGATTCTCGAAAAAGGGATGCGCGAAGCTGTACGCCCGTTGTGCTAATACTCTGAACCCGGTTTCGACCGGGTTTCTCATTTCACTATATTAGTTACAACATCCTATATGCCTTTATCATTAACAGGTGCCACATGCAGCATCTGTTAATGTTGTAAGCTTGTAGGTAATTTGTACGTAGCGTCTTGAGAATGTGATCGTAATCACGTTTAATAGGGCGACTTTTCCACGCCTGAAGATAACCATGATTGTTCGTCCACAACAACACTGGCTGCGCCGTATTTTTGTCTGGCATGGCTCAGTATTATCCAAGATATCCTCGCGCTTACTACTCAATTTTCTCTTTTCTATCGCTGTTATTTTCATGCTGCCCTGGTACACGCATCTGGGCATCAAATTCACCCTCGCACCGTTCAGCATTCTCGGTGTCGCCATCGCCATTTTTCTTGGTTTTCGTAATAATGCCGGGTACGCCCGTTACGTTGAAGCGCGAAAACTTTGGGGGCAGTTGATGATTGCCTCACGGTCGTTACTGCGGGAGGTAAAAACGACATTGCCGGATTCGGCAAGTGTAAGGGAGTTTGCCCGGCTGCAAATTGCCTTCGCCCATTGTTTACGCATGACATTACGCAAACAGCCACAGGCGGAAGTGCTGGCACATTATCTCAAGACTGAAGATCTTCAGCGTGTACTGGCTTCGAACTCTCCAGCTAACCGTATCTTGTTAATAATGGGAGAATGGTTGGCGGTTCAGCGCCGCAATGGACAGCTTTCAGATATCCTGTTTATTAGCCTCAACGATCGGCTTAACGATATTTCAGCGGTTCTGGCAGGCTGCGAGCGCATTGCCTACACGCCAATTCCCTTTGCCTACACCCTGATTTTGCATCGTACCGTTTATCTGTTTTGTATCATGCTGCCGTTCGCGCTGGTCGTGGACCTGCATTACATGACGCCTTTTATCTCTGTGCTGATTTCCTACACTTTTATTTCGCTGGATTGTCTGGCGGAAGAACTGGAAGATCCCTTCGGTACTGAAAACAATGATTTACCGCTGGATGCCATCTGCAACGCTATTGAAATTGACCTGTTACAGATGAACGATGAAACAGAAATTCCAGCAAAAATTCTTCCCGATCGTCATTACCAGCTGACGTAATATTTACTCCGTACGCCGGGCAACAATAAACAGACGCGGAAATGCCAGCAGTATCTCTCCGTTCTCTTGCAGTGGATACTGCTCTTCCAGCATCTGATGGTAGCGCGTAAGAAACTGCTGCTGTTCGCTCTCGGTCAGATCCTGTAACCACGGACGTAATCCAGTGGCGGTCACCCAATCGATAATCGCCTGGTGCGACGGCATCTGGTGATAGTAGGTGGTTCGCCAGATATCGACCTCACATCCGGCTTCGCTCAAAATATCGTAGTAAGCATGAACGCCAGCCAGCGGCTCACGCCCGCGATCCGGATAATTTTGTTCCCAGGCGACTTCGCGCATGAGCACATGGGTTGGCTCTAGCCAGTTATCTGGCATCTGTACTGCCAACACACCATGCGAATTAAGTAAAGAAACCAGATGAGGGAACAATTCGTAGTGGTCGGGCAGCCATTGCAGTGAGGCATTAGCAAAAATCAGATCGAGTGTCTGTTCCGGTTGCCAATTGCGGATATCTGCTTCCACAAACTGGCAGTCCGGCAAAGCACTGCGCGCTTCGGCAACCATCGCCGGAGACGAGTCGATGCCCGTTATCTTGGCCGCAGGCCAACGTTGATGCAGCAGGGCGGTGCTGTTACCTGGGCCACAGCCAAGATCGGCAACGTATTCGATATTCTCCAGCGGCACTCTGGCAAGCAGCTCCACCGCCGGACGCGATCGTTCAGCGGCAAAGTGCAGATATAAAGAGGGGTTCCAGTCAGACATATTTTTACTCCCGTCAGCGCGTTACCCCTAGTGTAGATAAAACTGATAAATTCGCCTCACGGCATCAACCCATTGAACAGACGTTTTTTACGCGGCCCGGTCATTAAAGATTCCAGTTTCGCGACACAGGTTTTGTAGTGGGGCGTGGTTTTATGGAACGCCACTGCGTCTTCATCTTTATAAGCTTCGTAGATATAAAAGCGCGAATTCACTTCCGGGTCCTGTAAGACATCGAAGCGCAAATTGCCTTCTTCCTGTACCGAGCCCAGGTGGTTCTGGCGAAAAACTTCGATAAACTCGTCAACCTTGTCTTCATGAACGTTAATTTCAACCAGTGTGACGTGCATGTTTCTTCTCCTTAATCCGCAGTTACTGTTTTTCACTCAGATAGAGTTCATATGCCCGATCAGCCGTTTCGTTATGGTGTACTACCGCCTGTACGGCTTTCATCATCGCCACCGGATGGTCAGACTGGAAAATATTACGCCCCATATCCACACCAGAAGCGCCCTGATCGATAGCCTGCCAGCACATTTCCAGCGCCTCGCGCTCCGGTAATTTTTTACCGCCAGCAATAACAATGGGTACCGGACATCCGGCAACAATCCGTTCAAAACCTTTATCGACATAATAAGTTTTGATAATCTGCGCCCCCATTTCAGCGGCGATTCGAGTCGCGAGCGAGAAATAACGCTGATCGCGCACCATATCTTTGCCCACGCCAGTCACGGCCATGGTCGGCATTCCCACTTTCATTCCGGCATCGACCAGCTGAATAATATTTTTGATCGACTGATGTTCATATTCGCTGCCGATATAAACCTGCGCCGCCACCGCGCAACTGTTCAGGCGCACGGCGTCATCCATCGATAACGCCACGGCTTCATTACTTAATTCCGCCAGAATAGAGTTCGCACCTGACGCCCGCAGTACCACTGGCTTATTAGTCGCCGGGGGGACTACGCTGCGCAAAATGCCGCGCGTACACATTAATACATCGGCATGTTCAAACAGCGGGGCGATATTTATATCAATGCGTTCAAGTCCGGTAGTCGGCCCCTGAAAATAACCATGGTCAAAGGCCAGCATCACGGTTTTACCCGTTTTCGGATTAAATATCCGTGATAAGCGTGACTGCATTCCCCAATCCAGCGCACCGCAACCTTTCAGGGTAAAAGGGATATTTTTTTGCGGTTGATCGGTACGAAAATCTTTACCATCTTTAATATCGTCTAAATCTGCCATAACTTACTCCGGTTAAGTAATGCACATCAGAAATCGTATTTGCCGATATTCTCTTTGTTGAATATCACGCGCTCCGGTAACAGTACGATGCCATTACCATCCGCTTCGTAGTCATAGCCCTGAACGCTGTTTGGCGAGACTTCCACCTGACCTACGCCCTGAACATCCAGCTTGTCGCCCGTTTTCATTGATCCTTTTTTCAATAATGCATCCGCGACATAAACTGAAATTTTGCCTTGCTGAACCACATCCCACAGGCCAAATTCTTTCACCGTGCCGCGTTCCACATATGGACGCATCACGTTTGGCGTACTGAATCCGACAATCGCAACTTTGTCATTTTTCAGGTTTTCTGCGGCTTGTGCGGCAGCGGGCAGGGCGTTGGCGTCGGGGGCGATAATGGCGTCGAGATCGCTATACGCTTTTAATATTCCTTCTGCAGTTTGTAACGATTTAGTGGCATCGTTATAGCCAAACTGCGTAGTGACAATTTCCCAGCCTGGATGCTCTTTGGCGATTTTCGCTTTCGCCTCTTTCACCCACTGGTTTTGGTCCGTAACGGTGGGGCTTGAGTAGAAAAACGCGACTTTGGCTTTGTCTTTATTTACCTGACGCGCCGCCATATCCACCAACATACCTCCCAACTGGGCGGGCGTTCCCTGATTAATGTAGTAAGAGCGGCACTCCGGTTTAGTATCAGAGTCCCAGGTCAGCACTCTCACACCACGTTGCATGGCGCGTTTCAGTGCCGGACACAAGCCATCAGGCGAAACCGCAGAAACGATAATGGCGTTATAACCCTGATTAACGAAGTTATTAATCAACTGTACCTGACCAGAAACACTGGGTTCTGTCGGCCCGTCGTAGGTCACATCAACGCCCAGCTCTTTACCCGCTTGTTGTGCGCCGTTGCCACCGCTGGTAAAAAATCCCACGCCAACCAGTTTGGGAATAAATGCAATACGCTCTGTGGCCTGCACATTCATAGAGATTGCGGCAATGCCAAGCGCGCTAAGTAAGGCGATTTTCTTAAAGCGATGAAGTGTCATGAAGATATCCTTTATGGCAATGGGTTATTGGCCCGACGCGCCAGCCACTCTTTAATTTGCTGGCGATGCAGGCTAACGGAACGACCTACGACAACGACGATAAGTAGCGCACCGGAAAGGGCGCTGGACACCTGATTTGGCACTCCTGCCATTTGCAAACCTTGTTGCAAATATCCCACTAATAAAACCGCAATGGCGGTGCCGATAATGGAACCGGAACCACCATAAATATTGGCACCGCCAAGCACCACGGCGGTGATGGCGGGCATCAGAAACGACGCACCGAGATCGGAGCGTGCTGAACCAAAATACGATACCAGCAGCACAGCGGCGACTGCAGACGCCAGCCCCGTCATGGCATAGAGCGCACATAAGGTGCGGTTAACTGGAATCGCGCTATAAAGCGCCACGCGCGGGCTTTGCCCAATCAAAAACACGTTACGTCCGGCATGGGTTTTATGCAGCCAGAGCCAGAAAACGAGGAGACATATCAGAAAGATAATCAGCGGAACGGGGAGTCCCAGCACATCCAGGTTAGCGAAATCTGTAAACGCCATCGGGAATCCACCAATACCTTCGTACCCCGTCGCTCCGGCCATCCCGGAAAGCAGCAGGGCACTTCCGGCAAACAGATACAGCGTGCCAAGCGTAATCACCAGCGGGTTAACTTTGGTATAGATAATTAATCCGGCGTTGATCAGCCCGCACAATGCGCCGAGCAGTAAGGTCAGGAGAATCGCCAGCGGCATCGGCACACCACTTTGAAACAGTACGCCCAATGCAATGGCGCAGAGGCCGATGGTCGAACCAAACGAAATATCGATCCCGCCACTGACAACCACCATCGTCAGCGGTAGGGCGACAATGCCAATGCAGATAAAGTCACTGGTGCTGAACAGCAACATATTAAGATCTAACATCCGCGGGTTAATTGCACCAAATGCGACAATCTCAATAACGAGCAGTGCGGCAAGAGCCAGTTCCCAACCGTAGCGAATACGCATTATGCGGCCTCCCGTTTTTTACCTGACGAAGCGGGTTTAACGGATGGCGGTGACATCATAAAGCGGGCATATTTTTGCCGCCGCAGATTACGTTCCAGCGCACAACGCAGGCGTCCATCAAACACCAGCACCGCCAGCAGCACGAGGCCCGCGATAAAATCGTTCCACCATGCCGGAATGCGCAACAGCACCAGTACGCTATCGATCTGCGTCAGAAACCATGCGCCTAATACCGCACCGATGATCGCGCCGGAACCGCCGAGCAAACTAATGCCGCCCAGCACGCAGGCTGCAATTGCGTTCATCTCCAGCCCGGTACCGGTCTGGTTGGGGATAAAACCAATCTGCGAAGCAAACACAATTCCCGCCAGTGCCGCCATGCAGCCGTTCAACGAAAATGCCACAATGCGAATGGCTTCCGTACGAACGCCCAGTTGACGAGCGCCCTGTAAATTATCGCCCGTGACATAAAAACTGCGTCCAAACGCCGTCTTTGCCAGCAGCCAGGCCATAAATGCCACCAGAATTATCGTCAACCAACCAATCGCGGAAACGCCAAACAGCAGCGGGGCGGAGAGTTGTTTCAGTTCGGCGGGTAATCCCTCAATCCATTTACCGCCAGTCCACAGCAACATGATGCCTCTGTACAACCCTAACGTTCCAAGGGTGGCAACAATGGCAGGGATCTTTAGCCACGCGACCAGGACACCGTTGAAAAATCCCGCGAGCAAACCAAGCAGTAAAGTCGCGACACAAGCAACAGGTAGTGAATACCCCGCGTTCAGTAACATCCCCAACAGCACCGCGCACATTCCGGTAATCGAACCCACTGAAACATCAATATTGCGCGTAAGCATTACCAGCGTCGCGCCCATTGCCAGCAGGATCAGGATTTGCGCGCTGCTATAAACCATGGTCAGCGTTTGCACACTTAAATACTGACGGTCGAGAAAACCGGGTAATACAAACAGCAGCACCACCGCCAGCAGTGCCGTGATTTCACGGTTGTTCTGAATAAATTTCAGCATGACGCCTCCTGACGCTGACTATCGCCGAAGGCAACGCGCATAATGGTCTCGACATTAATATCGCGCCCGGTCAGTGCAGAGTGGGCAATTTCGCCCTGATGCATCACATACACGCGATCTGCCATCAGTTCGATCTCTTCGAGATCAGAGGAGATAAGCAGCACAGCCACATTCTGTGCGGCGATGCTGCGCAACAGTTGGTAGATATCATTACGCGCCGAGACATCCACGCCGCGCGTCGGCTCATCGACAATCAATACTTGCGGCGAAGCTTCCAGGCATTTGGCAATCAGGATTTTTTGCTGGTTGCCACCGGATAATGTCCGTGCAGCTTGTTCCGGTTGGTTAAATTTAATATTCAGCGCCCGACGATATCGTTCCAGGGTGGCATTATCTTTCGCGGTTTTCGCCCAGAATCCACGAAGGTTATGAGTAAGGGCGCAGACGTTCCAGGCCAGCGAAGCATCGAGATTCAGTCCGGATGACTGGCGATCTTCCGGCAGATAAACCAGACCGCGCAGTAAACGTTCTCCAGTGGATAATTTATTGATCTCTTTACCATTCAGCATAATGCGTCCGCCACGCAAAGTACGCAGACCATAGAGCGTCTCGGCCAGTTCTGTGCGTCCGGCACCCACCAGCCCAGCCAGACCCAGAATTTCTCCGGCATTGAGCGTCAGGCTGACATTCCTGAAACCTTCGCCGGTCAGATTTTCTAGTGTCAGCATCGACGTTCCGGCGGCATGTTGTGCGCGGTTGCCAGGTAACTCCAGCCATAATTTTCGGCTGGCAGAGAGCGATTTTTCCCGTAGCGCTGGCGTGATGGCCTGAATAATGTCGTCGGTAGACAGTTCGCTGGTTTTGCCGCTTAAGGCGATGGTTCCGTCGCGCATCACGCTAATTCGGTCGGCAATCTGGCGAATTTCCGGCAGCTTATGCGAGATAAAAACAATACCCACGCCAGTAGCAAGCAGCTCCCGCAAGCGAATAAACAAACGTTCGGTTTCGGCGGGAGTAAGCGAGGCGGTAGGTTCATCGAGGATCAGAATTCGCGAATCGCGCATCAGCCCGCGGAGGATTTCCACCATTTGGCGATCGGCGACATCCAGCGATCCTGCCAGACTATGCAGATCAAACTGGCAGCCCAGCGCCGCCAGCAAGTTATTCATTTTCTGTATGGAGAGTTGTTTTTTTGCCAGACCAAACAGGATGTTTTCTTTTATCGACAGGCTTGGAAAAAGCAGCGGTTCCTGGGGAACGAGATAAATGCCCAGCTGATGAGCATGAACTGGCGTTAATCTGACGTAGTTGTTGCCCCCAATCTCCAGCGTACCGCTATCAGCAGGGGTAATACCGGCAATAATCTTCATTAACGTCGATTTACCGGCACCATTGCCGCCGAGCAGGGCGTGGACCTCCCCCTGATGCAACGTAAAATCGATGCCTTTCAGGACATTAACCCCTGAATACTGTTTATAAACCGAGCGGGCGCAAAGTAGCGGTAACGCGCGGGTATCACTCGTTTGCATATTTCCCCCGTTCAGTTTTGCAGGTGAGTTTTGAACAAATGTATTTTTGCTTTTAATTTGTTCATAACCTTAGGCGGGCATTGCATATATTTCCGACGAATAGATCACAATTTATGCTATTTTGATTTTCACGGTTGCGTTTGTTCATGCTCGTAGAGTCAAACTGTGGTTGCTATCACAGATATAAATGCGCAAGAACTGAACAATTGCATTAAAGATTTAAATATGTTCAAAGTGAAGAATGAATTATGACAATCAACGATTCGGCAATTTCAGAACAGGGAATGTGTGAAGAAGAACAGGTCGCGCGGATCGCGTGGTTTTACTACCACGACGGGCTGACCCAGAGCGAGATCAGCGATCGTCTCGGGCTGACCCGTTTGAAAGTGTCGCGATTACTGGAGAAAGGGCATCAGTCCGGCATTATTCGCGTGCAGATTAATTCTCGCTTTGAAGGCTGTCTGGAATATGAAACACAATTACGTCGTCAGTTTTCGCTACAACATGTCCGGGTGATCCCTGGGCTTGCGGATGCTGATGTCGGCGGGCGACTGGGGATAGGCACGGCGCATATGTTGATGAGTTTACTTCAACCACAACAGATGCTGGCGATTGGTTTTGGCGAGGCAACCATGAATACGCTGCAACGCTTAAGTGGTTTTATTTCGTCACAGCAAATTCGCCTGGTCACGCTCTCCGGTGGCGTCGGTTCTTATATGACGGGTATCGGGCAGCTTAACGCGGCGTGCAGTGTGAATATTATTCCGGCTCCGTTGCGGGCATCCTCCGCTGACATTGCCCGTACGCTAAAAAATGAAAATTGCGTCAAAGACGTTCTGCTAGCCGCGCAAGCAGCGGATGTGGCGATTGTCGGCATTGGGGCTGTGAGTCAACAAGACGACGCAACAATCATTCGCTCCGGCTATATCAGCCAGGGCGAACAGTTAATGATTGGTCGAAAAGGGGCGGTTGGCGACATTTTAGGCTACTTTTTTGATGCAAAAGGTGACGTTGTCACGGATATTAAAATACATAACGAACTGATTGGCTTACCTTTAAGCGCGCTGAAGACCATTCCCGTCCGGGTTGGCGTAGCAGGGGGAGAAAATAAAGCCGAAGCCATTGCCGCTGCAATGAAAGGCGGCTATATCAACGCACTGGTTACCGATCAGGACACAGCAGCGGCGATTTTACGTAGTTAAATTTGCATGACCTTATTACCGGGAATGATGGAGAACGTATAGAGGAACAGACAGAACGCATAAGCCGAGGATAATCTAATGGCTCGACTCTTTACCCCTTCAGAATCAAAGTACTACCTGATGGCGCTGGATGCAGGCACCGGAAGTATTCGGGCTGTGATATTCGACCTGGAAGGCAATCAAATAGCAGTGGGACAGGCGGAGTGGCGGCACCTGGCAGTACCGGACGTTCCTGGTTCTATGGAGTTTGATCTCAACAAAAACTGGCAACTGGCGTGTGAGTGTATGCGCCAGGCGCTTCACAACGCCGGCATAGCCCCGGAGTATATCGCTGCCGTTTCGGCATGTTCGATGCGCGAAGGCATTGTTTTATATAACAATGAAGGAACACCGATCTGGGCCTGCGCCAATGTGGATGCCAGAGCGGCGCGCGAAGTTAGCGAACTTAAAGAACTGCACAACAATACCTTTGAAAACGAAGTTTATCGCGCCACCGGACAAACGCTGGCTTTAAGCGCTATTCCCAGATTACTTTGGCTGGCGCACCATCGTTCCGATATTTACCGTCAGGCATCAACCATCACCATGATCAGCGACTGGCTGGCCTATATGCTCAGCGGCGAACTGGCGGTGGATCCCTCTAACGCTGGCACCACGGGACTTCTTGACCTAACCACCCGTGACTGGAAACCTGCATTGCTGGATATGGCCGGACTACGGGCCGATATTCTTTCTCCTGTCAAAGAAACCGGCACATTGCTGGGCGTGGTAAGTTCACAAGCGGCGGAACTCTGCGGTCTGAAGGCGGGCACTCCGGTGGTCGTTGGAGGAGGCGACGTGCAACTTGGTTGCCTGGGGTTAGGCGTTGTCCGTCCGGCACAAACCGCTGTTCTTGGCGGTACATTCTGGCAGCAAGTTGTAAACTTAGCCGCGCCGGTGACAGACCCAGAAATGAACGTGCGCGTTAATCCTCATGTTATTCCTGGCATGGTACAAGCTGAATCTATAAGCTTTTTTACCGGACTCACCATGCGCTGGTTCCGCGATGCTTTCTGTGCCGAAGAAAAACTGATTGCCGAACGTTTAGGCATCGACACCTATACGCTGCTTGAAGAGATGGCAAGTCGGGTGCCGCCAGGGTCGTGGGGGGTAATGCCGATATTCTCCGACAGAATGCGCTTTAAAACCTGGTATCACGCTGCGCCTTCCTTTATTAATTTGTCTATTGATCCGGATAAATGTAACAAAGCGACATTGTTCCGTGCGCTGGAAGAAAATGCGGCGATTGTATCAGCGTGTAATTTGCAACAAATCGCTGATTTCTCGAATATTCATCCTTCATCGTTAGTCTTTGCAGGCGGAGGTTCAAAAGGGAAATTATGGAGTCAAATTCTCGCTGATGTCTCGGGATTACCCGTCAATATTCCGGTAGTCAAAGAAGCCACCGCATTAGGATGTGCCATTGCAGCTGGCGTCGGTGCCGGAATTTTTTCATCAATGGCAGAAACCGGAGAACGCCTGGTTCGCTGGGAACGAACGCACTCACCAGACCCGGAAAAGCATGAACTTTATCAGGATTCACGCGATAAGTGGCAGGCAGTTTATCAGGATCAGCTGGGGCTGGTTGATCATGGACTGACGACTTCGTTATGGAAAGCGCCTGGGTTATAGTTTCATTGACAGCCACATCATGATGACCGTGGCTGTTAGTTTTTGAGTATTGGTATTCTCATTTCCCTTCTTTTAGAGCTGGCTTGTTAAATGCCAGCTTGCAAATTCATCGTTCCATCGCCAGTAATATATTCAAGGGGAAATTGCTATTTTTCTTAAAATATTAAGCATAACCATTATTTTATAGCGAATATTCCTAAAGGCATTAATGGATGAAAAAGGGGTTTAATAAACTTCTTTTTTTAGCAATTAGTGCTATTCTTTGTTAAATATGATGATGATAATCTTCTTATTGAAAGAAACAGTTTTCTTATTAAGCAACAATAACTCATGGTTCATTTTTAAATAAAATAAGAACTATGCAATTTTTAATCTATCGATTCGAAAGTATTAGCAAATTAGCCAAATTGACACCTTCCCACCTCCAACCAACACTCAATACAGACCTCTGACAACTTAATAAGTTTCATTTTTAACGTCTGATGACTCATCTCTTTCGTGGCTGTATTGTTTGTATATGGAGCGTTTATATGAATAGAATCTATCGCGTGATATGGAATTGCACCCTACAGGTATTTCAGGCCTGCTCGGAATTAACTCGCAGGGTAGGTAAAACATCAACGGTTAATTTACGTAAGTCCTCTGGACTGACAACGAAATTCAGTAGATTGACGCTGGGTGTTTTGCTGGCACTAAGCGGTTCAGCGTCAGGTGCGAGTCTGGAAGTTGATAATGGTCAGATTACCAATATTAATACTGATGTTGCTTACGATGCCTACCTGGTTGGGTGGTATGGCACTGGAGTGCTTAATATTTTGGCTGGCGGTAATGCCTCCTTAACCACTATTACTACCAGCGTCATTGGCGCTAATGAGGACTCGGAGGGCACCGTTAACGTTTTGGGTGGTACCTGGCGATTGTATGATAGCGGAAATAATGCAAGGCCTTTAAATGTGGGTCAATCCGGAACGGGGACGCTGAATATTAAACAGAAGGGTCACGTTGATGGAGGATATTTAAGGATAGGTTCTTCGACAGGAGGCGTCGGGACGGTCAATGTTGAGGGAGAGGACTCGGTTCTGACGACCGAATTATTCGAAATAGGGAGTTACGGTACAGGCTCATTAAATATTACGGATAAGGGTTACGTCACGAGTTCAATAGTCGCCATTGTAGGATATCAGGCGAACAGTAATGGTAAGGTTGTCGTTGAAAAGGGTGGCGAGTGGCTAATAAAAAATAATGATTCCTCAATTGAATTTCAAATTGGTAATCAAGGGACGGGCGAAGCAACTATTCGCGATGGGGGGCTAATTACGGCTGAAAATACGATTATCGGTGGCAATCCCACCGGTATCGGAACCCTGAATGTGCAGGATCAAGACTCTGTCATCACGGTACGCAGACTCTATAATGGATATTTCGGTAATGGCACAGTCAATATTTCCAATAATGGACTGATTAATAATAAAGAATATTCATTGGTGGGCGTTCAGGACGGGTCCCACGGTGTCGTCAACGTGACCGATAAAGGGCATTGGAATTTCCTCGGAACGGGCGAAGCTTTCCGCTATATCTATATCGGTGATGCTGGCGACGGTGAACTTAATGTCTCGAGTGAAGGCAAAGTAGATTCGGGAATTATCACTGCGGGGATGAAAGAAACAGGCACAGGCAACATTACTGTTAAGGATAAGAACTCCGTTATCACTAATCTCGGAACTAATCTTGGTTATGACGGCCACGGCGAAATGAATATCAGTAATGAGGGGCTTGTTGTCAGCAACGGAGGAAGCTCACTCGGTTATGGAGAAACCGGCGTCGGGAAGGTTAGCATCACCACGGGGGGGATGTGGGAGGTCAATAAGAATGTCTATACCACTATTGGTGTTGCGGGCGTCGGAAACCTCAATATCAGCGATGGCGGTAAGTTCGTATCGCAAAATATTACTTTTTTGGGCGATAAAGCAAGCGGTATCGGCACACTGAACCTGATGGATGCGACATCATTGTTCGATACTGTAGGTATCAATGTCGGTAATTTTGGTAGCGGCATCGTAAATGTCAGTAATGGTGCCACTCTTAATTCAACGGGCTATGGATTTATCGGAGGAAATGCCTCCGGTAAGGGGATAGTTAATATTTCAACGGATAGTCTCTGGAATTTAAAAACGTCATCTACTAACGCCCAATTGCTACAGGTCGGTGTATTAGGCACGGGTGAACTGAATATTACCACCGGAGGTATAGTTAAAGCGCGTGATACACAAATAGCTCTCAATGACAAAAGTAAGGGCGACGTGCGGGTGGATGGGCAGAACTCTCTTCTTGAAACATTCAATATGAACGTAGGGACGACAGGCACGGGTACGTTAACCCTGACGAATAACGGTACGCTGAATGTCGAAGGTGGAGAAGTTTACTTAGGTGTTTTTGAGCCTGCTGTAGGAACGCTAAACATTGGTGCTGCTCACGGTGAGGCGGCGGCAGATGCCGGGTTTATCACCAATGCGACGAAAGTGGAGTTTGGTCTTGGCGAAGGCGTTTTTGTCTTTAATCATACCAATAACAGTGATGCCGGCTACCAGGTCGATATGCTGATTACGGGTGACGATAAAGACGGAAAAGTGATGCATGATGCAGGCCATACGGTGTTCAATGCAGGGAATACTTATAGCGGTAAAACGTTGGTCAATGGCGGCCTCCTGACCATTGCGTCACATACGGCAGATGGGGTAACAGGCATGGGGTCGAGTGAAGTAACCATTGCAAGCCCCGGTACGCTCGACATTCTCGCATCAACGAACAGTGCAGGAGATTACACGCTGACCAATGCGCTCAAAGGCGATGGCTTGATGCGAGTGCAACTGTCATCCTCCGACAAAATGTTTGGCTTTACCCATGCAGCAGGGACTGAATTCGCCGGTGTTGCCCAACTGAAAGACAGTACCTTCACACTGGAACGCGACAACACCGCTGCGCTTACTCACGCGATGCTGCAGTCTGACAGTGAAAATACCACATCGGTAAAAGTGGGAGAGCAATCCATTGGTGGACTAGCCATGAATGGCGGTACGCTCACTTTCGATACGGATATACCTGCTGCGACGCTTGCGGAGGGATATATCAGCGTCGATACGCTGGTTGTCGGCGCGGGTGACTACACCTGGAAAGGCCGTAACTATCAGGTAAACGGGATGGGCGACGTGCTTATCGACGTGCCTAAACCGTGGAATGATCCCATGGCGAATAACCCTCTGACGACGCTCAATTTGCTGGAACACGATGATAGTCATGTCGGCGTTCAACTGGTGAAGGCGCAAATGGTTATTGGGTCGGGTGGCTCATTAACGTTACGTGATTTACAGGGCGACGAGGTGGAAGCGGACAAAACGTTACGTATTGCACAAAACGGGACAGTGGTCGCCGAGGGTGATTATGGATTCCGCCTCACGACCGCACCTGGTGATGGTTTGTATGTTAACTATGGGCTGAAAGCGCTGAACATCCATGGTGGGCAAAAGCTGACGTTAGCCGAACATGGCGGAGTCTATGGCGCAACGGCCGATATGTCGGCAAAAATCGGTGGTGAAGGGGATCTGGCAATCAATACGGTGCGACAGGTTTCGCTTTCCAACGGTCAGAACGACTATCAGGGGGCAACCTACGTTCAGATGGGGACATTACGTACCGATGCGGATGGCGCGCTGGGCAATACTCGGGAACTGAACATCAGCAACGCGGCCATCGTCGATCTTAATGGATCGGCCCAGACGGTAGAGACATTCACCGGGCTGATGGGTTCGACTGTTTTGTTTAAAGAGGGGTCGCTGACGGTGAATAAAGGTGGGATCAGTCAGGGCGAACTGACAGGTGGCGGAAACCTGAATGTTACAGGGGGAACACTGGCTATCGAGGGGCTTAATGCACGCTACAATGCCTTAACCAGCATTAGCCCAAATGCGGAAGTCAGCCTCGACAATACGCAGGGGTTAGGCAGAGGAAATATTGCTAGTGACGGTCTGTTAACGCTAAAAAACGTGACCGGCGAACTGCGTAATAGCATAAGCGGGAAGGGTATCGTGAGCGCAACCGCCAGGACAGACGTAGAGCTGAATGGCGATAATAGCCGCTTTGTGGGGCAATTCAACATTGATACAGGCAGCGCGCTCAGCGTCAACGAGCAGAAAAACCTGGGTGATGCTTCCGTTATCAATAATGGCCTGCTCACCATCGCCACTGAGCGTAGCTGGGCGATGACGCACAGTATCACCGGTAGCGGCGATGTGACAAAACTGGGGACCGGGATCCTGACTCTTAACAACGATTCCGCGGCGTATCAGGGTACGACGGATATCGTGGGTGGTGAAATTGCTTTCGGTTCCGACTCTGCCATTAATATGGCAAGTCAGCACATTAATATCCATAACAGCGGTGTGATGTCGGGAAATGTCACCACTGCAGGTGATGTGAACGTTATGCCAAGGGGGACACTGCGTGTCGCTAAAACCACTGTCGGCGGTAACCTGGAGAATGGTGGCACGGTTCAAATGAACAGCGAAGGGGGGAAACCGGGGAATGTACTGACCGTTAACGGTAACTATACCGGAAACAATGGCCTGATGACGTTCAACGCGACGCTGGGCGGCGATAATTCGCCCACCGATAAGATGAACGTGAAAGGCGATACCCAAGGGAACACTCGCGTTCGGGTTGATAACATTGGCGGCGTCGGTGCACAAACGGTCAACGGTATTGAACTCATTGAGGTTGGCGGTAATTCTGCAGGTAACTTCGCGCTGACCACCGGAACTGTCGAAGCTGGGGCTTACGTCTACACGCTGGCTAAAGGGAAGGGGAATGACGAGAAAAACTGGTATCTGACCAGTAAATGGGACGGCGTAACGCCAGCGGATACACCCGATCCCATCAATAATCCCCCTGTTGTGGATCCGGAAGGCCCATCAGTTTATCGCCCGGAGGCCGGAAGCTATATCAGCAACATTGCCGCAGCCAACTCGCTGTTTAGCCATCGATTACACGACCGTCTGGGTGAGCCGCAGTATACAGATTCACTGCGAGTTCAGGATTCGGCAACCAATATGTGGATGCGTCATGTCGGAGGGCACGAACGTTTCAGGACCGGTGACGGCCAGCTAAATACTCAGGCTAACCGCTATGTATTGCAGCTAGGAGGCGATTTGGCGCAGTGGAGTAGCAACGCGCAGGATCGCTGGCATCTTGGCGTGATGGCAGGCTACGCCAATCAGCACAGTAATACTCAGAGTAATCGTGTGGGTTATAAATCGGATGGGCGCATCAGCGGTTACAGCGCTGGGATGTACGCGACCTGGTATCAGGACGATGCGAATAAGACCGGCGCTTATGTTGACAGCTGGGCGCTGTATAACTGGTTTGATAACAGCGTCAGTTCCGATAACCGTTCTGCTGACGACTATGATTCTCGCGGTGTGACGGCCTCTGTTGAGGGTGGGTATACCTTTGAAGCGGGAACATTTAGCGGCAGCGAAGGGACGCTGAATACCTGGTACGTCCAGCCACAGGTGCAAATCACCTGGATGGGTGTGAAAGATTCTGACCATATCCGGAAAGACGGAACACGCATTGAAACAGAAGGCGACGGAAACGTGCAAACGCGACTTGGGGTGAAAACCTACCTGAACAGCCATCACCAGCGTGACGATGGTAAAGAGCGTGAGTTCCAGCCTTACATTGAAGCGAACTGGATCAACAATAGCGAAGTCTACGCCGTGAAGATGAATGGTCAAACCGTAAGCCGTGATGGTGCGCGTAATCTCGGTGAAGTACGTACCGGAGTTGAGGCGAAAGTAAATAACAACCTTAGCCTGTGGGGGAATGTCGGTGTGCAACTAGGTGATAAAGGCTATAGCGATACTCAGGGCATGCTGGGTGTGAAATATAGCTGGTAAACCGTATAAGCCGCATGTCGAAGATGCATGCGGCTTAATATTGCCGACTTCAAACGACTTTTAAATCCTCCTTTTTATCCGCGATCGCGGATATCACAGCGTTTATCCCGTAGAGCGGATAAGATGTGTTTCCTGATTGACTTTATCCCCACTAAAGGATAAAACTGATAATATCCCCTTGAGCGGATAAATATGCTGTGGACGTATGACATGATGAGCTTTCAGAAGATCTATAGCCCAACGCAATTAGCGAATGCAATGAAACTGGTTCGTCAGCAAAATGGCTGGACGCAGAGCGAACTGGCGAAAAAAATCGGTATTAAGCAGGCGACAATTTCCAATTTCGAAAACAACCCTGACAATACCACGCTCATGACATTTTTTAAGATTTTACAGTCGCTTGAACTCTCAATGACGCTATGCGACACGAAAAATGCCTCGCCAGAATCAACAGAACAGCAAGATCTGGAGTGGTAATGCCTAAACTTGTCACTTGGATGAACAACCAGCGGGTAGGCGAGTTAACGAAGTTAGCCAATGGCGCGCACACCTTTAAGTATGCACCGGAGTGGTTAGCTAACCGTTATGCCAGACCGTTGTCACTTTCGCTGCCATTGCAGAGGGGGAATATCACCTCTGATGCCGTATTTAACTTCTTCGATAACCTGTTACCCGATAGCCCGATTGTACGTGACCGGATCGTTAAACGTTATCATGCTAAATCCAGACAACCGTTTGATTTATTGTCAGAAATAGGGCGAGATAGCGTTGGTGCCGTAACGTTATTACCCGAAAATGAAACCATAACGCGCCCGATAATGGCATGGGAACAGCTCACTGAAGCCAGGCTTGAAGAAGTATTAACGGCTTATAAAGCAGATATCCCTCTGGGCATGATTAGAGAAGAAAATGACTTTCGCATCTCGGTTGCTGGCGCGCAGGAGAAGACAGCGCTGCTCAGAATAGGCAATGACTGGTGCATTCCGAAAGGAATAACGCCGACGACGCACATCATTAAATTACCGATTGGCGAAATCAGGCAGCCCAATGCGACGCTCGATCTCAGCCAAAGCGTTGATAATGAGTATTACTGTCTGCTGCTGGCGAAAGAACTTGGGTTGAATGTGCCGAACGCAGAAATCATTAAAGCGGGAAATGTGCGCGCGTTAGCGGTCGAACGTTTTGACAGGCGTTGGAATGCTGAGCGAACGGTTTTACTTCGCTTGCCACAGGAGGATATGTGTCAGACATTTGGTTTACCTTCATCGGTGAAATATGAATCAGATGGAGGCCCAGGCATCGCGCGGATCATGGCTTTTTTGATGGGGTCCAGCGAGGCGCTTCGCGATCGCTATGATTTTATGAAGTTTCAGGTGTTCCAGTGGTTGATTGGCGCAACGGATGGCCATGCAAAAAACTTCTCCGTATTTATTCAGGCTGGCGGCAGTTATCGACTCACGCCATTTTACGACATCATTTCAGCATTTCCGGTATTGGGTGGCGCAGGAATACACATCAGCGATCTCAAACTGGCAATGGGGCTTAACGCATCCAAAGGCAAAAAAACGGCAATCGATAAAATTTATCCGCGACATTTTCTGGCGACAGCAAAGGTGCTGAAATTTCCGGAAGTGCAGATGCATGAAATCCTGAGTGACTTTGCCAGAATGATTCCGGCAGCACTGGATAACGTGAAGACTTCATTACCGACAGATTTTCCGGAGAACGTGGTGACGGCAGTTGAAACCAATGTGTTGAGGTTGCATGGACGGTTAAGCCGAGAATACGGTAGTAAGTGAGATATGGGGTTTGGTCGTTGTTAATGAGCACGACAATCATGACCGCCAACGACTGGATTCTTCCTTGGTTTATGTTGGTGCGCATAATGTATATTATGTTAAATATGGTGGGTTTGTTCTTAAGTTCATGTGTTCCGCTCTTTCAGTAGCTTATCCCCCCGTAGTGGATATCAGAAAATCAATCAGGGCCTTCACTCTTTTCGTTTTACCCGCGTTTTTGGGGTAATAGAGATACACTGGCGGGTAGGTTTTCCAGTAGCTCTCCATCACCGGAATAAAGCGCTCCCTGTCCGGCTGTAACTGCCAGACAGGCTCAAACAAGCGCCCAATTCCCAGCCCGTTACGGATCCCGTCTGCCATAACGTCAATATCGTTGCTGATTAACTGCCCCGGCATCTCAACGGTCAACTGCTCACCGCGATCGTTCAGGAGCAGCGGAAGGATGCGGTTGTTGGTGATAAAACGGTAACCAATCAGCTGGTGATGACAGAGATCTGCCGGCACTTCAGGCGTTCCATGTCGGGAGAGATACGCTGAGGATGCATATAATCCTTCTCGAAACGGTTTCATTAACGGTCGGGCCACCACCCCTCCCTCAAGAATATCGCCAAAACGGATCCCCAGATCAAAACGCTCTTTGATGATATTCACGGTACCGTCGTAGACCGAAATTTCTAACTGTATACCCGGATATTGCTGACAGAATTCTGCCATCGCAGGCTTAAGAATTAACAGGTAGGCAAAACGCGAGAGCGTAATTCGCACCATCCCAGAGGGCTCCTGATGCTGGTCGCGAATGCTTTCAAGCGAGTTTTCCAGCGACTCCACCGCCGCAGCGGTCTGTTCCAGCAATAATTGACCGGTTTCCGTCAGCTCTATACGGCGGGTCGTACGCACAAAAAGCGGATGGCCGATATACTCTTCCAGCAGCTTTAGTGCATTGCTGACGGAGGGAGGCGTAATTTCCAGTTTCCTTGCGGCTGCCGAAATATTGCCCTCCCGCGCAATGCTCTGGAAGATGCGAATCTGGTTATAAAGAGCGTTATTCATAATGTTTTCCTAAAGCAATTCTCGCCTGATTATTAAGTACAGTCTAAAAATGCTTAAGTCAATGACCCTCTAATCTTCCTGAAATACGCCTCTTATACTTTAGTCTCTTTCTACTACGACCTGAGTTCAGGAGACTATGATGCGAATTTTATGTCTGGATATCCCTGCCCCTGGAGCATCGCTGGAGAAATATGCTCCGCACCTCAACGCTGAAGCGCTGCACGCCTGGGGATTGTATAAATCAGGCTTCATCCGCGACATCTACTTCCGTCAGGACAGACCTGGCGTCGCTATTTTTCTTGAATGTGACTCTGTCGATGAAGCGATGAACGTTATGGCCGAATTCCCGTTGGCAAAAGCAGGCTTACTAAGCTTCGAGTGTATACCGCTTGGCTCCTTTATTAACTGGGAAAATCTCTTCGCCGATGAATTTAAAAATAAAGAGTGAGGACCGATATGAAACCTGCATATAAACCAGTGCTATGTGTCGTTTCCAGCCATCCGATTAAAGGCGCATCCGGTGTACCAACCGGTTTTTTCCTGGCCGAGCTGACTCATCCGCTGAAAGTACTGGAAGATGCCGGAATAAAAACAACAATAGCCAGTATTCGCGGGGGGCAGCCACCGGTGGATGGATTTGACCTCAGCGACCCTGTTAACGCCTGGTACTGGAACGAAACCGATTTTCAGCAGCGCCTGGCAACAACACCTGCGTTATCCGAGCTGAAAGGTGCCGATTACAGCGCAGTTTTCTTTGCAGGTGGTCATGGGACCATGTGGGATTTCCGTGATAATCAGGATGCCCAGCGTATTATCCGCGAAGTGTATGAAAGTGATGGGATTGTCTCAGCCGTCTGCCACGGGCCTGCGGCATTGGTTGACGCAAAACTCAGTAGCGGCGAATACCTGATAAAAGGGAAAAATGTGGCGGCCTTTACCAACAAGGAAGAGGAAGAAGTTCACACAACAGATGTGGTTCCCTTCCTGCTTGAAACCGCACTTCGCGAGCATGGTGCGCTTTATCATGAAGCTCCAAACTGGTCTGAAAACGTGGTTACCGACGATCGCCTTATCACGGGGCAGAATCCCGCTTCAGCACATGGGGTTGGTGTGGCGCTGTTAAATGCACTCCGCCGGACAGCTTAATTAATTCATCGTTACTCACCTTACTTGGCCGGTTTAAGTCAGCCACGATCCGGCCTTTTTTCAGGAGCTGAATATGAAAACACTACCTCCAGTCGCACTAGGTACATGGTCCTGGGGCACAGGCTTTGCCGGCGGCGACACCGTCTTTGGTAATCATCTTTCTGATACTCAGATGGCAGAAGTGTTCACTGCGGCCATGAGTAAGGGCCTCAATCTCTGGGATACCGCAGCAGTATATGGTATGGGGAGTTCCGAGACTGCGCTGGGAGCATTAGTCCGTCAGTTTCCCCGCGAGAACATAATTTTATCCACCAAATTCACGCCGCAGATTGCGGACAAGCAGTCTGCGCAGCCTGTCAGCGATATGCTTGAGGCCAGCCTTGGGCGCCTGGGCGTGGACGCGATTGATATCTACTGGATCCATAATCCCCTCGACGTCGAAAAATGGACGCCAGGACTGATCCCACTTTTACAAAGCGGTAAGGTAAAACGCGTAGGTGTTTCCAACCACAATCTGGCACAAATCAGACGCGCCAATGAAATCCTTAACGCTTCCGGTTATTCCCTCAGTGCAGTACAAAATCACTACAGCCTGCTCTATCGCGCTTCTGAAGAGGCCGGGATCCTTGATTATTGCCGACAAAATAACATCACGTTCTTTGCTTACATGGTCCTGGAGCAAGGCGCGCTCAGTGGTCGTTATGATTCAAATCATCCCATGCCTGCCGGGAGTGGCCGGGCCGAAAGTTATAACGCAGTACTGCCGCAGATAGAAAGACTAACCGCCGCCATGAAAAAAATGGGAGCCGAAAGGAATGCCAGCGTGGCACAGATAGCCATCGCATGGGCTATTGCGAAAGGTACCCTTCCCCTCGTTGGTGCGACTAAAGTCCATCACGTTCTGGACGCCGCCTGCGCTTCAGACATCCAGTTACGCGATGAGGAAATCATCCTGCTGGAACAACTCGCCGCAGAGACCAGAGTGGATACACGAGGCGCCTGGGAAAAACCGATGGGGTAAAGCCCGTCCGGAACAGACTGTCATGAATGACACACACGAACGGGCTGTTCCGGGTGATTCTAATCTGTATCACTTTTACTGCTTTGTATGAATGGTGAGAATATGAAAATCATTTGCCTCGAAGAACATTATCTCGACAGCGAGTTAGGGCGAGCGTGTATGCCTGTTGCGCTTGAGCAGGCACCTTTCCTTGGCGACTGGGGGAAAACCGTCGCTGATGGTCATAATCCTGACCGACTCCCTGCTTTCCCGCTTTAATAAACTGAATGTGCCACTCTATCTTCATCCCGGGTTACCGCTTAAAAGCGTACAGCAGGCCTACTTCACGGGCTTCAGCGCAGAGGTCAACGCCAGGCTTTCTATGTTTGCCTGGGGCTGGCATCACGAAGCGGGGATCCATTTGTTGCGGCTGATGTTATCGGGCGCATTTGATAAATATCCCAACCTGCAGGTAATCAGTGGCCACTGGGGGGAGATGTTACCCTTCTGGCTCCAGCGTCTTGATGACAGCCTGCCACTGGCTGCAACAGGTCTGTCACGCACGCTAACGAGAACCTTCCAGGAACACGTTTACGTTACCCCGTCATATGCTAACACTGCCGCACTTCCAGTTTATCTACGCGTTAATGGGTGCTGAAAGGATCCTGTTCTCCGTCGATTATCCCTATCAGACCCTGGACGGTGTAAAAACCTTTATAGACAGTCTGCCCGTCAACAAGGCTGAAAAAGAGGCCATCGCGTTTCGCAATGCAGAACGTTTACTGGGCATCACGGTTTAGTTCACCGTTTCATGATGATTGAGCACATTGTGATCAGCCGACAATTATTAGTTTTTGCCTAAAAGTGAATGAGCCTTTACTGCTCTAAAAAAATAATGTTGTCACTCTATACTGGATTTAATATTCACCAAAGATGTTTAACTGATTGAAATGAAAAATATCCTTGTTATTTCAGGTCATCCTGAGCTTACCCATTCCGTCGCCAATGCCACTATTCTTGATGAAGTGGAGACCGCCCTTCCCGATGTTGAGATTCGTCGTCTGGACAGGCTCTATCCGGATGGCAAATTCAACATCGCGGCGGAGCAGGAAAGCCTGCTCAGGGCCGATGTGATTGTCTGGCAGTTCCCTTTTTCCTGGTATGGGCTGCCAGGATTAATGAAAAAATGGCTGGACGAGGTCTTTGTTCACGGCTTCGCGCATGGCTCAACGGCGAAACTGGGCGGTAAAAAGCTGATCCTCTCCTTTACAACGGGAGCGCCAGAGGAGCTCTATACCGTCGACAGTTTCTTTGGCCATACCATTGAAGAGTATCTTATTCCGTTCGAAACCACGGCAAGGCTGTGCAATCTTGAGCTGCTGGCGCCGGTTTATACCTGCGGTATCAGCTATGCCGACCGGGATGCCGACAAAATCGCGCAGCAAAAAACGCTTGCCCGGGAACACGCTTCAAGGCTTGTCGAACTGCTCAATTCCGTCGTGAATAATCCAGAGGGAGAATAACAATGCAGTATACCCGGCTCGGTAAAAGTGACTTACTTGTTTCCCGCATCTGCATGGGATGCATGGGGTTTGGCGATCCGTCGACGGGTCAGCATAGCTGGACGCTGGACGAAACAGCAAGCCGCGACATCATTCGCTATGGCCTTGAAAAGGGCATCAACTTTTACGATACCGCTATAGCCTACCAGAATGGCTCCAGTGAGCGATACGTTGGCCGGGCATTACGGGAGATGGCGAAACGCGATGATATCGTCCTGGCCACCAAGTTTCTGCCGCGAACCCCCGCACAAATTGCCGGAGGGATCAGCGGAAAAGAGGCAATCGCTCAATCCCTTGACCAGAGCCTGAAGAATCTGGGGATGGACTATATCGACCTCTACATCTACCACATCTGGGATTACAACACGCCCATTATCGACGTGCTTGAAGCGTTACATACCGCTGTTACTGCTGGCAAAGTACGAGCTGTTGGTATTTCAAACTGCTATGCCTGGCAGCTGGCGAAGGCGAACGCCCTTGCTGAACGCGAAGGGCTGACGCCCTTTGTTTCCGTACAGAGCCACTACAATCTAATTATGCGCGAAGATGAACGGGAGCTCTTCGGCCTGTGCACTGAGGATAATATCGCAATGACCCCCTATAGCGCGCTGGCCAGCGGCCGCCTCTCTCGTAAAGAAGGCTATACACGGCGAGCCACAGAGGATGACTATGCGCGTGGAAAATATGACAGCACGGCTGAACAGGATCGCAGCATTATTGAGCGTGTAGCCGAACTGGCCGAACGTCATCTGGTGTCAATGACGGAAATATCTCTCGCTTGGCTGCTGACAAAAGTCACATCACCTGTCGTAGGGGCTACAAAAAAAGCTCATGTCGATGGCGCGGTAAACGCAGTAAATCTTCAACTAAGTCCGGAGGAAATTCAGTTTCTGGAAGAAACCTACCAGCCGCATGTTCTGACGGGAATCATGGCGCAAAATACGCCGCAAACGAAAGATGTTAAGCAGGTCTGGATGCGATAGCCCTTATTCACTTTTCCTCCTCTCGTCTTTGAGAGCGCCAGTAGCGGTCGGTTACGTTCTTACCAGCACCAGTTGATCGAACGTCTTAAACAGTAATGTCAGTAAAAAGATCATCGTGAAAAAGACTTTTATGCTTTTAATTTGCATGCTAATAAGCAGCCCTGTCTTTGCAACAAAACCGGACGCGCCGAATAAGCCGGAGATGAATATCTTCGAGCTCGGCATCAGACCCGATCGGGACAACGACTTTGCAGACGTGGCCAGACAGACGATTTCCGCTTCGGTTGATCATGAAGCAGGTACACTGGCGATGTATGCCCTGCAACGCAGCGACAATTCAGGTCAGGCATTCATGTTCGAACTCTATGAAAATGAGCGTGCTTATCGCAAACATCTCAATGCCGCCCCATACAAAGCATTCGCTGCTCGTGCACCTGACATTATTGACAGGAAGAAGAAAATTACCCTGGAGCCACAGTTTCTGGGCGACAAACACATCATACCGAATGAACGAACTATCAATAATCTGGTGATCGTCGAAGTAAAGCCTGAATTTCAGAGCGAATTTAGAAACATCGTCCTTCCTGAAATGGTCGAGTCGCTCAAAGTAGAGAAAGGCGTGTTAGCCATGTATGCCGGTACAGATTCAGAGACTCCAAAACGCTGGTATTTCTATGAGATTTACGCCAGTGAGGAGGATTATCAACTGCACCGACAAACGCTGCACTTCCTGGATTACCTCAGGCAAACGGCGCATATGAGCGCCAGGAAGGACGCAATCCCGGTAAAACCGGTATTTCTTCGTAACAAAGGCGGAATCAAACAGGAGCCGCAACGTTGACCAGTAAGGATTAACATGAAAAGCGTACTTGCAGCAGCGGCTATGTCGCTTGTTATTTCTGATTTTGCTAATGCTGAGGAAACAAGAGGTAAAGCTATGATGAAAATAGAACCGTCAGCGATTTCGGAAGCTGATATTTGTTCCGTCTCACCGGCTCTCGCGCGCTTTGGTCGCGAAGCTATTACTGAAGATCTGTGGACACGCGACGCCCTCTCACCGAGGGATCGTAGTGTGGTGACCGTCGCCATGCTGATTGCCCGCAACCAGCCTGCCGAGCTTAAGCACTATATTGACGTCGCTCTCGATAGCGGCGTGACGCCAGCGGAATTATCAGAAATCATTACCCATCTGGCGTTCTACTCAGGTTGGCCAAATGCAATGTCAGCCGTCAGCGTGACCAAAGCAGTATTTGAAACTCGTGGCGTCACGCCAGATGCGCTTCCTGACGCTTCTCCGGACCTGCTTCCTCTCAATCAGGAAGCAGAAAAGCAGCGTTCAGAGACAGTGGAAAAAAATGTTGGCCCAATATCTCCAGGCCTGGTTAAATTCACTGCTGATCCACTCTTCCTGGATCTATGGCAAAGACCCGCGCTGAAACCCCGCGACAGAAGCCTGATTACGGTCAGCGCCTTAATCGCATCCGGACAGAGCGCGCAGATTGGCTATCACCTCAATAGAGCAATGGATAATGGACTTTCTGTTGAGGAAGCTGGTGAGATCGTTACCCAGGCCGCCTTCTATGCTGGCTGGCCAAACGCATTTACCGCTGCTCCGGTTGTGGGAGAGGTGCTAAACAATCGATCATCGAGTAAAAGGTAACATTACCGAACACTAAAACTTGACGCACATCACAACATTAGAACGAACAGTTCATGAACCAATAAGCGTAACATCGAGTGATTTATGGACAGCGTTTAACACAGTTATGAACCAAAACTGAGTTCATAACTGTGAGTTTGAATCGCCATTTGATTAATATCCATTTAAAACAGTTTGTTATGCTGTTTCTGGTGCTGAAGTCAATTATGTATATCCCTCAAACCCAGAATAGTTAAATGGAATTTGAGTGATGCGAAGCGATTTTCCAGTCGTCGTTATTACTTCAGGGTTCCAGAACATAAAGCCTCTCCTCTTTCATGATTGGCCTGTGCATACCGGATATAGGCTGGCTGGTATGCAGGTTTGCCGTTTGCCGCATCTTCCCTGCGTTGAAGAGTCAGGCTGGCAAACCGCGTGCAAATGAACACCCCCACTTTCCATCAACACTTCAGACAGCTTGCGGGAATGAGTCCACTCCGGTATCAGAAATGGCTACGCCTCAATGAAGCCAGGCGACTGATGCTGAATGAACATTACGATGTCACCACTGCAGCCTATGCTGTCGGTTACGAAAGCTTATCCCATTTCAGTCGGGAATATTCGCGGATGTTTGGAGAGTCACCTAAGAGAGATATTACCGGGTTAAGAAAGTCTGTCGGTCAGCTTTAATAAACCCTGCACTTATCTGTTTAGAGCAATTCCGTGTTAGTTACACCAGTCAAACATTAACCATAGCTAATGTTTTATAGCCATATAAACCATTGGCCGCTCTTGACCTTTCCTGACACTTCCCTTGTTCGCAATAATATTCTGTTTAGTCGCTGTTTATAAATAACATGCATAATGAAATCGTAATGTTATTTAGCGACATAAAATGTCTTTGCAAATACCCTCTACAACAAGTGCTGCAATAAACTTGTTGTGATTAGGTGTCCTTGTAATTTAAAGATATTATCGTTCTTCGTGAAATGTAATAACCCTGGAAACTATATTCTCAGGGCAATATCCCATCAAGAATGATTCTTGTTTTATAAGCAATAACAGAATGACTTAATTGTTAACTTTCTTTATTCAGCTACTTAAATATAAATTTTGGAGAATTATGAAACTCAAACATGTCGGTATGATTGTCGTTTCTGTGTTGGCGATGTCGTCTGCTGCGGTAAGCGCAGCCGAGGGTGATGAATCAGTAACGACCACTGTTAATGGCGGTGTTATTCATTTTAAAGGTGAAGTGGTAAATGCCGCTTGTGCGATTGATTCAGAATCAATGAACCAAACGGTTGAGCTGGGTCAGGTCCGTTCTTCTCGTCTGGCTAAAGCGGGTGACCTCAGCTCCGCCGTTGGCTTCAATATCAAGCTGAATGATTGTGATACCAATGTTTCCAGTAATGCAGCTGTTGCATTCCTGGGTACTACTGTCACCAGTAATGACGATACGTTAGCGCTGCAGAGTTCAGCGGCAGGCTCTGCCCAAAATGTCGGTATTCAAATTTTGGACCGTACGGGTGAGGTATTAATACTTGATGGTGCCACTTTTAGCGCTAAAACTGACTTGATTGATGGCACGAATATACTGCCGTTCCAGGCTCGTTATATTGCTCTCGGGCAGTCAGTAGCTGGTACTGCAAACGCTGATGCGACCTTCAAAGTTCAATATCTATAATTCAATCTTAAGGTGGCTATACGTCATCTGAAATTGAAACAGGGTGTGTGTGGCATGGCTACGCACACCCGAGCAATTCACCAATGTTCATCTCATTATTAATGAGGAATAGTTTGTGTTTTGGAGCGGTATGAAAAAATCACATAATATCTAAACGATCAATAAACAACAGTAGTTAAACTTACTGTTATTTAAAATATTTACTTTGTAGCAAGGTTTTCCTATTAAAAGAGAACCAACATTTATTACAAACGCATTAAGTCTGGAAACCCGGCGAGTCGCCAATGTATTAGCAACATTTACCGATTGTCTGATGTAACGGTTTCCCCGCTTATCCTCTTAACACATGGAGAATGCATCAGATGCAAACTACGCGTACCCCCTACTCTATTTCCTTTATGGCGACAGTGTTACTTTTATTGCTCTTTGCTTGCCATAGCACCGTTGCCAACGCAGCTGTCGCACTGGGTGCGACGCGGGTAATTTATCCGGCAAACCAGAAACAGGTTTTATTGCCTGTCACGAATAATGATCCTGCCAGTGTCTATCTCATTCAGTCATGGATAGAAAATGAGGGTGACCAAAAAGACACCCAGTTTGTCATTACGCCACCGCTTTTTTCCATGCAAGGTAAAAAAGAGAATACGCTGCGGATAATCAACGCCACTAATCATCAGTTACCAGGCGACCGTGAAAGCCTGTTCTGGGTTAATGTTAAAGCTATTCCTGCTATGGAAAAAGATCAGAAGAATGAGAATACATTACAGCTGGCAATTATTAGCCGCATAAAAATGTTTTATCGCCCCACGAACCTGGCAATGGCACCTGAAGAAGCGCCTGCAATGCTTCGGTTTCGTCGCAGCGGCAGCAAACTCACTCTTATTAATCCAACGCCCTACTTCATTACCGTAACAAATATGAAAGCAGGAAATAGCAATCTCCCAAACACCATGGTGCCGCCAAAAGGTGAAGTATCGGTGGATATCCCGCATGCTGCAACCGGGGATATCAGTTTTCAGACGATCAATGATTACGGTGCATTAACTCCGCGTATTAAGGCAACCATGCAATAAGCCAGTGACCTAATTAATAATAAACTCAATCGGAATTAAAAATGACAGCCTTTCGTGCCGCATTTAAGGCATATCGTATGCATCAGGTGTTACTACTGCCTCGCTTTGCACGGCTTACCATTGCCCTTGGCTTAGCAACTGCGGTATTTCCCGTTGACGCAGAGTATTATTTTAATCCACGGTTTTTAAGCAATGATCTTGCTGAATCTGTCGATTTATCCGCCTTTACTAAGGGACGCGAGGCACCACCTGGTACATATCGGGTCGACATTTATTTGAACGACGAATTTATGACTAGTCGGGATATTACTTTTATTGCAGATGATAATAACGCAGATCTCATCCCATGCCTGAGTACAGATCTTCTTGTCAGTCTTGGCATAAAAAAATCAGCGTTATTAGACAATAAAGAACATTTGGCAGAAAAACATGTGCCGGACAACAGCGCATGCACACCACTTCAGGATCGTTTGGCCGACGCATCAACTGAGTTTGATGTTGGTCAGCAACATTTGTCACTCTCCGTTCCGCAAATTTATGTTGGCAGAATGGCTCGCGGCTATGTTTCTCCTGATCTGTGGGAAGAAGGAATAAATGCTGGGCTTCTAAACTATAGTTTTAATGGTAATTCTATTAATAATCGTAGTAACCATAATGCAGGAAAATCCAACTATGCATATTTGAATTTACAGAGTGGCATCAACATTGGTAGTTGGCGACTGCGCGATAACTCAACGTGGAGTTATAACAGTGGGAGTAGCAATTCATCTGACAGCAATAAATGGCAGCATATCAATACGTCGGCTGAACGTGACATTATTCCCTTACGCTCACGCTTAACGGTAGGTGATAGTTATACCGATGGCGATATTTTTGATAGTGTGAACTTTCGTGGCCTCAAAATAAATTCAACAGAAGCGATGTTGCCCGATAGCCAACATGGTTTCGCTCCGGTGATTCATGGTATTGCCCGTGGCACCGCACAAGTGAGTGTAAAACAGAATGGATACGATGTTTATCAGACTACTGTCCCACCCGGCCCTTTTACTATTGATGATATCAACTCTGCGGCCAATGGTGGTGATCTGCAAGTAACCATAAAAGAGGCAGACGGCAGTATTCAGACATTATATGTTCCTTATTCGTCTGTTCCGGTTCTCCAACGTGCTGGATATACGCGTTATGCGCTTGCCATGGGGGAATATCGTAGTGGAAATAACCTGCAAAGCTCCCCCAAGTTCATACAAGGTAGCTTGATGCATGGACTGGAAGGAAACTGGACACCTTATGGCGGAATGCAAATTGCAGAAGATTATCAAGCCTTCAACCTTGGTATTGGTAAAGATTTAGGACTTTTTGGTGCCTTTTCTTTCGATATCACGCAGGCCAATACGACACTTGCAGATGGCACCCGTCACAGCGGGCAATCGATTAAATCCGTCTACAGCAAATCCTTCTACCAGACGGGAACCAATATCCAGGTCGCAGGATATCGCTATTCTACGCAAGGTTTTTATAACTTATCCGACAGTGCCTACAGTCGAATGAGTGGTTACACCGTCAAGCCTCCTACCGGAGACAGCAATGAGCAGACACAATTTATTGATTATTTTAATCTGTTCTACAGTAAGCGTGGTCAGGAACAAATAAGCATCTCTCAGCAGCTTGGAAATTACGCTACGACATTTTTCAGTGCCAGTCGCCAAAGTTACTGGAACACGTCACGTAGCGACCAGCAAATATCATTTGGATTAAATGTGCCGTTTGGTGATATTACGACTTCGCTGAATTACAGCTATTCCAATAATATATGGCAAAACGATCGGGATCATTTACTTGCTTTTACGCTTAATGTTCCCTTCAGTCATTGGATGCGTACAGACAGTCAGTCGGCATTTCGTAATTCAAACGCCAGTTACAGTATGTCAAACGATTTGAAAGGCGGCATGACCAATCTATCGGGGGTTTATGGCACTCTGCTGCCGGATAATAACCTGAATTATAGCGTTCAGGTCGGTAACACCCACGGAGGTAATACATCGTCTGGCACCAGTGGTTACAGTTCTCTTAATTATCGTGGAGCTTACGGTAATACGAATGTCGGTTACAGTCGGAGTGGTGACAGCAGCCAGATTTATTACGGAATGAGTGGTGGCATTATTGCTCATGCTGATGGCATCACCTTTGGACAGCCGCTGGGCGACACAATGGTTCTGGTTAAGGCTCCTGGCGCTGATAATGTCAAAATAGAGAACCAGACCGGTATTCATACCGACTGGCGTGGCTATGCCATATTACCATTTGCGACAGAATATAGAGAAAATCGTGTCGCTCTTAACGCGAATTCCCTTGCAGATAATGTTGAACTGGATGAAACCGTTGTCACTGTCATCCCAACTCACGGTGCTATTGCCAGAGCAACATTTAATGCACAAATCGGCGGGAAAGTATTAATGACGTTGAAGTACGGTAATAAGAGCGTTCCATTCGGTGCAATTGTCACACATGGTGAGAATAAAAATGGCAGCATTGTCGCGGAAAACGGTCAGGTTTATCTGACTGGACTTCCACAGTCAGGGAAATTACAGGTTTCATGGGGCAAAGATAAAAACTCAAACTGTATTGTCGAGTACAAGCTTCCTGAAGTTTCTCCTGGTACCTTACTGAATCAGCAGACAGCAATCTGTCGCTAAGGAACAATAGATTATGAAATACAATAACATTATTTTCCTCGGTTTATGTCTGGGGTTAACCACCTATTCTGCTTTATCTGCAGATAGCGTTATTAAAATTAGCGGGCGCGTCCTCGATTATGGCTGCACAGTCTCATCGGATTCGCTTAATTTTACCGTAGATCTCCAAAAAAACAGTGCCAGACAATTTCCAACGACCGGTAGCACAAGTCCAGCCGTCCCTTTTCAGATTACGTTAAGTGAATGCAGTAAAGGGACAACGGGGGTTCGGGTTGCATTTAACGGTATTGAGGATGCAGAAAATAATACTCTGTTGAAACTGGATGAAGGAAGCAATACGGCCTCCGGTTTGGGTATAGAAATACTGGACGGAAATATGCGTCCGGTGAAATTGAATGACCTTCATGCCGGGATGCAGTGGATCCCACTGGTACCAGAACAGAACAATATTTTGCCTTACTCCGCTCGTCTGAAGTCAACTCAGAAGTCCGTCAATCCGGGACTGGTGAGGGCTTCGGCAACCTTTACCCTTGAATTTCAATAATCAGAGTCAGATATGAAAAGACTTCACAAGAGGTTCCTGTTAGCTACGTTTTGCGCGTTATTCACAGCAACTCTCCAGGCCGCCGATGTCACTATCACTGTTAATGGTCGGGTAGTCGCTAAACCCTGCACTATTCAAACCAAAGAAGCTAACGTTAATCTCGGGGATCTTTATACGCGCAATCTGCAACAACCTGGTTCTGCATCAGGCTGGCACAATATTACTTTGTCATTAACCGATTGTCCGGTTGAAACAAGTGCAGTGACGGCAATCGTGACAGGTTCAACTGACAATACGGGTTATTACAAAAATGAAGGTACTGCCGAAAATATTCAGATAGAGCTAAGGGATGACCAGGATGCGACGTTAAAAAATGGCGATAGCAAAACGGTTATTGTTGATGAGATCACTCGTAATGCACAGTTTCCACTTAAGGCAAGAGCTATCACGGTGAATGGAAACGCAAGCCAGGGAACGATCGAGGCGCTAATCAATGTGATCTACACCTGGCAATAACGTCGATTCGATTTTCTTAGCCTCTTTTTAAATCAATTTTTTAACCTTAGGATATATCATGGGTAAAACAATAAGTATGAAGCTTCTGTTCGGTATTTATCTTCTATTAATGGCAGGCAAAGTTTTTGCCTTCAGTTGTAATGTCGATGGCGGGTCAAGTATTGGAGCAGGTACAACCTCTGTTTATGTTAATCTCGACCCTGTAATACAACCGGGCCAGAATCTGGTTGTAGACTTGTCTCAGCATATAAGTTGCTGGAATGATTATGGCGGCTGGTACGACACTGATCATATAAACCTGGTACAAGGCTCAGCTTTCGCAGGCTCTCTACAGTCATATAAAGGATCGCTGTACTGGAATAATGTGACCTACCCCTTCCCGTTGACGACAAATACTAATGTATTAGATATTGGTGATAAGACACCGATGCCATTACCGTTAAAACTCTATATTACCCCAGTCGGTGCGGCCGGTGGAGTTGTCATAAAAGCCGGGGAAGTTATTGCCCGTATTCATATGTATAAAATTGCCACGTTAGGAAGCGGAAATCCGCGTAATTTTACGTGGAATATTATTTCAAATAACAGTGTTGTTATGCCAACAGGCGGTTGCACCGTTGATAGTCGTAATGTCACCGTGAATCTCCCGGACTTTCCTGGAAGCGCAGAAATACCCCTTAGTGTATATTGCTCTAGCGAACAAAAGCTCTCATTTTATCTTTCGGGTGCCACCACTGACAGTGCCCGACAAGTGTTTGCTAACACAGCACCAGATGCAACAAAAGCATCGGGCGTGGGTGTCTCTCTGATGCGTAATGGAAAAACACTGGCAACAGGAGAAAATGTCTCCCTGGGGACAGTAAATAAAAGCAAAGTACCTCTTGGTTTAAGCGCAACCTATGGACAAACAGGAAACAAGGTTGCAGCCGGAACCGTCCAGTCAGTCATTGGTGTCACTTTTATCTATGAATAATTGTGATTTTGACATTGGTCTATGCGCTCCATTCACGAAAATTGCGCGGAAAATTATTTTGTGAAGGCTATTATCCTACATCTGTAAGAAAATCCGCGCACAATTGAAGCCAGAGTCTTATTTTTTATATTGAAAAATATGTTAATTTAAACACTATGAGAGATGATGCTTAATTTATCGTATTTAATCTTTTGTTTAACGATAATAGATTAAAATAGAAAGAGAGTAGTCCCCTACTCTTATATATCCATGTTGACGATAATCCCTTTGTATATACTGTGCATCATCGCTATTACAAATCCTAATAATTCATTTCCACACAGGATAAGCAGATGAAGAAAAAAATTGAATCCTACCAGGGAGCTGCCGGTGGTTGGGGTGCTGTTAAATCCGTAGCGAATGCAGTACGTAAGCAGATGGATATACGCCAGGATGTTATTGCCATGTTTGACATGAATAAGCCAGAGGGCTTTGACTGTCCGGGTTGTGCATGGCCAGATCCTAAGCACAGTGCGTCATTCGACATTTGTGAAAACGGCGCAAAAGCAATCGCCTGGGAAGTCACGGATAAGCAGGTAAATGCCTCTTTCTTTGCTGAGAATTCGGTTCAATCATTACTTACCTGGGGAGATCACGAGCTTGAGGCTGCGGGGCGTCTCACCCAGCCTTTGAAATATGATGCCGTCAGCGACTGTTACAAGCCATTAAGCTGGCAACAAGCTTTCGACGAAATTGGCGAACGCCTTCAAAGCTATAGTGATCCCAATCAGGTTGAATTCTATACTTCGGGCCGCACTTCCAATGAAGCTGCCTTTCTTTATCAGCTTTTTGCCCGTGAATACGGGAGCAATAACTTCCCCGACTGCTCCAACATGTGCCATGAACCGACCAGTGTGGGTTTGGCAGCGAGTATCGGTGTAGGTAAAGGGACCGTGTTGCTGGAAGACTTTGAGAAATGCGATTTAGTCATTTGCATTGGGCATAACCCTGGTACAAACCACCCTCGCATGTTGACTTCGTTGCGCGCTTTAGTGAAACGGGGAGCGAAAATGATCGCCATCAATCCTCTACAGGAACGTGGCCTGGAGCGATTTACCGCACCGCAAAACCCGTTTGAAATGCTGACGAACTCTGAGACTCAGTTGGCCAGTGCCTACTACAACGTGCGCATTGGTGGTGATATGGCGTTGCTCAAGGGGATGATGCGCCTGTTAATTGAGCGCGATGATGCTGCAAGCGCCGCAGGTCGGCCCTCATTGCTGGATGACGAATTTATTCAAACGCATACCGTCGGCTTTGACGAGCTACGCCGTGACGTTCTCAATTCCGAGTGGAAAGATATCGAGCGTATTTCTGGACTAAGTCAGACTCAAATCGCCGAACTGGCTGATGCATATGCCGCTGCCGAACGCACCATTATCTGTTACGGAATGGGGATCACTCAGCACGAACATGGTACCCAGAATGTACAGCAACTGGTCAATCTGCTGTTGATGAAAGGTAACATTGGCAAGCCTGGTGCGGGTATCTGCCCACTACGAGGTCACTCTAATGTACAGGGCGACCGAACCGTCGGTATCACCGAGAAACCGTCTGCAGAGTTTCTGGCTCGCTTGGGTGAGCGCTATGGTTTCACCCCACCTCATGCACCTGGACATGCTGCAATTGCCAGCATGCAAGCAATATGTACGGGGCAGGCTCGAGCATTGATCTGCATGGGGGGCAACTTTGCACTGGCAATGCCAGATCGGGAAGCAAGCGCTGTACCGTTAACACAATTAGATCTGACGGTACACGTAGCCACTAAGCTTAACCGCTCTCATCTGCTGACCGCACGGCATAGCTATATTCTGCCGGTTCTGGGACGCAGCGAGATTGACATGCAAAAAAGCGGTGCGCAGGCGGTAACCGTTGAGGATTCAATGTCGATGATTCATGCCTCGCGTGGCGTGTTAAAACCCGCCGGTGTAATGCTGAAATCAGAGTGTGCAGTGGTCGCGGGAATCGCGCAGGCAGCACTACCCCAGAGCGTGGTAGCCTGGGAGTATCTGGTGGAAGATTATGATCGCATTCGCAATGACATTGAAGCTGTGCTGCCAGAGTTCGCCGACTATAACCAGCGCATCCGTCATCCCGGTGGTTTTCACCTGATAAATGCAGCTGCTGAAAGGCGCTGGATGACGCCGTCAGGTAAGGCTAATTTCATTACCAGTAAAGGGCTGTTAGAAGATCCCTCTTCAGCGTTTAACAGTAAGCTAGTCATGGCGACAGTACGCAGTCACGATCAGTACAACACGACGATTTATGGTATGGATGATCGCTATCGAGGGGTATTCGGTCAACGAGATGTGGTCTTTATGAGTGCTAAACAAGCTAAAATTTGCCGTGTAAAAAACGGCGAAAGAGTTAATCTTATTGCGCTTACGCCAGACGGTAAGCGAAGCTCACGCCGCATGGATAGATTAAAAGTGGTCATTTACCCTATGGCTGACCGCTCACTGGTGACCTATTTTCCAGAATCGAATCACATGCTAACACTTGATAACCACGATCCATTGAGTGGCATTCCTGGCTATAAAAGTATTCCGGTTGAATTAGAACCATCAAATTAATTCGCCTCCTCATTTCTTCTGCTGTCATCCGCACAGCAGAAGAATTCCTCATTGACCATTGTCGCGCAATTTACTCACATGTGCTAAATTAAACTGCTCGTTATAAGATATATACCTCCGCCTACAGCTGTAAGAAACTCCGCTCAGTACTGAAGCGCCAGTCCTATTTCCTCTATTCTCCAGCCTGTTATATTAAGCATACTGATTAACGATGCTTAACGTCATTCGTTTAATAAACACATTTGAAATGCATGCGACCATAGTGAAAAATAAAATCACGCAAAGAGACAACTATAAAGGGATCATGTCTGTAATTGTGGTTGTCTTATTACTGACCCTTACATTGATAGCCATTTTTTCGGCAATTGATCAGCTGGGTATTTCAGAAATGGGTCGCATTGCAAGGGATCTTACACACTTCATTATCAATAGTTTGCAAGACTGAAAATAAACAGCAAATTATAAATATGAAATGTTAAAAAAGTATCGATAAAAACTTTATTGTTTTAAGGAGATAAAATGTCGCTCGTTTGCTCTGTTATATTTATTCATCATGCCTTCAACGCTAACATTTTAGATAAAGATTACGCCTTCTCTGACGGCGAGATCCTGATGGTAGATAACGCTGTTCGTACGCATTTTGAACCTTATGAGCGGCATTTCAAAGAAATCGGATTTAATGAAAATACCATTAAAAAATATCTACAATGCACTAACATCCAGACAGTGACGGTGCCTGTTCCTGCGAAGTTTTTACGTGCTTCAAATGTACCGACTGGATTGCTTAATGAAATGATTGCTTATCTCAACTCGGAAGAACGCAATCATCATAATTTTTCAGAACTTTTGCTTTTTTCTTGCCTGTCTATTTTTGCCACATGCAAAGGTTTCATTACACTATTAACTAACGGTGTGCTATCCGTTTCCGGGAAAGTGAGAAATATTGTCAACATGAAGCTGGCGCACCCATGGAAGCTGAAAGATATTTGTGACTGCCTGTACATCAGTGAAAGCCTGCTCAAGAAAAAACTAAAGCAAGAGCAAACGACATTCTCACAGATTCTTTTAGATGCCAGAATGCAGCACGCAAAAAATTTGATACGAGTAGAAGGTTCAGTTAATAAAATTGCCGAACAATGTGGTTATGCCAGTACATCTTATTTTATTTATGCGTTCCGCAAACATTTCGGCAATAGTCCGAAGAGAGTTTCTAAGGAGTACCGTTGTCAAAGGCACACCGGTATGAACACGGACAACACGATGAGTGCTTTAGCTATTTGATTATTTGCTAACGAGTAGTCAACCACACACGCTGCGTAAGAATTAAATGGGGCAGCCATTTCCTGCCCCGCGTTGTTTTTAGGCGATATATTTATTGAAATAAATAAGTGACATTCATCACATATTTATGCATTTGCATAACCCGTTGCATGATTATTTATGATCTCAATTCGGAATTTTGTCAGTAAAATACAATAATTTATTAAATATCAATAGATTAGTTGTTTATCATCGAGAAATTACTTAGTAGAACAGAAAGTAATGTCAACGCTTTATGGACTGTTATTTCCCTTTTTTTAGCTAAATCTGCTATCTCTTTATGTGACTAACTTCACTTACATTCACTTATTTCTCTTCGTAAAATTACTTTGGAATTAAGTACAATAAGAAGAGGAACATTTATGAAGTCTGCATTAAAGAAAAGTGTCGTAAGTACCTCGATATCTTTGATACTGGCATCTGGTATGGCTGCATTTGCTGCTCATGCGGCAGATGATGTAAAGCTGAAAGCAACCAAAACAAACGTTGCTTTCTCAGACTTTACGCCGACTGAATACAGTACCAAGGGAAAGCCAAATATTATCGTACTGACTATGGATGATCTTGGTTATGGACAACTTCCTTTTGATAAGGGATCTTTTGACCCAAAAACAATGGAAAATCGTGAAGTTGTCGATACCTACAAAATAGGGATAGATAAAGCCATTGAAGCTGCGCAAAAATCAACGCCGACGCTCCTTTCATTAATGGATGAAGGCGTACGTTTTACTAACGGCTATGTGGCGCACGGTGTTTCCGGCCCCTCCCGCGCCGCAATAATGACCGGTCGAGCGCCCGCCCGCTTTGGTGTCTATTCCAATACCGATGCTCAGGATGGTATTCCGCTAACAGAAACTTTCTTGCCTGAATTATTCCAGAATCATGGTTATTACACTGCAGCAGTAGGTAAATGGCACTTGTCAAAAATCAGTAATGTGCCAGTACCGGAAGATAAACAAACGCGTGACTATCATGACAACTTCACCACATTTTCTGCGGAAGAATGGCAACCTCAAAACCGTGGCTTTGATTACTTTATGGGATTCCACGCTGCAGGAACGGCATATTACAACTCCCCTTCACTGTTCAAAAACCGTGAACGCGTCCCCGCAAAAGGTTATATCAGCGATCAGTTAACCGATGAGGCAATTGGCGTTGTTGATCGTGCCAAAACACTTGACCAGCCTTTTATGCTTTACCTGGCTTATAATGCTCCGCACCTGCCAAATGATAATCCTGCACCGGAGCAATATCAGAAGCAATTTAATACCGGTAGTCAAACAGCAGATAACTACTACGCTTCCGTTTATTCTGTTGATCAGGGTGTAAAACGCATTCTCGAACAACTGAAGAAAAACGGACAGTATGACAATACTATTATTCTCTTTACCTCCGATAATGGTGCGGTTATCGATGGTCCTCTGCCTCTGAATGGGGCGCAAAAAGGCTATAAGAGTCAGACCTATCCTGGCGGTACTCACACCCCAATGTTTATGTGGTGGAAAGGAAAACTTCAACCCGGTAATTATGACAAGCTGATTTCCGCAATGGATTTCTACCCGACAGCTCTTGATGCAGCCGATATCAGCATTCCAAAAGACCTTAAGCTGGATGGCGTTTCCTTGCTGCCGTGGTTGCAAGATAAGAAACAAGGCGAGCCACATAAAAATCTGACCTGGATAACCTCTTATTCTCACTGGTTTGATGAAGAAAATATTCCCTTCTGGGATAATTACCACAAATTTGTCCGCCATCAGTCAGACGATTACCCGCATAACCCCAACACCGAGGACTTAAGCCAATTCTCTTATACGGTGAGAAATAACGATTATTCGCTTGTCTATACAGTAGAAAACAATCAGTTAGGTCTATACAAACTGACGGATCTACAGCAAAAAGATAACCTTGCCGCCGCCAATCCGCAGGTCGTTAAAGAGATGCAAGGCGTGGTAAGAGAGTTTATCGACAGCAGCCAGCCACCGCTTAGCGAGGTAAATCAGGAGAAGTTTAACAATATCAAGAAAGCACTAAGCGAAGCGAAATAACTAAACCTTCATGCGGCGGATTTTTCCGCCGCCTTATTGAGCGAGATAGCGATGCACGTTACAGCCAAGCCCTCCAGTTTTCAATGTAATCTCAAATGTGATTACTGTTTTTACCTTGAAAAAGAGTCGCAGTTTACTCATGAAAAATGGATGGATGACAGCACTCTGAAAGAGTTCATCAAACAATATATCGCAGCGTCTGGCAATCAGGTCTATTTTACCTGGCAAGGCGGTGAACCCACTCTGGCTGGCCTGGATTTTTTCCGTAAAGTTATTCACTATCAACAACGCTATGCAGGCCAAAAACGTATTTTTAATGCATTACAAACGAATGGCATTTTATTGAATAATGAATGGTGTGCCTTTCTCAAAGAACATGAGTTTCTGGTTGGTATCTCGATCGATGGCCCCCAGGAGCTACATGACCGTTACAGACGCAGTAATTCAGGTAACGGTACTTTTGTAAAAGTGATAGCAGCCATCGAGCGTCTGAAATCATATCAAGTAGAGTTTAATACGTTAACCGTCATTAATAACGTTAATGTCCATTACCCTCTTGAGGTTTATCATTTTTTAAAATCCATCGGCAGTAAACATATGCAATTTATCGAATTGCTCGAAACCGGGACGCCGAATATTGATTTCAGTGGTCATAGTGAGAACACATTCCGTATCATTGATTTTTCTGTGCCTCCCACGGCTTATGGCAAGTTTATGTCAACCATTTTTATGCAATGGGTTAAAAACGATGTGGGTGAAATTTTCATTCGTCAGTTTGAAAGCTTTGTCAGCCGTTTTTTGGGGAATGGGCATACCAGTTGTATTTTCCAGGAGTCCTGCAAGGATAATCTGGTTGTTGAAAGTAATGGAGACATTTACGAATGCGACCATTTTGTCTATCCACAGTACAAAATTGGAAACATTAATAAATCTGAACTCAAAACGATGAACAGTGTACAACTGACAGCGCAAAAAAAACGGATTTCAGCGAAATGTCAGCAATGTGCATATAAACCTATCTGCAATGGCGGTTGTCCTAAGCATCGTATTACTAAAGTAAACAATGAGACTGTTTCTTATTTTTGCGAAGGTTATAAAATCCTTTTTTCAACCATGGTACCTTATATGAACGCCATGGTGGAGTTAGCTAAGAACAGAGTACCGCTTTACCACATCATGGATGTTGCAAGACAAATGGAGAATAATTAATAACGCTCCCTCTTAGCTCCAGTCTTAGCCTCCTTCTTATGACCTTAACAATGCACCCGACACATATTCCTGTCGGGTGTTTCGTCATCATCATCTTCCCTTGCGAAAATTCTGGCTTACGTGGTATGCGTCAGGGCATTAGCAATATCCTTGATTATCAATAGCATAACCATAACCACTGAAAATGAAATATTCCTTTATATTTCATATTGTTAAATGATACTTAAATAAATTTCATCAGTAAATCATTGCCATAGATAATCATTGGATGGCACAATCAATTTTCGCTAATGATAACCATTCCCATTACGTTTCGTATGTTGATAGCAAAGTATCTCTGTCTGCTGAAGCCCTTTTGGCTGCGTAAGAATAATAAAACTTCAGTGCTGTTAATCATTATTATCCTCGCCATGATCCTTGGCGTGGTTAAAATTCAGGTCTGGTTAAACGACTGGAATAATGATTTTTTCAATGCGCTAAGCCAGAAAGAAACCGATAAGCTTTGGCAGCTTGTCCTTTGGTTCCCTGCCCTGCTGGGGATCTTTGTATTAATATCCGTAAACAAAACATGGCTAATTAAACTACTGACTATTCGCTGGCGCGAATGGTTAACAGATTACTACCTTAATCGCTGGTTTGCAGATAAAAACTACTACTTCACGCAGATCTACGGTGAGCATAAAAATACAGATAACCCTGACCAACGTATCGCTGAAGACATTCTCTTACTGATCAGCAAAACGCTCAGTCTTTCATTTGGCTTCATCCAGTCACTTAGCATGTTGATCACCTTTACCGTTATTCTTTGGCAAAGCGCGGGTACGCTCTCATTCACTGTTGGTGGAACAGAATGGAATATCCAGGGGTATATGGTCTATACCGTCGTGCTCATTGTGATCGGTGGAACTTTATTTACTCATAAGGTGGGTAAACGTATTCGTCCGCTTAATGTGGAAAAACAACGTAGCGAAGCGACATTTCGAACTAATCTTGTGCAGCATAATAAGCAGGCTGAACTGATTGCGCTAAGCAATGCTGAGTCTCTACAACGCCAGGAGTTGAGCGACAATTTTCATACCATTAAAGATAACTGGCATCGTTTAATGAATCGTCAGCGGTGGCTTGATTACTGGCAGAATATTTATTCGCGCTCGCTTAGCGTTCTTCCCTACTTTCTGTTATTGCCGCAGTTTATTAGCGGACAGATCAATCTGGGCGGACTGATGAAATCGCGCCAGGCATTTATGCTGGTATCGAACAATTTAAGCTGGTTTATTTATAAATATGATGAACTTGCTGAACTGGCTGCGGTTATCGATCGCTTGTATGAGTTCCATCAACTCACCGAACAGCGCCCTACGAATAAGCCTAAAAATTGCCAACATGCGGTACAAGTGGCTGACGCGAGTATTCGTACTCCTGATAATAAGATCATATTAGAGAACCTAAACTTTCATGTTTCGCCAGGCAAATGGCTATTACTGAAAGGTTACTCTGGTGCGGGAAAAACCACACTGCTTAAAACATTATCCCACTGCTGGCCGTGGTTTAAAGGTGATATTTCGTCTCCTGCTGACAGTTGGTATGTGTCACAAACACCGTTAATCAAAACCGGCTTACTGAAAGAGATAATTTGTAAAGCACTTCCCCTGCCCGTAGACGATAAATCGTTGAGCGAAGTACTGCATCAGGTTGGTCTGGGGAAATTGGCTGCGCGTATTCATGACCACGATCGCTGGGGAGATATTCTTTCCAGCGGCGAAAAACAACGTATCGCCGTGGCACGATTAATTTTACGACGTCCGAAATGGATATTTCTTGACGAAACTACCTCTCATCTTGAGGAACAAGAGGCTATCCGCTTACTGCGTTTAGTGCGTGAAAAACTACCCTCAAGCGGCGTCATTATGGTTACACATCAACCCGGTGTCTGGAACCTGGCCGATGATATTTGTGACATTAGCGCGGTTTTATAAAAACAATAAAAGCCCTGCTGTACGGAGATAAAAATAAATGAAGCGAGTTCTTATTCCTGGCGTCATTTTATGTGGCGCTGATGTGGCGCAGGCCGTCGATGACAAAAACATGTACATGCATGTTTTTGAAGAGATGACGGTCTATGCTCCTGTCCCTGTACCCGTAAACGGCAACACGCATTACACCAGTGAAAGCATCGAGCGTTTACCGACCGGGAATGGCAATATCAGCGATCTGCTGAGAACAAACCCTGCGGTGCGCATGGATTCAACGCAAAGTACCTCGTTGAACCAGGGAGATATTCGCCCGGAAAAAATCTCTATTCACGGTGCGTCGCCCTACCAGAATGCCTATTTGATTGATGGTATTAGTGCAACTAATAACCTGAACCCAGCGAATGAGTCCGATGCCAGTAGTGCAACCAATATTAGCGGGATGTCACAGGGGTATTATCTTGATGTCAGCTTACTGGACAATGTGACGCTTTATGACAGTTTTGTGCCGGTTGAATTTGGTCGCTTCAATGGCGGGGTAATTGATGCAAAGATCAAACGCTTCAACGCTGATGATAGCAGCGTGAAACTGGGTTACCGCACTACGCGTTCGGACTGGTTAACATCGCATATCGATGAGAATAACAAGAGCGCATTTAATCAAGGTTCTTCAGGAAGTACTTATTTCTCTCCAGATTTTAAAAAGAACTTTTATACCTTGTCGTTTAATCAGGAACTGGCTGATAACTTTGGCGTTACTGCCGGTTTATCGCGCCGCCAGTCTGATATCACCCGCGCGGATTATGTTTCGAATGACGGCATTGTCGCCGGTCGGGCACAGTATAAAAATGTTATCGATACCGCATTGAGCAAATTTACCTGGTTTGCCAGCGACCGCTTTACCCACGATTTAACCTTAAAATATACCGGCTCCAGCCGTGATTATAATACCAGCACCTTCCCGGAGTCTGATCGCGAAATGGGTAATAAATCCTATGGTCTGGCATGGGATATGGATACCCAGCTCGCATGGGCCAAACTGCGTACCACCGTTGGTTGGGATCATATTAGTGATTATACCCGTCACGATCATGACATCTGGTACACCGAACTTTCATGTACATATGGTGATATTTCAGGGCGTTGCACCCGTGGCGGATTAGGACACATTTCCCAGGCTGTAGATAATTACACCTTCAAAACACGCCTGGACTGGCAAAAATTCGCCGTGGGTAATGTTTCGCATCAACCCTACTTCGGCGCGGAATACATCTATTCCGATGCTTGGACTGAACGCCATAACCAGTCTGAATCCTATGTGATTAATGCTGCAGGAAAGAAAACTAACCATACCATTTACCATAAAGGTAAAGGCAGTCTGGGAATTGACAACTACACGCTGTATATGGCGGATCGCATTAGCTGGCGGAATGTGTCGTTAATGCCCGGTGTGCGGTATGACTATGACAACTATCTGTCAAACCACAATATCTCCCCGCGATTTATGACGGAATGGGATATTTTTGCTGATCAAACCTCAATGATTACCGCAGGTTATAACCGTTACTATGGCGGGAATATTCTTGATATGGGATTACGTGATATCCGCAATAGCTGGACGGAATCGGTATCAGGCAATAAAACCCTGACGCGTTATCAGGATTTGAAAACGCCTTATAACGATGAACTGGCAATGGGGTTGCAGCAGAAAATCGGTAAGAACGTTATTGCGCGTGCAAACTATGTTTATCGTGAAGCGCATGATCAAATCAGTAAAAGCAGTCGTACCGACAGCGCGACTAAAACCACCATTACTGAATATAACAACGACGGCAAAACCAAAACGCATTCGTTCAACCTCAGTTTTGAACTGGCCGAACCCCTGCATATCAGCCAGGTAGATATTAACCCGCAAATTGTCTTTAGCTATATCAAGAGCAAGGGCAACTTGTCGTTAAACAATGGTTATGAGGAAAGCAATACCGGTGATAACCAGGTGGTTTATAACGGTAATCTGGTCTCTTACGATAGCGTTCCAGTGGCAGATTTTAATAACCCATTAAAGATCTCCTTAAACATGGATTTCACGCATCAACCGAGCGGGTTGGTGTGGGCGAATACGCTGGCCTGGCAAGAAGCGCGTAAAGCTCGCATTATCCTGGGTAAGACGAATGCGCAATACATCAGCGAATATTCAGATTACAAGCAGTATGTTGACGAAAAACTGGATAGCAGCCTGACCTGGGACACCCGCTTGTCCTGGACGCCACAATTTCTGAAACAACAAAACCTGACGATCAGTGCCGATATTCTCAATGTACTGGATAGCAAAACCGCGGTTGATACAACGAATACCGGTGTGGCGACCTACGCCAGTGGCCGTACTTTCTGGCTTGATGTCAGCATGAAATTTTAATAGTTCGGATTTTACTTAACCGGGTAAATTTGCCCGGTTTTCGCATGGAGATAATTATGAGAAACCTCTGTTTCTTACTGACGTTAGTGGCAACTCTGTTGCTCCCCGGGCGACTGATTGCCGCCGCCTTACCGCAGGATGAAAAGTTAATTACCGGGCAACTGGACAATGGCTTGCGATATATGATTTATCCGCATGCTCAACCAAAGGATCAGGTAAATTTATGGCTGCAAATTCATACGGGTTCATTGCAGGAAGGAGACAATGAGCGCGGCGTGGCTCATTTTGTAGAACATATGATGTTTAACGGCACAAAAACATGGCCGGGTAATAAAGTCATCGAAACATTTGAGTCGATGGGTCTGCGCTTTGGTCGCGATGTTAATGCCTATACCAGCTATGACGAAACGGTGTATCAGGTGAGTTTGCCGACTACGCAGAAACAAAATCTGCAACAAGTGATGGCAATCTTCAGTGAATGGAGTAATGCCGCAACCTTTGAAAAACTCGAAGTAGACGCTGAACGCGGCGTAATTACTGAGGAATGGCGTGCCCATCAGGATGCGAAATGGCGCACCTCTCAGGCGCGCCGCCCTTTCCTGCTGGCTAATACCCGTAATTTAGACCGTGAACCTATCGGCCTGATGGATACTGTCGCTACGGTCACACCGGCACAATTGCGCCAATTTTATCAACGCTGGTATCAACCAAATAATATGACTTTTATCGTGGTCGGCGATATTGACAGTAAAGAAGCGCTGGCGCTGATTAAGGATAATTTAAGTAAGCTTCCGGCTAACAAAGCAGCTGAAAATCGCGTCTGGCCGACAAAAGCCGAAAACCACCTGCGCTTTAATATCATTAATGATAAAGAAAACCGGGTGAACGGCATCGCACTCTATTATCGCCTGCCAATGGTGCAAGTGAGCGATGAGCAAAGCTTTATCGAACAAGCTGAATGGAGCATGTTGGTTCAGCTGTTCAATCAGCGTCTGCAGGAACGCATACAGTCGGGCGAGTTGAAGACTATTTCTGGCGGCACTGCGCGCAGCGTTAAAATTGCACCCGATTATCAGTCGCTGTTTTTCCGTGTAAATGCACGAGACGATAATATGCAGGATGCTGCGAATGCATTAATGGCAGAGTTGGCAACTATTGATCAGCATGGTTTTTCTGCTGAAGAACTCGATGATGTCAAATCTACCCGCCTCACCTGGCTGAAAAATGCGGTTGATCAGCAAGCTGAACGTGATTTACGTATGCTGACCAGTCGCCTGGCATCCAGCTCATTAAATAATACGCCGTTCTTGTCGCCGGAAGAGACATATCAACTTTCGAAACGTCTGTGGCAGCAAATTACCGTGCAAAGTCTGGCGGAAAAATGGCAGCAGTTAAGAAAGAACCAGGATGCATTTTGGGAGCAAATGGTAAACAATGAGGTTGCTGCCAAAAAAGCATTGTCTCCTGCGGCTATCCTGGCGCTGGAAAAAGAGTACGCCAACAAAAAGCTGGCGGCTTACATCTTCCCAGGCAGAAATTTATCGTTAACAGTAGACGCTGACCCACAGGCGGAAATTAGCAGCAAAGAAACGCTGGCTGAGAATCTGACATCATTAACACTTTCCAATGGTGCCAGGGTTATTCTGGCAAAATCCGCGGGTGAAGAGCAAAAGCTACAAATTACTGCCGTATCTAATAAAGGCGATTTAAGTTTCCCTGCGCAGCAAAAATCACTTATCGCGCTGGCAAATAAAGCAGTAAGCGGAAGCGGCGTTGGTGAACTCTCCTCTTCCAGCCTGAAACGCTGGAGTGCGGAAAACTCGGTAACCATGAGCAGTAAAGTCAGTGGCATGAATACATTGCTCTCTGTTAGCGCGCGGGCTAATAACCCTGAACCTGGTTTCCAGTTGATTAACCAGCGAATCACCCACAGCACGATTAACGATAATATTTGGGCATCGCTACAAAATGCTCAAATTCAGGCGTTGAAAACGCTCGACCAGCGTCCAGCGGAGAAATTCGCCCAGCAGATGTATGAGACGCGCTATGCTGATGACCGCACGAAATTACTGCAAGAAAATCAGATTGCACAGTTTACTGCCGCAGATGCGCTGGCTGCCGATCGCCAGTTGTTTTCATCTCCAGCGGATATCACGTTTGTCATTGTCGGTAATGTCGCAGAAGACAAACTCGTGGCGTTAATTACGCGTTACTTAGGATCAATCAAACACTCTGATTCGCCATTAGCCGCAGGTAAACCATTAACTCGCGCGACGGACAACGCATCGGTTACTGTAAAAGAACAAAATGAACCTGTGGCACAGGTTTCACAGTGGAAGCGTTATGATTCCCGGACACCTGTAAATCTGGAGACGCGTATGGCGCTCGATGCTTTTAACGTCGCACTGGCAAAAGATCTACGCGTTAATATTCGTGAACAGGCCTCTGGGGCATACAGCGTTTCTTCTCGCCTCTCGGTTGATCCTCAGGCCAAAGATATCAGTCATTTGCTGGCTTTTACTTGTCAACCAGAACGACATGATGAACTGTTAACGTTAGCGAATGAAGTGATGGTTAAGCGTCTGGCTAAAGGGATCAGTGAGCAAGAACTGAACGAATACCAGCAAAACGTTCAGCGCAGCCTCGATATCCAACAGCGTAGCGTTCAACAATTAGCGAACACCATTGTAAATAGTCTTATTCAATATGACGATCCTGCAGCATGGACTGAGCAGGAGCAATTATTGAAACAAATGACGGTAGAGAATGTTAACACTGCCGTTAAACAATATCTTTCTCATCCGGTGAATACCTATACCGGAGTATTATTGCCAAAATAATAACAGCTCCGTCAACACCTCGTTGGCGGGGATTTTATCAATATTCGCTATTTTTATGTAATAATTTTATAAATGCGTTCAAAATAATAACCAAGTACTAATAGTGATATTTTAAGGTCTGATTTTTACGTGATAATTCAGGAGGCGTAGAAAGTGCATAAAAATAACAACACAAAACACCTTGCCACCACCAAATAATTCAACAATGTATTGATTTTCAATGAAAAAATATTATTCGCATAATATCTCACGATAAATAACATTAGGATTTTGTTATTTAAACCAGAGTCCTTTGCACTTGCTTACTTTATCGATAAATCCTACTTTTTTAATGCGATCCAATCATTTTAAGGAGTTTAAAATGGATAAGAAGCAAGTAACGGATTTAAGGTCGGAACTACTCGATTCACGTTTTGGTGCGAAGTCTATTTCCACTATCGCAGAATCAAAACGATTTCCGCTGCACGAAATGCGCGATGATGTCGCATTCCAGATTATCAATGACGAATTATATCTTGATGGCAACGCTCGTCAGAACCTGGCCACTTTCTGCCAGACCTGGGACGACGAAAATGTCCATAAGTTGATGGATTTATCCATTAACAAAAACTGGATCGACAAAGAAGAATATCCGCAATCTGCAGCAATCGACCTGCGTTGCGTAAACATGGTTGCCGATCTGTGGCATGCGCCTGCGCCGAAAAATGGTCAGGCCGTTGGCACCAACACCATTGGTTCTTCCGAGGCCTGTATGCTCGGCGGGATGGCGATGAAATGGCGTTGGCGCAAGCGTATGGAAGCTGCAGGCAAACCAACGGATAAACCAAACCTGGTGTGCGGTCCGGTGCAAATCTGCTGGCATAAATTCGCCCGCTACTGGGATGTGGAGCTGCGTGAGATCCCTATGCGCCCCGGTCAGTTGTTTATGGACCCGAAACGCATGATTGAAGCCTGCGACGAAAACACCATCGGCGTGGTGCCGACTTTCGGCGTGACCTACACCGGTAACTATGAGTTCCCGCAACCGCTGCACGATGCGCTGGATAAATTCCAGGCCGACACCGGTATCGACATCGACATGCACATCGACGCCGCCAGCGGTGGCTTCCTGGCACCGTTCGTCGCCCCGGATATCGTCTGGGACTTCCGCCTGCCGCGTGTGAAATCGATCAGTGCTTCAGGCCATAAATTCGGTCTGGCTCCGCTGGGCTGCGGCTGGGTTATCTGGCGTGATGAAGAAGCGCTGCCGCAGGAACTGGTGTTCAACGTTGACTACCTCGGTGGTCAGATTGGTACTTTCGCCATCAACTTCTCCCGCCCGGCGGGTCAGGTGATTGCACAGTACTATGAATTCCTGCGCCTTGGCCGTGAAGGCTATACCAAAGTACAGAACGCTTCCTACCAGGTTGCTGCCTATCTGGCGGATGAAATCGCCAAACTGGGGCCGTATGAGTTCATCTGTACCGGTCGCCCGGACGAAGGCATCCCGGCGGTTTGCTTCAAACTGAAAGATGGTGAAGACCCGGGATACACCCTGTATGACCTCTCTGAACGTCTGCGTCTGCGCGGCTGGCAGGTTCCGGCCTTCACTCTCGGCGGTGAAGCCACTGACATCGTGGTGATGCGCATTATGTGTCGTCGCGGCTTCGAAATGGACTTTGCTGAACTGTTGCTGGAAGACTACAAAGCCTCCCTGAAATATCTCAGCGATCACCCGAAACTGCAGGGTATTGCCCAGCAGAACAGCTTTAAACATACCTGATAACGTTTAACGGTAACGGTGTCCCGAAACACACCCGTTTCGGGACAATTTCCAAAGTCTGTTCACTGGCATTAGCAACGGAAAATATTGTTCTGAATACGCTTCAGAACAAAACAGGTGCGGTTCCGACAGGAATACCGTTTTAGGGGGATAATATGGCTACATCAGTACAGACAGGTAAAGCTAAGCAGCTCACATTACTCGGATTTTTTGCCATAACGGCATCGATGGTAATGGCTGTTTATGAATACCCTACCTTCGCAACATCGGGCTTTTCATTAGTCTTCTTCCTGCTATTAGGCGGGATTTTATGGTTTATTCCCGTGGGACTTTGTGCTGCGGAAATGGCCACCGTCGACGGCTGGGAAGAAGGTGGTGTCTTCGCCTGGGTATCAAATACTCTGGGGCCGAGATGGGGATTTGCAGCGATCTCATTTGGCTATCTGCAAATCGCCATTGGTTTTATTCCGATGCTCTATTTCGTGTTAGGGGCACTCTCCTACATCCTGAAATGGCCAGCGCTGAATGAAGACCCTATTACCAAAACTATTGCAGCACTCATCATTCTTTGGGCGCTGGCATTAACGCAGTTTGGTGGCACGAAATACACGGCGCGAATTGCTAAAGTTGGCTTCTTCGCCGGTATCCTGTTACCTGCATTTATTTTGATCGCATTAGCGGCTATTTATCTGCACTCCGGTGCCCCCGTTGCTATCGAAATGGATTCGAAGACCTTCTTCCCTGACTTCTCTAAAGTGGGCACCCTGGTTGTATTTGTTGCCTTCATTTTGAGTTATATGGGCGTTGAAGCTTCCGCAACCCACGTCAATGAAATGAGCAATCCAGGGCGCGACTATCCACTGGCTATGTTACTGCTGATGGTGGCGGCAATCTGCTTAAGCTCTGTTGGCGGTTTGTCTATTGCGATGGTCATTCCGGGTAATGAAATCAACCTCTCCGCAGGGGTAATGCAAACCTTTACCGTTCTGATGTCCCATGTGGCACCGGAAATTGAGTGGACGGTTCGCGTGATCTCCGCACTGCTGTTGCTGGGTGTTCTGGCGGAAATCGCCTCCTGGATTGTTGGTCCTTCTCGCGGGATGTATGTCACAGCGCAGAAAAACCTGCTGCCAGCAGCATTCGCTAAAATGAACAAAAATGGCGTACCGGTAACGCTGGTCATTTCGCAGCTGGTGATTACTTCTATCGCGTTGATCATCCTCACCAATACCGGTGGCGGTAACAACATGTCCTTCCTGATCGCACTGGCGCTGACGGTGGTGATTTATCTGTGTGCTTATTTCATGCTGTTTATTGGCTACATTGTGTTGGTTCTTAAACATCCTGACTTAAAACGCACATTTAATATCCCTGGTGGTAAAGGGGTGAAACTGGTCGTGGCTGTTGTCGGTCTGCTGACTTCAATTATGGCGTTTATTGTTTCCTTCCTGCCGCCGGATAACATCCAGGGTGACTCTACTGATATGTATGTTGAATTACTGGTCGTGAGTTTCCTGGTGGTACTTGCCCTGCCCTTTATTCTCTATGCTGTTCATGATCGTAAAGGCAAAGGGAATACCGGCGTCACTCTGGAGCCAATCAACAGTCAGAACGCACCAAAAGGTCACTTCTTCCTGCACCCGCGTGCACGTTCACCACACTATATTGTGATGAATGACAAGAAACACTAACCATGTCTGAATGGTTATAAGATAAGGGAGCGATAATTCATCGCTCCCTTTTTCGTGCTTGCTGTCGTATTGACTTAACCGGGATAAGTACGAGAATGAGCGCACATCTGTTTACCGGAAACCAGCACATATGGATATCTGCTCCCGAAACGAGAAATTAGCGATTAGAAGACCAGCGATACTGGTTGCACTGGCACTTTTACTGTGTAGTTGTAAAAGCACGCCTCCAGAGTCCATGGTGACACCACCAGCGGGTTCAAAGCCACCAGCCACGACGCAACAATCGTCACAACCGATGCGTGGCATCTGGCTGGCCACGGTGTCTCGCCTCGACTGGCCACCGGTTTCCTCGGTTAACATTAGTAACCCCACCAGCCGGGCCCGTGTACAACAACAGGCGATGATCGACAAACTGGATCATCTGCAACGTCTCGGCATAAACACGGTCTTTTTCCAGGTCAAGCCAGACGGTACCGCCCTGTGGCCATCGAAAATTTTGCCGTGGTCCGATCTTATGACCGGTAAGATTGGTGAAAATCCGGGTTACGATCCGCTGCAATTCATGCTCGACGAAGCCCACAAGCGTGGGATGAAAGTACACGCATGGTTTAACCCCTATCGCGTATCGGTTAATACGAAGCCCGGTACTATCAGGGAACTGAATAGCACTCTGGCTCAACAACCAGCGAGCGTCTATGTGCAACACCGCGACTGGATCAGAACGTCCGGCGATCGCTTTGTCCTCGACCCGGGCATCCCTGAAGTTCAGGACTGGATCACATCAATAGTCGCGGAAGTGGTTTCCCGCTATCCGGTAGATGGCGTGCAGTTTGACGACTATTTCTATACTGAGTCACCGGGTTCACGGCTAAATGATAACGAAACGTACCGCAAATACGGAGGCGCATTTGCGTCAAAAGCAGACTGGCGGCGCAACAATACTCAGCAGTTAATTGCGAAGGTATCGCACACCATTAAAAGCATTAAGCCGGAAGTCGAATTTGGCGTTAGCCCGGCAGGCGTGTGGCGTAACCGATCACACGATCCGCTCGGTTCCGATACCCGAGGCGCGGCAGCCTATGACGAATCCTACGCTGACACCCGTCGATGGGTGGAACAAGGATTGCTGGATTACATTGCTCCCCAAATTTACTGGCCGTTCTCACGGAGTGCCGCACGTTATGACGTTTTGGCAAAATGGTGGGCGGATGTCGTTAAACCGACCAGGACCCGCCTGTATATCGGTATCGCCTTCTATAAAGTGGGTGAACCTTCAAAGATAGAGCCAGACTGGATGATTAACGGCGGCGTACCGGAACTGAAAAAACAGCTCGATCTTAACGATGCCGTGCCAGAAATTAGCGGCACAATCTTGTTCCGTGAGGACTATCTGAATAAACCGCAGACTCAACAAGCGGTTAGCTATCTGCAAAGTCGTTGGGGCAGTTAAACTCCCATTCATACTTTGTGACAAGCCGGTGGTTTACCCACCGGCTTGCTACCCTCTTGAAATATCCCACTAGTAATCATACTTACTTAAGTCAAATTAACTACGCAATTAACCCCACTTAGTTAAACAGTCAAAATCCCCTAATAAAAATGTATGAATATGAAAAAACATACGATATTCGCTGTCACCGAAAAATAATTACGATGGGCTATACTCTTCTGAAGAACAGTAGCGTAGATTGAAACTGTCCTAAGTCGCTTATTTGTTTTCAGTATATCTTCATATTTCAGGAGAATATGGTGTAGTTAGTCGATCTCGCACGTTGCGTTTCGTTTTGATTCCGTCTGCTTTCCCAGCCTTATAAGGGTGTGAATTATGGAGATGTATTTTAAAAGAATGAAAGATGAGTGGACCGGGCTTGTCGAACAGGCAGATCCGCTCATTCGTGCTAAAGCCGCGGAAATTGCCGTTGCGCATGCCCATTATCTGAGTATTGAGTTTTACCGAATTGTCCGTATCGACCCACATGCCGAAGAATTCTTAAGTAATGAACAAGTTGAGCGGCAGTTGAAAAGTGCGATGGAACGCTGGATTATAAACGTGCTTTCTGCCCAGGTTGACGATGTCGAAAGGCTAATACAAATCCAGCATACCGTCGCGGAAGTGCATGCCCGCATAGGAATTCCGGTAGAAATTGTCGAGATGGGGTTTCGGGTGCTGAAAAAAATCCTCTATCCGGTCATCTTCTCTTCGGATTATTCCGCCGCAGAGAAACTTCAGGTCTACCATTTCTCTATTAACAGTATTGATATCGCTATGGAAGTGATGACCCGCGCGTTTACCTTTAGTGACAGTAGTGCCTCAAAAGAAGATGAAAACTATCGTATCTTCTCGTTACTGGAAAATGCCGAAGAAGAAAAAGAACGGCAAATAGCCTCATTACTTTCATGGGAAATAGATATTATCTATAAAGTCCTGCTGGATTCTGATTTAGGCAGTAGTTTGCCTTTAAGCCAGGCTGATTTTGGCCTGTGGTTTAACCATAAAGGTCGACATTATTTTAGCGGCATAGCCGAAGTGGGCCATATCTCCCGTCTGATTCAGGATTTTGACGGTATTTTCAATCAAACCATGCGTAACACCAGGAATTTGAATAACAGAAGTTTACGGGTGAAATTTTTATTACAGATAAGAAATACCGTATCGCAAATTATTACCTTGCTGCGTGAATTGTTTGAAGAAGTATCGCGCCACGAAGTCGGTATGGATGTACTGACGAAATTACTTAACCGCCGTTTCCTGCCGACGATCTTCAAACGCGAAATTGCCCATGCCAACCGGACCGGTACGCCGCTGTCAGTGCTGATTATTGACGTTGATAAATTCAAAGAGATTAACGATACGTGGGGCCATAACACTGGCGATGAAATTCTGCGTAAAGTCTCTCAGGCCTTTTATGACAACGTCCGCAGTAGTGATTATGTTTTCCGCTACGGGGGCGATGAATTTATCATTGTTTTGACTGAAGCTTCTGAAAACGAAACGTTACGTACCGCAGAACGTATTCGCAGTCGGGTGGAGAAAACCAAACTGAAAGCCGCAAACGGCGAAGATATTGCCCTCTCACTTTCCATCGGTGCCGCCATGTTTAATGGTCATCCTGACTATGAGCGCCTCATTCAAATAGCCGATAAAGCTCTGTATATCGCCAAAAGACGAGGTAGAAACCGTGTTGAACTCTGGAAAGCCAGTCTTTAGATGCGCCAGGATGCAGAGGTAATCATGAAGCTAACCGATGCGGATAATGCCGCCGATGGCATTTTTTTCCCCGCCCTTGAGCAAAATATGATGGGCGCGGTGTTAATTAACGAAAATGATGAAGTGATGTTTTTCAACCCCGCCGCAGAGAAGCTCTGGGGATACAAACGTGAAGAAGTCATTGGCAATAACATTGATATGCTGATTCCGCGGGATTTGCGTCCCGCGCATCCTGAATACATCCGTCACAACCGTGAAGGCGGTAAAGCGCGCGTCGAGGGGATGAGTCGGGAGCTGCAGCTGGAGAAAAAAGACGGCAGTAAAATCTGGACCCGTTTTGCGCTATCGAAAGTGAGCGCCGAGGGGAAAGTTTATTACCTGGCGCTGGTACGGGATGCCAGCGTAGAAATGGCGCAAAAAGAACAGACCCGACAATTGATTATTGCCGTTGACCATCTCGACCGACCGGTGATTGTCCTCGATCCGGAACGCCATATTGTGCAGTGCAATCGCGCATTTACCGAAATGTTTGGTTACTGCATTAGCGAAGCCAGCGGTATGCAGCCCGATTCACTCCTGAACATTCCAGAATTCCCTGCTGATAACCGCATTCGTTTACAACAGTTGCTATGGAAAACCGCCCGCGATCAGGACGAATTTCTGCTGTTGACGCGCACCGGTGAAAAAATCTGGATTAAAGCCTCTATCAGCCCGGTCTATGATGTGCTCGCGCATCTGCAGAACCTGGTAATGACTTTCTCGGATATCACCGAAGAACGGCAAATCCGCCAGCTTGAAGGCAATATTCTCGCCGCCATGTGCAGCAGCCCGCCATTTCATGAAATGGGGGAAATTATTTGTCGTAACATCGAATCTGTACTCAACGAATCGCATGTTTCGCTGTTCGCGCTGCGCAACGGGATGCCGATACACTGGGCGTCATCTTCGCACGGTGCAGAAGTTCAAAATGCGCGAAGCTGGTCAGCGACCATTCGTCAGCGTGATGGTGCGCCTGCGGGGATCCTGCAAATTAAAACCTCGTCAGGAGCAGAAACCAGCGCCTTTATCGAACGCGTGGCAGATATCAGCCAGCATATGGCCGCGCTGGCGCTGGAACAGGAAAAAAGCCGTCAGCATATTGAACAACTCATCCAATTTGATCCGATGACCGGTCTGCCAAATCGCAATAACCTGCACAATTACCTCGATGACCTGGTCGACAAAGCCGTCTCTCCGGTGGTCTATCTCATCGGTGTTGACCATATTCAGGATGTGATTGATAGCCTTGGCTATGCGTGGGCCGATCAGGCATTGCTGGAAGTGGTCAATCGCTTTCGTGAAAAACTCAAACCGGATCAGTATCTCTGTCGTATCGAAGGTACGCAGTTTGTCCTCGTGAGCCTCGAAAACGACGTCAGTAACATTACCCAGATCGCCGATGAGCTACGGAATGTGGTCAGCAAGCCGATAATGATTGACGATAAACCATTCCCGCTTACCTTGAGTATTGGCATCAGCTACGACGTGGGTAAAAACCGCGATTACCTGCTCTCCACTGCTCACAATGCAATGGATTATATTCGCAAAAATGGCGGTAACGGCTGGCAGTTCTTCAGCCCGGCGATGAACGAAATGGTAAAAGAGCGTTTGGTTTTAGGCGCGGCGCTGAAAGAAGCAATTAGCAATAACCAACTGAAACTGGTTTACCAGCCACAAATCTTCGCAGAAACGGGTGAACTGTACGGCATCGAAGCCCTTGCTCGCTGGCACGATCCCCTGCATGGTCATGTGCCCCCTTCACGGTTTATTCCTCTCGCAGAAGAGATCGGTGAAATCGAAAATATTGGACGCTGGGTCATCGCGGAAGCTTGTCGTCAGTTAGCAGAATGGCGTAGCCAGAATATTCATATCCCGGCGTTATCCGTTAACTTGTCGGCGCTGCACTTTCGCAGTAATCAACTGCCTAATCAGGTGTCTGATGCAATGCACGCCTGGGGTATTGACGGCCACCAGCTGACGGTGGAAATCACGGAAAGTATGATGATGGAACACGATACCGAAATCTTTAAGCGCATTCAGATCCTGCGCGATATGGGCGTGGGTTTATCGGTAGATGATTTTGGCACGGGCTTTTCCGGATTATCCCGCTTAGTCAGTCTTCCGGTAACGGAAATCAAAATTGACAAAAGTTTTGTCGATCGTTGTCTGACCGAAAAACGCATCCTTGCCTTACTTGAAGCCATTACCAGCATTGGGCAAAGCCTTAATTTAACCGTCGTGGCGGAAGGCGTCGAAACCAAAGAGCAATTTGAGATGCTACGCAAGATCCACTGTCGCGTTATTCAGGGATATTTCTTTTCCCGCCCCCTACCCGCCGAAGAAATTCCAGGCTGGATGAGCAGCGTGTTACCGCTGAAAATCTGACAAATTCCTCTCGCCCGCACTCGCGGGTTTTCATTTAACGTGACACTGTCACTTAAATACTGTGATTTCAGCTACGATTCCGGGAGATTCCTTCCTTAATTTCCCCTCTTGCACCAAAACTGCACTACGCTGCACAAATGTTGATCAAAAGTTAAAAAATATAACTTTAAGCCAGCATTCTGGCGCTTATCCCGGCATGGCATGAGATCTGCATAAGCGGAAAGCGCAGCAATTTTTGTCTTATACAGGAACCGTTTATGTCGGATACCACCGAACTGGTTGATTTAGCCGTGATCTTCCCTGATCTGGAGATCGAATTGAAATACGCCTGCGCTGATAACATCACAGGTAAAGCTATTTACCAGCAAGCGCGTTGTCTGTTACACAAGGATGCGATTACCGCGCTGGCGAAAAGTATCAGTATCGCCCAGCTGTCAGGCTTACAACTGGTGATTTACGATGCGTATCGCCCACAACAAGCACAGGCGATGTTGTGGCAAGCCTGCCCAGACCCGCAATATGTTGTTGATGTGGCGGTCGGTTCTAATCACAGCCGTGGCACGGCGATCGACCTGACGCTTCGTGATGAGCACGGGAACATCCTGGATATGGGTGCAGAGTTCGATGAAATGCACGAACGTTCCCATGCTTATCACCCTTCCGTCCCGCCCGCCGCTCAGCGCAATCGGCTGTTGCTGAATGCGATTATGACTGGCGGTGGCTTTGTCGGTATCCCGAGCGAATGGTGGCACTTCGAATTACCCCAGGCAGCGAGTTACCCACTACTCGCTGATCAATTCACCTGTTTTATATCCCCTGGCACACAGCACGCCAGTTAATCAGGAAACTGTCATGAAGAGATCGATATCGTTTCGTCCTACATTGCTCGCGATCGTCCTTGCCACAACAATGCCGGTTGCGCACGCCGCCGTACCGAAAGATATGTTGGTGATCGGTAAAGCTGCCGACCCACAAACCCTCGACCCGGCGGTAACAATTGATAATAACGACTGGACAGTGACCTATCCGTCTTATCAGCGACTGGTTCAGTACAAAACGGACGGTGATAAAGGCTCAACCGACGTTGAAGGCGATCTGGCGAGTAGCTGGAAAGCGTCTGACGATCAAAAAGAGTGGACGTTCACCCTGAAGGACAATGCTAAATTTGCCGATGGCACACCTGTCACTGCCGAAGCAGTAAAACTCTCTTTTGAGCGGTTACTAAAAATCGGCCAGGGGCCAGCAGAAGCATTTCCCAAAGATTTAAAGATTGATGCTCCCGACGAACATACAGTGAGGTTTACCCTTAGCCAGCCATTCGCACCGTTCCTCTACACGCTGGCGAATGACGGTGCATCCATTATCAATCCGGCGGTCTTAAAGGAGCATGCGGCGGATGATGCCCGTGGTTTCCTCGCGCAAAATACCGCTGGCTCCGGACCGTTTATGCTGAAAAGCTGGCAAAAAGGTCAGCAATTAGTTCTGGTGCCAAATCCGCATTACCCCGGCAATAAACCGAATTTCAAACGGGTATCGGTAAAAATTATCGGTGAAAGTGCCTCCCGTCGCCTGCAACTCTCCCGTGGCGACATTGACATTGCCGATGCGCTGCCGGTGGATCAACTCAACGCACTGAAGCAGGAAAACAAAGTCAATGTGGCAGAGTATCCGTCACTGCGCGTCACCTATCTGTATCTGAATAACAGCAAAGCGCCACTTAATCAGGCGGATCTGCGTCGGGCCATTTCCTGGTCTACCGATTATCAGGGTATGGTTAACGGCATTCTGAGTGGTAACGGAAAACAAATGCGCGGCCCGATTCCGGAAGGCATGTGGGGATACGATGCGACGGCAATGCAATACAACCATGACGAAACGAAAGCCAAAGCCGAATGGGATAAAGTGACGAGCAAACCCACCAGCCTGACGTTTCTCTATTCTGATAATGATCCGAACTGGGAGCCTATTGCTCTGGCGACACAATCCAGTCTCAACAAGCTGGGCATCAACGTGAAGCTGGAAAAGCTGGCGAACGCCACCATGCGCGACAGAGTGGGTAAAGGTGATTACGACATTGCGATTGGCAACTGGAGCCCGGATTTTGCCGACCCGTATATGTTTATGAATTACTGGTTTGAGTCCGACAAAAAAGGTCTGCCGGGTAACCGCTCGTTCTATGAAAACAGTGAGGTCGATAAGCTACTGCGCAATGCGCTAGCGACCACCGACCAGACGCAGCGTACCCGGGACTACCAGCAGGCACAGAAAATCGTCATTGATGACGCTGCTTATGTGTACCTGTTCCAGAAAAACTACCAACTGGCGATGAACAAAGAGGTGAAAGGCTTTGTGTTCAATCCCATGCTGGAACAGGTCTTCAATATCAATACCATGAGTAAATAACGTGACCTTCTGGAGTATTTTACGCCAACGCTGCTGGGGGCTGGTGCTCGTGGTGGCGGGCGTCTGTGTGATAACGTTTATTATCTCGCACCTGATCCCCGGCGATCCGGCGCGGTTACTGGCGGGTGACCGCGCCAGCGATGCTATCGTGGATAATATTCGCCAGCAACTGGGACTGGACCAGCCACTGTACGTACAGTTTTACCGCTACGTCAGCGACCTGTTTCAGGGTGACCTGGGAACATCCATTCGTACCGGGCGTCCGGTGCTGGAAGAGTTGCGCATATTTTTCCCGGCGACGCTGGAACTGGCTTTTTGTGCCCTGCTGCTGGCACTCCTGATTGGCATCCCGCTGGGCATACTCTCTGCAGTCTGGCGAAATCGCTGGCTGGATCATCTGGTGCGAATAATGGCCATTACCGGAATCTCCACACCTGCGTTCTGGCTTGGGCTGGGCGTCATTGTGCTGTTTTATGGTCATCTGCAAATTCTTCCCGGCGGCGGAAGGCTTGATGACTGGCTGGATCCACCAACGCACGTTACCGGCTTTTATCTGCTCGATGCGCTGCTTGAAGGTAACGGTGAAGTCTTCTTCAATGTGCTGCAACATCTCATCTTACCGGCATTAACGCTGGCGTTCGTTCACCTGGGGATTGTCGCCCGCCAGATCCGCTCAGCGATGCTGGAACAATTGAGTGAAGATTACATTCGTACCGCCCGGGCCAGCGGCTTGCCCGGCTGGTATATCGTTTTATGTTATGCGCTACCCAATGCGTTGATCCCCTCGATTACCGTATTGGGTCTGGCGCTGGGCGATTTGTTGTATGGCGCAGTGCTCACCGAAACCGTTTTTGCCTGGCCCGGAATGGGTGCATGGGTAGTAACATCAATACAGGCGCTCGACTTCCCGGCAGTGATGGGCTTTGCCGTCGTGGTTTCATTTGCTTATGTGCTGGTCAACCTGGTGGTGGATTTGCTCTATTTGTGGATTGATCCGCGTATCGGACGTGGAGGTGGTGAATGATGCTAAGCGAGGAAACGTCCGCCGTACGCCCACAAAAACAAACGCGATTTAACGGTGCAAAACTGGTATGGATGCTGAAAGGCAGTCCGCTCACCGTGACCGGCGCAGTCATCATTGTATTAATGCTACTGATGATGATTTTTTCACCGTGGCTGGCGACGCATGATCCCAACGCCATTGATTTAACCGCCCGCCTTTTGCCGCCTTCTGCGGCGCACTGGTTTGGCACCGATGAAGTGGGACGCGATCTGTTTAGCCGCGTACTGGTCGGCAGTCAGCAATCAATTCTCGCCGGATTAGTGGTGGTCGCCATTGCAGGTATGATGGGGTCGCTACTCGGGTGTCTATCCGGTGTGCTTGGCGGACGCGCAGACGCGATTATCATGCGCATCATGGACATTATGCTGTCGATTCCTTCGCTGGTGCTGACAATGGCACTGGCAGCCGCTCTCGGGCCGAGTTTGTTTAACGCCATGCTGGCGATTGCTATTGTGCGAATTCCCTTTTATGTGCGCCTGGCGCGGGGGCAAACATTAGTTGTTCGCCAGTATACCTATGTTCAGGCGGCGAAAACCTTTGGTGCGTCGCGTTGGCATCTGATCAACTGGCATATTTTACGTAACTCCCTGCCGCCGCTGATTGTGCAGGCATCGCTGGATATCGGTAGCGCGATTTTAATGGCCGCCACGTTGGGATTTATTGGCCTGGGTGCTCAACAACCGAGTGCTGAATGGGGGGCGATGGTGGCGAATGGTCGCAACTATGTGCTCGATCAATGGTGGTATTGCGCATTTCCGGGGGCAGCGATTTTGCTTACCGCCGTCGGGTTTAATCTCTTTGGCGATGGTATTCGCGATCTGCTTGACCCGAAAGCAGGAGGAAAGCAGTCATGACCCAACCCGTTCTGGACATTCAACAGCTGCATTTGAGTTTCCCCGGTTTTAACGGCGACGTTCACGCGCTCAACAATGTGTCATTGAAAATCAACCGCGGTGAAATTGTCGGTCTGGTGGGAGAATCCGGCTCGGGTAAATCAGTCACTGCAATGTTGATTATGCGTCTGTTACCGACGGGCAGTTATTGCGTACATCGGGGACATATTTCACTGCTGGGAGAAGATGCTCTTAACGCTCGGGAAAAGCAGCTTCGTCAGTGGCGCGGCGCACGAGTGGCGATGATCTTTCAGGAACCGATGACCACCCTTAATCCGACACGTCGAATAGGTCTTCAGATGATGGACGTGATCCGCCATCATCAACCAATAAGTCGTCGGGAAGCCAGAGCTAAAGCGATTGCCCTGCTGGAAGAGATGCAAATCCCGGATGCCGTGGAAGTTATGTCGCGCTATCCGTTTGAGCTTTCAGGTGGTATGCGCCAGCGGGTAATGATTGCGCTGGCATTCTCCTGCGAGCCGCAATTGATTATTGCCGACGAACCGACTACGGCGCTGGACGTCACGGTACAGTTGCAGGTACTGCGTCTGCTTAAACATAAAGCCCGCGCCAGTGGAACTGCGGTACTGTTCATCAGCCATGATATGGCCGTGGTGTCGCAACTGTGCGATAGCGTTTACGTGATGTATGCCGGAAGCGTGATTGAAAGCGGCGTGACGGCAGACGTTATCCATCATCCCCGGCATCCGTATACCATTGGTTTGCTGCAATGCGCACCGGAACATGGAATACCGCGCCAGCCATTACCCGCTATTCCGGGGACGGTACCAAACCTCACCCATTTGCCTGACGGCTGCGCTTTTCGCGATCGTTGCTATGCGGCAGGTGCACAGTGTGAAAACGTCCCGGCGCTGACAGCGTGTGGTGACAACAACCACCGCTGCGCCTGTTGGTATCCTCAGCAGGAGGTCATTAGTGTCTGACACGTTATTAACGTTACGCGACGTCCATATCAATTTCCCGGCCCGAAAAAACTGGCTTGGTAAAACTACGGAACATGTTCATGTCATCAATGGTATTGATTTACAGATCCGTCGTGGTGAAACCTTAGGGATCGTCGGTGAGTCAGGCTGCGGCAAAAGCACCCTCGCACAGCTTTTAATGGGTATGCTGCAACCGAGCCACGGGCAGTACATCCGTTCAGGATCACAACGCATTATGCAGATGGTGTTTCAGGACCCGCTCTCTTCGCTTAATCCGCGCTTACCGGTGTGGCGCATCATCACGGAACCGCTCTGGATTGCTAAGCGTAGTAGTGAACAACAGCGGCGAGCGTTGGCAGAGGAGCTGGCTGTGCAGGTGGGTATTCGTCCGGAGTATCTCGATCGCTTGCCTCATGCGTTCTCAGGCGGGCAGCGGCAACGTATCGCCATTGCCAGAGCACTCTCTTCGCAGCCTGACGTGATTGTGCTTGATGAACCAACCTCGGCGCTGGATATCTCCGTGCAGGCGCAGATCCTCAATTTACTGGTAACGCTACAGGAAAATCGCGAGCTGACTTATGTGCTGATTTCACACAATGTCTCCGTGATACGTCATATGAGCGATCGGGTGGCGGTGATGTATCTCGGGCAGATTGTAGAACTGGGCGACGCGCAACAGGTGCTGACAGCTCCGGCACATCCATACACCCGATTATTGCTGGATTCCCTCCCCGCCATTGATAAACCGCTGGAGGAAGAATGGGCATTACGTAAAACGGATCTACCAGGAAACCGCACGTTGCCACAAGGCTGTTTTTTCCGCGAACGCTGCCCTCTGGCAACCCACGGATGTGAAGTCCGGCAATCATTAACAATAAGGGAGGACGGACGTGAGATCCGGTGCTGGCGGTCGCTGTAGGACGCGGCATCCGGCTATTGCATGTCTACGGAAACGTTATGCGTCATAGGTTTTTTTTAACGTTTCCATCAACGCCTGCGCCGCAGTAGAAAGCTTATGGTGTGACGAACGCAGTACGCCTACTCGTCGCTCAATCACTGGATTATCCAGTTCCAGACACACTGCGCCCAGTTCGCTCATCTGCCTGCGGCACAGCGCAGGCACAGCGCTTCCTCCCAAACCGTTTGCCACCAGCCGCCCAACCGTAACCAGTTGATGGCTTTCCAGCGCCACTTCCAGTTGCGTTCCACTTTGTGCCAACTGCTCCTCCAGCATCAACCTGACGGCTGACGGTCGCTGGAGGGTGATAAAATCGAGCGTCAGCAAATCCCGCCAACTCACGCGTTGCCGATTTGCCAGTCGTGAATCGGCTGGAACAATAGCGACAAACCGATCCACGCCCAGTGGGGTAAAATGCACATGGCCGCAATAGTCAGGTTCAAAGGCAATACCCATCTCCACACGCCCTTCGCTCACCATTTCGATCACCTGCTCATTCACCACATCGTGCACGGTGACATTAATCCCTGAATAACAATCGCGGAAGGTTTTCAGCACCGGAGGCAGAACGTTGGCTGCAAATGACGGCATCGCTGCCACCGAGACTTTGCCCCGCCTGAGCGTGAATCGCTGACGCATGGCCTCCTCAGTGTTATCCCAGTCAGCCAGCAAAGGCCGTGCCATCGACAATAGCGTTTCCCCCTCCTGGGTTAATGTCACTTTTCGCGTAGTACGCAGCAGTAAAGCGCCCCCTAAGGCATCTTCCAGTCCTTTAATGGCAAGACTTAGCGCAGGCTGCGACATATTCAGCCGTTCACTGGCATGGGCAAAGTTCAGAGTGTGAGCTACCGCTAAAAACGCGCGTAACTGTTTGATGCTCATTTTCATCTGGCACTCCGTTAACCTACTGAATACATTTAATTAACATTATATTGATAAATAATACAAATGAATGAGTCACAAATTTAAAATTAACAAATCATTTTTTGCCCTTAATGATGTTGAAAAGGACAACTGGAGGGCAACTGTATGGCTGGGTTGGATAAACGGGTCGCTACGTATCACGAGGCGCTTGAAGGACTTACCAATGAGATGACGATTCTGGCAGGAGGTTTTGGCCTGTGCGGCATCCCGGAGAATCTGATTGCTGAAGTTCGCCACCGTGGAGTAACCGGATTAACGGTGGTTTCCAATAACTGTGGCGTAGATGGTTTTGGACTGGGTGTACTACTGGAAAGCCGACAGATCCGTAAAGTCGTCGCTTCTTATGTTGGCGAGAATGCTTTGTTTGAAAAACAGGTGCTTAACGGCGAACTGGAGGCGATTCTCACACCACAAGGAACCCTGGCAGAACAACTGCGCGCAGGCGGCGCGGGTATCCCGGCGTTCTTTACTGCCACCGGTTACGGTACTCCCGTTGCCGAAGGGAAAGAAGTCCGCGAATTCAACGGTCGCCCGTACATTATGGAACAGGCTATGACCGGTGATTTTGCCCTGGTCAAAGGCTGGAAAGCCGACTGGTACGGCAACGTGATTTATCGTCATACCGCGCAAAACTTCAACCCACTGATGGCGACTGCCGGAAAAATCACCGTAGTGGAAGTGGAAGAAATAGTGCCACCTGGTGAACTTGATCCTGCCGCTATCCATACCCCGGGGATTTTTGTTAATCGCGTCATTCAGGGGCAATTTGAAAAACGCATTGAACAACGCACCCTTAGCTGCAAAGGAGCCTGACCATGTTAACCCGTGAACAAATGGCGATGCGAGTCGCCCGCGAATTGCGCGATGGCTATTACGTCAATCTCGGCATTGGTATCCCGACCCTGGTGGCAAACTACATTCCTGACGGGATGGATGTGATGTTGCAGTCAGAAAACGGTTTGCTGGGTATGGGCGCATTTCCTACGGAAGACGAACTGGACGCCGACATGATTAATGCCGGTAAACAAACCGTTACCGCGCGGAAAGGCGCGGCAATTTTCGATTCGGCGCAATCATTCGCCATGATCCGTGGCGGTCATGTGGATCTGACTGTACTTGGCGCATTTGAAGTGGATGTGAATGGCAACATTGCCTCATGGATGATCCCCGGCAAGATGGTTAAAGGCATGGGCGGTGCCATGGATCTGGTTGCCGGTGCCGAGAATATTATTGTGGTAATGACCCACGCCTCCAAATCCGGCGAATCCAAACTGCTTCCTGACTGTACCCTTCCGTTGACCGGCGCCGGATGCATCAAACGCGTCTTAACCGACCTTGCTCTGCTGGAAATTGCTGACGGAGCTTTCATTCTGCGCGAGCGCGCGCCGGGAATCAGCGTTGCGGAAATCATCGCCAAAACCGCCGGTAAGTTGTTTGTGCCGGAACATGTCCCGGAAATGCAATTCAACTGAGGAATCACCATGCAGGACGTTGTTATTGTTGCCGCTACGCGCACACCGATTGGCTGTTTTCATGGCGCTCTCGCCCCACTTTCTGCGGTTGATCTCGGCGCTGCCACCATCCGTTCATTGCTGGAGAAAACAGCACTTGCAGCAGAACAGATCGACGAAGTGATTTTTGGTCAGGTCCTGACTGCCGGAAGCGGACAAAATCCGGCACGGCAATCGGCGCTCAAAGCCGGGTTAAGCCACGATACACCCGCCGTTACCATCAACCTGGTATGTGGTTCCGGTCTGAAAGCAGTACACCAGGCCGTACAGGCGATCCGTTGCGGTGATGCACAGATAATTATCGCAGGTGGCCAGGAAAGCATGAGTAACGCGCCCTATTTTATTGATGGCGCACGGGCAGGTTTACGCCTCGGGCATACCAGCATGAAAGACAGCGTGGTGCATGACGGACTATGGGACGCTTTCAATGATTACCACATGGGCATTACTGCAGAAAACCTAGCGCAAAAATATGCCATCAGTCGCGAGCGACAGGACACATTCGCGCTACGTTCTCAGCAAAAAGCCGCTGCCGCAATGGAAGCCGGGCGCTTTGCAGACGAAATTACTCCGGTCAGCGTACCACAAGGTAAAAAACCACCACGCAGGGTAAATACCGACGAACAACCACGTTCCGGGACGCAACTGGAAAAACTAGCACAACTGAAACCGGCCTTTCTTCCGGGGGCGGGAAGCGTCACCGCAGGAAATGCTTCTTCCATCAATGATGGTGCCGCCGCAGTCATGTTAATGCGCGCCAGCAAAGCTGCCGAACTTGGCCTCCCAGTGCTGGCTCGGGTGGCTGGTTATGCCGTTTCTGGCGTCGATCCTGCCTTTATGGGCATTGGTCCGGTCGCCGCTACCCGCGAATGTCTTAAGCGTTGCGGATGGACGCTGGAAGATATTGATCTTATTGAAGCCAACGAGGCTTTCGCAGCGCAGGCGCTGGCCGTTGGCGACGAACTGAACTGGGATTGCGACAAAGTGAATGTTAACGGCGGCGCAATCGCACTTGGGCATCCTATTGGCGCTTCCGGTTGCCGCATTCTGGTCACTCTCATTTATGAAATGGCGCGACGTAATGCGCAAAAAGGGCTGGCGACGCTGTGCGTCGGTGGCGGTCAGGGCGTGGCGCTGACACTGGAAAGAACCACAGGAGAACACCATGCAAACTGAACAATTTGCGGTATTGGGCGCCGGATTGATGGGCGTGGGGATTGCCACTCATTTCGCCCGCTTTGGTCATGATATCTGGCTGTACGATACCGAGCAGAGCCGGATTGCAGAAATCCACGTAGTTGCAGGCGGAATTCTTGATGAGCTGATTAGCTGCGAACAGTTTACTGCCCCGGAAAAAGAGAATGTGCTTAAACGTCTGCACGGCACGACTTCTCTTGCAGACATCGCCGACTCGCAACTACTGATTGAGGCGATCCCGGAGCGACTTGAACTAAAACACGCATTATATACCGAGCTTGAAACGCTTATTTCTCCTGAGGCCATTGTCGCCAGCAATACCAGCGGTCTGCCGCCCGATGATCTGGCCGCGAAGATGCGCTACCCGCAACGACTGCTGATCGCCCATTTCTGGCATCCGCCGCACTTCATTCCACTTGTGGAGATTATCCCCGGCAGCGTTACCGAGCCAAAGCATTTGCACTGGCTGCAACACTTGCTTGTGTCACTGCAACTGGAAGCAGTGTTGCTGGATCGCGCTGCGCCAGGATTTGTCGGCAACCGTCTGCAATTTGCACTGTTGCGTGAAGCCCTGCATATCGTAAAAAGCGGCATCGCCAGTGCAGAAGTGGTGGATCAGGTGATGCGCGCCTCGCTTGGGCGACGTTATGCCATGGTCGGCCCGCTGGAGGCCGCCGACATGACCGGACTTTCGACGGTGCAGGATATTTGTCGCCATCTGCTCCCTGAACTAGCGACTGGCAGCGACATGATGTCATTAGTTGCCGAAAAAGTGGAACGTGGAGACATCGGCGTACGTAGCGGTCAGGGATTTTACTGCTGGGATGAATCGCGGAAGCAGTACATCCAGCAGCGTCGGGAACATCAACTTCGCTTCGCCCTTAAACCATAACTTCTCTCGCTGTACCCACTATAACAACGATATTGAGGAGTCCCGATGAGTGTATTAATCGCCCTTGCTGCGCTTGGGCTGCTAATGCTGGCAGCCTATCGCGGATACAGCGTTATCCTTTTTGCCCCCATCGCAGCATTAGGCGCTGTTCTTGTCACCGATCCGGGGGCCGTTGGCCCAGCATTTACCGGCCTGTTCATGGAAAAAATGGTCGGCTTCGTGAAATTGTACTTCCCGGTGTTTCTGCTCGGGGCCGTGTTCGGAAAACTGATTGAACTTTCAGGATTTTCTCGTTCGATTGTCGCTGCTGCAATCAACATTCTCGGCCGGCGGCATGCGATTCCGGTGATTGTGCTGGTATGTGCATTACTCACCTATGGCGGAGTGTCGCTGTTTGTGGTGGCATTTGCCGTTTATCCGTTCGCGGCTGAACTGTTCCGCCAGAGTAACATCCCAAAACGACTTATACCGGCAACGGTGGCCCTGGGGGCATTCTCTTTTACTATGGACGCTCTGCCCGGCACGCCACAAATTCAGAACATTATTCCTACCAGTTTCTTTGGCACCAACGCCTGGGCCGCGCCGTGGCTGGGGCTTATTGGTTCACTGTTTATCATTGCCGTCGGGCTTATCTATCTGGAGCGGCAGCGTAGTAAAGCGCAGGCAAAAAATGAAGGTTACGGCACAGAGTTACTTAATGAACCTGAAACACCAGATAACATCAATTTACCGAACCCACTCATTGCGATTTCACCATTGATTCTGGTGGGGCTGTTGAACTTGTTGTTTACCTGGTGGATCCCTGTTTGGTACGGTGCGAGCCACCAACTGGAGTTGCCGGGACTTGCCGCCCCGATTACCACAGATGTCGCCAAAATCACCGCAATCTGGGCCGTCGAAGCTGCGCTCATTGCCGGAATTTTGCTGGTAGTGATTTTTGGATATCGCAATATTCATGGAAGACTGGCAGAAGGAAGCCGTACAGCGGTAGGCGGCGCAATTCTGGCTGCGATGAACACCGCCTCAGAATATGGCTTCGGTGCGGTTATCGCCGCCCTACCCGGTTTTCTGGTGCTCTCAAAGGCGCTGGCCGCCATTCCTGATCCATTACTCAACGAAGCCATCAGCATCACCACACTTGCCGGAATTACCGGTTCAGCGTCCGGCGGGATGAGTATTGCTCTTGCGGCGATGTCCGACACTTTTATTGCCGCTGCGCACGCTGCCAATATTCCACTGGAAGTTTTTCACCGCGTGGCATCTATGGCCAGTGGCGGCATGGATACATTGCCCCATAACGGCGCTGTGATCACCCTGCTGGCAATTACTGGGCTGAGTCACCGTCAGGCTTACGGCGGCATCTTCGCAATTACGATCATTAAAAGTCTGGCCGTGCTGTTTATCATCGGCGTGTACTACACCACCGGCATTGTCTAAGGAAAATCATCATGAATTTACAAGGTAAAACTGCGCTGGTGACGGGGTCCACCAGCGGTATCGGACTCGGTATTGCTCAGACACTGGCAAACGCTGGCGCGCAAGTGATCCTCAACGGCTTCGGTGATGTTGACGCGGCAATCAATGCGGTTTCTCGTATGGGTAAAACGCCTGGCTATCATGAGGCAGACCTCAGCGATGAATCGCAAATTATCAACATGATGGCCTACGCACGGCGGGAATTTGGCGGTGTGGACATTCTGGTGAATAACGCCGGGATCCAGTATGTCTCCCCGGTTGAATCTTTCCCTGTAGAAAAATGGAACGCCATTATCGCTATCAATCTCTCTTCTGTCTTTCACACCACGCGTCTGGCACTGCCAGAAATGCGCACTCGTAACTGGGGTCGGATCATTAACATTGCCTCTGTGCATGGGCTGGTAGCGTCGAAAGACAAATCAGCTTATGTTGCGGCAAAACATGGCGTGGTGGGACTCACAAAGACCATTGCTCTGGAAACTGCGCAGACGGGTATTACCTGCAACGCGCTCTGCCCTGGCTGGGTGCTGACGCCGCTGGTACAACAGCAGATTGATAAGCGCATTGCGCAAGGCGAAGATGCGGAAAGCGCGCGTGACGCCTTACTGTCAGAAAAACAGCCTTCTCGTGAATTTGTGACTCCGCAACAACTGGGTGAACTGGCGCTGTTTCTCTGTTCGGATGCGGCAGCACAAGTGCGTGGGGTGGCGTGGAATATGGATGGCGGTTGGGTAGCGCAGTAAGTGTTCGCCGGATGACGCGTCATCCGGCAATGCTTTACGATTTCAACTGGTAATCCAGCGTAATTTCCGCTTTCAGTACCTGAGAGACCGGGCATCCTGCTTTTGCTTTCTGGATAATGCCGTCAAAAGTAGAGGCATCAATACCCGGCACCGCAACTTCGCTCTTCAGTGCGATTTTAGTAATCGCAAAACCTGCATCCACTTTATCCAGCGACACATCGGCGGTGGTATCAATCGATGTTGGCGTGAATCCCGCTTCCCCCAGCATTAATGAAAGCGCCATTGAGAAACATGCGGCATGCGCTGCGCCAATCAGTTCTTCAGGGTTGGTTCCTTTTTCGCCTTCAAAACGCGTGTTAAATCCATACGGCTGTTGGTTCAGCACGCCGCTCTCGGTGGATACAGTTCCCTTCCCGCGTTTGATATCGCCTTCCCAGTGTGCCTGACCTTTCTTATGGATTGTCATTGTTGCTCTCCTGTGGGCTTAAAAAGGAAATTATAGACTACGTGAGAAACCGCACGAGGATAAGCAGGATATTCCGAATAAAATCCGGCGAAAACATTATCTCTGTACTTAAATTAAATTCCCACAATAGATAACGGGGAATATATATCCAAAAGATATTGTATCAATATTAATCGGATCGCCCCAATTACAATCCCTATGAATATCATGGTGTTATAATATAAAAATTATCAACCAGGACTAATCTTAACAACGAAGCGGCAAATATTTGCCATGCTGAATGTGCTTTATATATCTGCGATCCGTAGCAGACACCAAAAATACACAGACACGGAGAATCGCTATGTTTACTTATTATCAGGCAGAAAATTCAACAGCAGAACCCGCTCTGGTTAATGCCATTGAGCAAGGCCTTCGGGCAGAGCACGGTGTTGTCACTGAAGATGACATTCTCATGGAGCTGACCAAATGGGTGGAAGCTTCTGATAACGACATCCTCAGTGATATCTACCAGCAAACGATCAATTATGTGGTCAGTGGCCAGCACCCTACGCTTTAAGGTGCTATGCTTGATCGGCAACCTAATTTAGGGGTTTAGCACGTGTTTCTTCGCTACGGCGATGTTGTCCTTAAAACTAGCAACAGGATTGAGGAGTTAAAATGAAATCGAACCGTCAGGCACGTCATATTCTTGGACTGGACCATAAAATTTCTAACCAGCGCAAAATAGTTACCGAAGGTGACAAATCCAGCGTGGTAAATAACCCAACCGGCAGAAAACGCCCCGCTGAAAAGTAATTCATAACCATCAGTCCTCAATGACGATTAAACACCATTGCCTGCGCAATGGTGTTTTTGTTTTTATCTGCTTTATACTTGGGGCCGACGCCCTGGCGGTAAAGCAAAGACGATAAAAGCGTGCCAGGGATGGATATTCAAAAAAGAGTGAGTGACATGGAACCAAAAACAAAAAAACAGCGTTCGCTTTATATTCCTTACGCTGGCCCTGTACTGCTGGAATTTCCGTTGTTGAATAAAGGCAGCGCCTTCAGCATGGAAGAACGCCGTAACTTCAACCTGCTGGGGTTACTGCCGGAAGTGGTCGAAACCATCGAAGAACAAGCGGAACGAGCATGGATCCAGTATCAGGGATTCAAAACCGAAATCGACAAACACATCTACCTGCGTAACATCCAGGACACTAACGAAACCCTCTTCTACCGTCTGGTAAACAATCATCTTGATGAGATGATGCCTGTTATTTATACCCCAACCGTCGGCGCAGCCTGTGAGCGTTTTTCTGAGATCTACCGCCGTTCACGCGGCGTGTTTATCTCTTACCAGAACCGCCACAATATGGACGATATTCTGCAAAACGTGCCGAACCATAATATTAAAGTGATTGTGGTGACTGACGGCGAACGTATTCTGGGGCTTGGTGACCAGGGCATCGGCGGGATGGGCATTCCGATCGGTAAACTGTCGCTCTATACCGCTTGTGGCGGCATCAGCCCGGCGTATACCCTTCCGGTGGTGCTGGATGTCGGAACGAACAACCAACAGCTGCTTAACGATCCGCTGTATATGGGCTGGCGTAATCCGCGTATCACTGACGACGAATACTATGAATTCGTTGATGAATTTATCCAGGCTGTGAAACAACGCTGGCCGGACGTGCTGTTGCAGTTTGAAGACTTCGCACAAAAAAATGCGATGCCGTTACTTAACCGCTATCGCAATGAAATTTGTTCTTTTAACGATGACATTCAGGGCACCGCGGCGGTAACGGTCGGCACACTGATCGCAGCCAGCCGCGCGGCGGGTGGTCAACTGAGCGAGAAAAAAATCGTCTTCCTTGGCGCAGGTTCAGCGGGATGCGGCATTGCCGAAATGATCATCGCCCAGACCCAGCGCGAAGGATTAAGCGAGGAAGCGGCGCGGCAGAAAGTCTTTATGGTCGATCGCTTTGGCCTGCTGACCGACAAGATGCCAAACCTGCTGCCTTTCCAGACCAAACTGGTGCAGAAACGCGAAAACCTCAGTGACTGGGATACCGACAGCGATGTGCTGTCACTGCTGGATGTGGTGCGTAATGTAAAACCAGATATTCTGATTGGCGTCTCAGGACAGACCGGGCTGTTTACGGAAGAGATCATCCGTGAGATGCATAAACACTGTCCGCGTCCGATCGTGATGCCGCTGTCTAACCCGACGTCACGCGTGGAAGCCACACCGCAGGACATTATCGCCTGGACCGAAGGTAACGCGCTGGTCGCCACTGGCAGTCCGTTTAACCCAGTGGTATGGAAAGATAAAATCTACCCTATCGCCCAGTGTAACAACGCCTTTATTTTCCCGGGCATCGGGCTGGGCGTTATTGCTTCCGGCGCGTCACGTATCACCGATGAGATGCTGATGTCGGCGAGTGAAACGCTTGCTCAGTATTCGCCGCTGGTCCTGAACGGCGAAGGTCTGGTACTACCGGAACTGAAAGATATTCAGAAAGTCTCCCGCGCAATTGCCTTTGCGGTTGGCAAAATGGCGCAGCAGCAAGGCGTGGCGGTGAAAACCTCCGCCGAAGCTCTGCAACAGGCCATTGATGATAATTTCTGGCACGCCGAATACCGCGACTACCGCCGTACCTCCATCTAAGCCTGCGCCCGGTAGTGAAGGCTACCGGGCAATTTCCCTCTCCCTTTTTCAGATCTCATCCATACTGGGTAGTGGCGAATAAATCTCATTTGCCTCACCTGCTATGCAGAACATCATCCGAAAAGGAGGAACTATGAAGGCTGCAGTTGTTACGAAGGATCATCATGTTGACGTTACGGATAAAACACTGCGCTCACTGAAACATGGCGAAGCCCTGCTGAAAATGGAGTGTTGTGGTGTATGTCACACCGATCTTCATGTTAAGAATGGCGATTTTGGTGACAAAACCGGCGTAATTCTGGGCCATGAAGGCATCGGTGTGGTGGCAGAAGTTGGCCCAGGAGTCACCTCATTAAAACCAGGCGATCGTGCCAGCGTGGCGTGGTTTTACGAAGGATGCGGTCATTGCGAATACTGTAACAGTGGTAACGAAACGCTCTGCCGTTCAGTTAAAAATGCCGGATACAGCGTTGATGGCGGGATGGCGGAAGAGTGCATCGTGGTGGCGGATTACGCGGTAAAAGTGCCAGATGGCCTGGACTCGGCGGCGGCCAGCAGCATTACCTGTGCAGGGGTCACCACCTACAAAGCCGTTAAGCTGTCAAAAATTCGTCCAGGGCAGTGGATTGCTATCTACGGTCTTGGCGGTCTGGGTAACCTCGCCCTGCAATACGCGAAGAATGTCTTTAACGCGAAAGTGATCGCCATTGATGTCAATGATGAGCAGTTAAAACTGGCAACCGAAATGGGCGCTGATTTAGCGATTAACTCACGCACTGAAGACGCCGCCAAAATTGTGCAAGAAAAAACCGGTGGCGCTCACGCCGCGGTGGTGACAGCGGTAGCTAAAGCTGCGTTTAACTCGGCAGTTGATGCTGTCCGTGCAGGCGGGCGTGTTGTGGCAGTCGGTCTGCCGCCGGAGTCTATGAGCCTGGATATCCCACGCCTTGTGCTGGATGGTATTGAAGTGGTCGGTTCGCTGGTCGGCACGCGCCAGGATCTAACCGAAGCCTTCCAGTTTGCCGCCGAAGGCAAAGTGGTACCGAAGGTCGCCCTGCGTCCGTTAGCGGACATCAACACCATCTTTACTGAGATGGAAGAAGGCAAAATCCGTGGCCGTATGGTGATTGATTTCCGTCACTAAGAGGCCTTTGCTGCGACTGCCATGTTCGGGTCGCAGCATCGCACACTCTCCAACATGAAATGGCTAAATGGATTATTGTTGCGTAGGAAGGAACGCTACTGAGAGTAAAGACACTAATGAAAATGGCCAATCATCCCCGCCCGGGGGACATTATTCAGGAATCACTGGACGAACTTAATGTCAGCCTGCGCGAGTTTGCCAGAGCAATGGAAATTGCGCCCTCAACGGCAAGCCGATTGCTGACCGGAAAAGCAGCTTTGACACCAGAAATGGCGATTAAACTTTCCGTGGTGATCGGCAGTTCGCCGCAAATGTGGCTGAATCTGCAAAACGCCTGGAGTCTGGCAGAGGCAGAAAAAACGGTGGATGTGTCGCGATTACGCCGTCTGGTTACGCAATAAAAAAAATGGCGCTTCTTAAAGCGCCATTTTCAGCTTAAAGTTCAAAAGAGATTATATCCCTTCTTCACTCTCTTTTTTCGCTTCTGCCTTCTCGATTTCACGATACCAGCGCGGATGGTGTTTCTTCGCCCAGCGACGGCTCACCTTTCCTTCGATCATCCCTTTAATCGATCCTTTCACCCAGAATGCCATATACATATGGATCAGGATGGCGTGGATCAGGATGATACCCGCAGCCGCGTGGATCAGCAGGCTATAACGGACAACCTGTATCGGGAAGTACTGCGCAAAGTACGGACGCCAGATAATCACCCCGGTCACCAGCAGCACGAAAATCATGCTCATGATCGACCAGAACATCATCTTTTGCCCGGCGTTGTACTTACCAACATCCGCCACTTTGTGCTCATTGCCTTTTAATACTTCGACAATGTTCAACAGCCACGGAATATCTTTCTTATCCGGGATGTTGTGATGCACAAAACGCACAAACATAAACATCAGCGCGACGAAAATCGCAATGCCGAAGAACGGGTGCAAAATGCGCCCCATCTGCGGCGTACCGAAGGTTTGCGTCAGCCATTGCAGCGTCGGGAAGAAGAACGATATCCCGGACAGCGCCACCAGGAAGAAGCAAATCACCACGGTCCAGTGACAGGCGCGATCAATAAATTTGGTGCGCACAATCATTTTCGACTTACTCATGATGAGCCTCCTCGTCATCGTCCACTTCCTTATTCGGGCCAATACCGATGTAGTGGAAAATCAACCCGGCAAAAGTGGCAATAAAGCCAGCCGCTGCCAGCGGTTTCAACGCGCCTTTCCACAGGCTTACCGAGGTGTCGATCTTCGGATCTTTCGGCAGACCGTGATACAGCTCCGGCTGATCGGCATGATGCAGCACGTACATGACATGCGTACCACCGACCCCTTCCGGGTTGTAGACGCCAGCATGTTCGTAACCACGCGCTTTCAGTTTCGCCACGCGCTGTTCCGCCAGCTCCAGCATCTCCTTCTTGGTGCCGAAGTGGATAGCCCCGGTCGGACAGGTTTTCACACAAGCCGGTTCCTGGCCGACGCTGACGCGATCGACGCAGAGCGTGCATTTATATACCCGGTTATCCTCTTTGTTGAGGCGCGGAATATTAAACGGACACCCGGCAATGCAGTAACCACAGCCGATGCAGTTTTCCGACTGGAAATCGACAATCCCGTTAGCGTACTGAATGATTGCACCAGCAGACGGGCACGCCTTCAGGCAGCCCGGATCTTCACAGTGCATACAGCCGTCTTTACGGATCAGCCACTCCAGCTTGCCGTTCTGTTCGGTTTCGCTAAAGCGCATCACCGTCCAGGACTTGGCGCTCAGATCGGCGGGGTTATCGTAAACCCCGACGCAGTGCCCCACTTCATCACGGATGTCGTTCCACTCTGAACACGCCACCTGACAGGCTTTACAGCCGATACAGGTGGAAACGTCGATAAGTTTTGCGACTTCTGCTTTGTAATCACGCACCTGAGAAGGCGGCGTGATGGAGTTAGTTGCGGACCTTTTGATAATGTCCTGCGTTTCCATAGCCATCTGTTCGCCCCCTTACGCCTTCTCGATGTTGACTAAGAACGCTTTATATTCCGGCGTTTGCGAGTTTGCATCACCGACATTCGGCGTCAGAGTGTTAGCGATATAACCTTTACGCGCGACACCCTCAAAGCCCCAGTGGATTGGAATACCCACCGTTTCAACCTGCTGACCGTTTACATTCAGCGGCTTCAGACGGCGCGTTACCACAGCCACCGCGCGGATAAAGCCACGCTTGCTGGATACGGTGACACGGTCGCCATTGGCGATGCCTTTCGCCGCCGCCAGCGTTTCGCTGATTTCCACAAACTGTTCCGGCTGAGCAATTGCGTTGAGCAACGCGTGCTTGGTCCAGGTGTGGAAGTGCTCGGTCAGACGATAGGTCGTACCCACATACGGGAACTGCTCTTTTTTACCCATCCGCAGCGCGTCTTGTTCATACAGACGAACGACCGGGTTAGACACCACGTTCGGATGCAGCGGGTTAGTGCCCAGCGGCGTTTCAATTGGCTCGTAGTGTTCCGGGAACGGACCTTCCGCCATTTTGTTGATGGCAAACAGGCGTCCCATCCCTTCCGGCTGCATGATAAACGGCCCGGTTGGCGTACCCGGCGCGGCATTGCCGAAGTCCGGAATATCGTTACCCGTCCACTTGCTGCCGTTCCACTGGATCAGCATCCGTTTCGGATCCCACGGTTTACCGTTGATATCCGCCGAAGCACGGTTGTAGAGTACGCGACGGTTGAGCGGCCACGCCCAGGCCCATCCCAGCGTATTCCCCAGACCGGACGGGTCGGAGTTATCGCGGTTAGCCATCTGGTTGCCCTGCTCTGTCCAGCTACCGGTGTAGATCCAGCAAGAAGATGCGGTTGTACCGTCATCACGCAGATGCGCAAAGCTACTCAGCAACTGACCTTTCTTCGCAATCAGCACGCCATTGGCATCATAGAGATCTTCCAGCGCGTAGCCGTTGTTCTCTTTAGCTACTTCGTCAGATTGCGGTTCGTGCGGCTGCTTGTAGTTCCAGCTCATCTTCATCAGCGGTTCTACGCCTTTACCACCTTCGGCCTGGTACAACTCGCGCAGATGATGGTAGATACCCGCCAGAATTTCGCCGTCGTTACGCGCTTCGCCCGGCGCGTCCTGACCTTTCCAGTGCCACTGTAACCAGCGACCGGAGTTAGCGATAGAACCATCTTCTTCAGCAAAGCAGGTCGAAGGCAGACGGAATACTTCAGTCTGAATAGACGCCGGATCGACATCGTTCGACTCGCCGTGGTTCTGCCAGAAGGTAGAGGTTTCAGTCACCAGCGGATCGATAACCACCATGTACTTCAGTTTGCTCAGGCAGCTCACCACTTTGTTTTTGTCCGGGAAGGACGCAACCGGGTTAAAGCCCTGGCAGAAATAACCGGTGACTTTGCCTTCGTCCATCATGTTGAAATACTTGATGACGTCGTAGGTCTGGTCCCACTTCGGCAGCCAGTCGTAGCCCCAGTTGTTTTCTTTCTGCGCGGCATCGCCATAGAAAGATTTCATCAGGCTAACGAAGAACTTCGGATAGTTGCTCCAGTAGTTCACCTGATCAGCCAGCGTCGCTTTCGGCGTATTCGCTTCCAGATACGACTGCAAATCAACCTGTTTTTCTGACGGCAGCGTCAGATAACCCGGCAGGCTGGTTGAGAGCAGACCTAAGTCGGTCAGGCCCTGAATGTTGGAGTGACCACGCAATGCGTTCACGCCGCCACCAGCCATACCCATGTTACCGAGCAGCAATTGGATCATCGCCATGGTGCGGATGTTCTGCGCACCCACGGTGTGCTGCGTCCAGCCCAGCGCGTACAGGAAGGTGGTAGTGCGATCCGGCGCGCTGGTGGAGGCCAGCACTTCACACACTTTCAGGAAGTCGGCTTTTGGCGTACCGCAGATGTTTTCTACTACATCCGGCGTGTAGCGGGAAACGTGCGCTTTCAGCAGGTTCCACACACAGCGCGGATGAGTCAGTGTTTCATCGCGTTTCGCATAGCCGTTTTCATCGAACTGATAGTTCCAGGACGATTTATCGTACTGGCGTTTTTCAGCGTCATAACCGCTGAACAGGCCATCTTCGAAAGCAAAATCATCACGCACCAGCAGGCTGGCGTTGGTGTAATGCTTAACGTATTCGGCGTTGATTTTGTTGTTTTCGATCAGGTAGCGCAAAACGCCAGACAGGAACGTAATGTCCGTACCGGAACGAATAGGTGCGTAAATATCCGCCACAGAAGCGGTACGCGTAAAACGGGGATCGACAACGATCAAGGTTGCATCGTTGTTGTTTTTCGCTTCCATCGCCCAGCGGAAACCGACGGGATGCGCTTCCGCAGCGTTACCACCCATCACCATTACGACGTTAGCGTTTTTGATATCCACCCAGTGGTTGGTCATCGCACCGCGACCAAATGTTGGAGCAAGACTTGCTACCGTTGGTCCGTGTCAGACGCGCGCCTGGTTGTCTACCGCCAGCATCCCGAGGGAGCGGGCAAATTTCTGGGTCAGCATCCCGGTTTCGTTGCTGGCACCGGAGGCACACAGCATACCGGTAGAAAGCCAACGGTTTACCGTTACGCCCTGCTCGTTCTTTTCAATAAAGTTAGCGTCACGGTCAGCTTTCATCAGCTTCGCAATACGGGAGAATGCTTCTTCCCAGCTAATGCGCTGCCATTTGTCAGAACCTGGCGCACGATATTCCGGGTAGCGCAGACGGTTTTCGCTGTTGACGTAATCCAGCAAACCGGCCCCTTTCGGGCACAGCGCACCACGGCTTACCGGATGATCCGGGTCACCTTCAATGTGATAAATCGCTTCTCTGGCGTTTTTCGCGCCATCACCCAGGCTATACATCAATAGCCCGCAACCTACGGAACAGTATGTGCAGGTGTTACGGATCTCTTTAGCGCGTAATAATTTGTAGTTTCGCGCCTGAGCCAGTGCTTGCTTTGGGGCAAAGCCCAATGCCGCTACTGTTGTTCCAGCCATACCGCCCGCGCAGATTTTAAAAAATTGTCTGCGACTGACGTCCATTGCTTTCCTCTTTTTTCAGGGGTATTACTGCGCGAGGAAACTAACAGTAAAATTCTGAATCTTTTTGCGCGAAATCAAAAAGAACACGTGTTTGCCACAAAATAATCCGCCTGCGCAAATTGACCTACCTCAATAGCGGTAGAAAAACGCACCACTGCCTGACAGGCCAGTTAAAAAAATGCTATAAAATTCAGCTTAATTTTTAACGGCAAGAGAGACAAAACAGCGAGCATGACACGACAAAAAGCAACGCTCATAGGGCTAATAGCGATCGTCCTGTGGAGCACGATGGTAGGATTGATTCGCGGTGTCAGTGAGGGGCTCGGCCCGGTCGGCGGCGCAGCTGCTATCTATTCATTAAGCGGGCTGCTGTTAATCTTCACGGTTGGATTTCCGCGTATTCGGCAGATCCCGAAAGGCTATTTACTCGCCGGGTGTCTGTTATTCGTCAGCTATGAAATCTGTCTGGCGCTTTCCTTAGGATATGCGGCGACCCGTCATCAGGCGATTGAAGTGGGTATGGTGAACTATCTGTGGCCCAGCCTGACAATTCTCTTTGCCATTCTGTTTAATGGTCAGAAAACCAACTGGCTGATTGTACCAGGATTATTATTAGCCCTGGTTGGCGTCTGCTGGGTGTTAGGTGGTGACAATGGGTTACATTATGATGAAATCATCAATAATATCACCACCAGCCCATTGAGTTATTTCCTGGCGTTTATTGGTGCGTTTATCTGGGCAGCCTATTGCACAGTAACGAATAAATACGCACGCGGATTTAACGGAATTACCGTTTTTGTCCTGCTAACGGGAGCAAGTCTGTGGGTTTACTATTTTCTCACGCCACAACCAGAAATGGTATTTAGCACGCCAGTCATGATTAAACTCATCTCTGCGGCATTTACCTTAGGATTTGCTTATGCTGCATGGAACGTCGGTATATTACATGGCAACGTCACCATTATGGCGGTAGGTTCGTATTTTACGCCCGTCCTTTCCTCAGCGCTTGCAGCCGTGCTGCTCAGCGCCCCGCTGTCGTTCTCGTTCTGGCAAGGCGCGCTAATGGTCTGCGGCGGTTCCCTGCTCTGCTGGCTGGCGACACGTCGTGGCTAAAATAATTGTCGGGTCTACGGCCCGGCAGTTAATCAGATAAATTCCGACAATATAAAAAATAAATTTCAAATACCAGTAGTTCACCTTATATTTCATTTCGACTTCGATCACATATCGATAAATAATATTATTTCATCTATTTTTCTCATTGTGTTTAATCACCATTCCATTTTAAAAACAGTATGTCATTTATAAATGACGTCGTTTAAAATTCGTTTAGAAAATACGTTTAACGATAATTAAAAGGATTCTGTTAAATGAAATTAAAAATAGTTGCGGTGGTTGTAACTGGTTTGTTAGCTGCGAACGTAGCACACGCTGCCGAAGTCTATAACAAGGATGGTAATAAACTCGACCTTTATGGCAAGGTTACCGCTCTACGTTATTTTACTGATGATAAGCGTGACGATGGTGATAAAACTTATGCCCGTCTCGGCTTTAAAGGAGAAACGCAAATCAATGATCAAATGATTGGTTTTGGTCACTGGGAATATGATTTTAAAGGCTATAACGATGAAGCCAACGGCTCGCGCGGTAACAAGACCCGTCTGGCCTATGCAGGTTTAAAAATTAGTGAATTTGGCTCTCTGGACTATGGTCGTAACTACGGTGTCGGCTATGACATTGGTTCATGGACCGATATGTTGCCAGAATTTGGTGGCGATACCTGGAGTCAGAAAGATGTCTTCATGACATACCGTACTACCGGTGTGGCAACCTATCGCAACTACGATTTCTTCGGCTTAATTGAAGGTCTGAACTTTGCCGCGCAATATCAAGGCAAAAATGAACGCACTGACAATGGTCATCTTTATGGTGCTGACTACACGCGTGCCAATGGTGACGGTTTCGGTATCTCCTCAACTTATGTTTATGATGGCTTTGGTATCGGTGCGGTGTATACCAAATCCGATCGGACAAATGCGCAGGAAAGAGCCGCTGCTAATCCTCTCAATGCCTCCGGTAAGAATGCAGAACTGTGGGCTACAGGTATAAAATATGATGCCAACAACATCTACTTTGCAGCTAATTACGCTGAAACATTAAACATGACCACCTATGGCGATGGTTATATCTCTAACAAAGCACAAAGTTTTGAAGTAGTGGCACAATATCAATTCGACTTCGGCTTGCGCCCATCACTCGCTTACCTGAAATCAAAAGGCAGAGATTTGGGCCGCTACGGCGACCAGGACATGATTGAGTATATCGACGTTGGTGCGACGTATTTCTTCAACAAAAATATGTCGACCTATGTTGATTATAAAATCAACCTGATTGATGAAAGCGACTTTACCCGTGCCGTAGATATTCGCACCGATAACATCGTCGCAACGGGCATTACCTATCAGTTCTAACATCCTCTCCTGACCAGCCCTTCTCTGGGCTGGTTTTTGATTTAAGTGCTGCTGTATGACTCCTTAAGTAAAAATGAGCAATTTTTGATATTTCTGGTCATTCACCTCAATTAATATTCTTCCATACCCTCCGGGGACATCTTACTATAATATTTATTGATGAGTGATTATGACCAATATTAATACAGCTTGTGTAAAAAATAATGCCAGTTATCAATTAAATAACGCATTACCTAACAAAGAAACCATCTCCAGCAATTTTTGTGAACGACTGGCACAATGGGGTAATAAGTCGCTTAATAATGGTGAAGAAAGAGCAATTGCCGTAGAGCGAATTAAAGAAGCTTACAATTCGAACATGGCATCTCTTGATTTGTCATATCTTGATTTGAGTGAGTTACCGCCTATCCCCTCGACAGTTAACACGTTAAATCTGGAAAACAATTGTCTCACTTGTCTTGACTTTACTGACAATGCCAGCCTCGTCAATATCAACCTCAGCTTTAATAAAATTAAAACGATAACCTTTCCAAATGAATCAAAACTGGAAAATATTTATATTGATCACAACAATCTGGAAAATTTGGATTTAAAAAATCAGCATTCATTGGTCAATCTGGAAGCGCAAAATAACAAACTGACAAAAATTAATATTTCTGATAGTTATAAACTGAAATTTCTTAACCTTGATTATAACAAGCTAGCATCGCTGGATCTCTCCCGGCAAGAATCTCTGATTGAGTTAAGTGCCCATCACAATATGATCAATGACCTAATATTACACAATCACCCCATAGTGGAGAAAATCACTTTAAACGACAACCATATTGCACATTTAAACGCGAAAACCACTACAAAACTAGAATATTTAAACTTAAGCAATAACAATTTATTGCCAACAGATGACATTGATCAATTAATATCATCAAAACATCTTTGGCATGTATTAGTTAACGGCATCAACAATGATCCACTTGCCCAAATGCAGTACTGGACTGCAGTAAGAAATATAATTGATGACACTAATGAAGTGACCATTGATTTATCTTATAACCTGGCAATCACAAATATCGATACCAGTGATGAACATCTTGTAGAAGTAAGCGAGAATTCCGAAGGAAATCATATAAAAGACAATGACTCAATGTCTATTCGTTATAGATCAAAATATTATTCCAGAGAGTACGCCTTAATAGAAGAAGAAACAATATTTTCTGACGCAGAACTAAAAGCCATTCTGCCTATGCATCGCATGTACGGGGTTGGTGACTATAAGTCAAATTCCTCTTCTCTACCCTCACACTCGGGGCTAAAGGACCCAACGGGTACACCCGTCTGTTATTATATTCATAATGAGGATAAACCTTCCTTAGGTTTTGGTCCAACATCCAATAATTGGTTAAGCCAATCCTTTACAACAGAGTTATAAAACACATCCTGATTTATCAAGGGTAATAAATCATTAAAATAAAGCATTACTACGGAGCAGTTATGAAATTCCCTTCAATATTTAATAAAATAAATCCACAATCCATACAGCAACATCCAGAAAAAAATGAACTTAACTGGATGCGCGAATTAAATAAATGGAAAGCAGAACGCATACTTACAGGTGAAATCCATCGTCCGGAATGCCGAAACGAAGCCGCTAAAAGGATAAATTGTGCTTTTTTGTCGAAACAGAATGATATTGATTTATCAGGGCTTAATTTAACTACCCAACCACCAGGACTGCAAAACTTCACCTCTATCAATCTTGATGAGAACCAACTCAAACATTTTGATGCAACCACCTACGATAGACTCATCAACCTTAGTCTGAATAGTAATGCTCTTGAGTCAATAAATTTTCCTCAAGGTAGAAATGTAAGCATTACACATATATCTATGAATAATAATTCTCTCAGAAATATTGATATAGATAGGCTTTCATCAATTACTTATTTTAGTGCGACACATAATCAACTAGAGTTTGTGCAATTAGAATGTTGCGAAAGGTTGCAGTACCTGAATCTCAGCCACAATCAATTAACTGATATTGTTGCAGGGAATAAAGATGAACTCTTACTTCTGGATCTATCCCATAATAAACTAACAAGTTTACATAACACCTTATTTCCCAACTTGAATACGTTACTTATCAACAACAACTTGCTTTCTGAAATTAAAATATTCTTTAGCAACTTCTGCAATGTTCAGACATTAAACGCTGCGAACAATCAGTTGGAAAAAATAAACCTTCATTTCCTGACTTATCTTTCATCTATCAAAAGTTTAAGGCTGGACAATAATAAAATAACCCGCATTGACACTAAGAATACGTCCGATATTGGAACTTTATTCCCCATAATAAAACAGAGCAAAAACTTAAATTTTTTAAATGTTTCTGGGAAGAACAATTGCCCTACTATCCAGCTCATGTTATTTAATTTATTTTCCCCAGCACTTAAGCTTAATACTGGCCTGGCAATTCTTTCGCCTGGTGCATTTGAAGTTCACTCTGACGGAGTAGATGTGGATAACGAATTGTTTCACTATACTATTAAAGAAGCATATACCCCATATAATATACACACTTATAAAACAGAAGAAGTTGTAAATCAGATGAATATAAAAATTAAAAATATGACATTAGATGAAATAAACAATACTTACTGTAATAACGATTATTACAATGAGGCGATAAGAGAGGAACCGATAGACTTTCTGGACAGATCGTTTTCCTCCAGCTCATGGCCTTTTCAGTGAATAAATCATCACTAATTCTATAAGTGTCTGGTCTTGTTAAAAATATAAACCCTTTGGATTCATCATCTGAAGGGTTGGATCATGACATGCATACATAGCTTAACATCCGTTTAATGGTTAGCTTGTTAGTTACATTTAGTAACACATATCTGTCTGTTTAATCCCCATTCTGCCCCCGCGGTTACGCTTTCTTATCTATTCTTTCAATCAGCACTTCACCTAATTCATCCTTAATTCTAATAACTGGCTATTGCGCCTTACCTCCTGTTTTGTCTTTTTTTCATTACCAATGTGTACATGTGAGGAACAATATGGCACTGCAAAATGAGAAAACTAGTCGTTATCTTTTGCGCGACTGGAAACCAGAAAATCCGGCCTTCTGGGAAAATAAAGGAAAACATATTGCTCGAAGAAACCTCTGGATATCAGTCAGTTGTCTACTTCTTGCCTTCTGTGTCTGGATGCTATTTAGCGCAGTTACTGTTAATCTCAATAAAATCGGTTTTAATTTCACTACCGATCAACTCTTTTTATTAACCGCATTACCCTCCGTTTCTGGCGCATTATTACGTGTCCCCTACTCCTTTATGGTGCCTATATTTGGTGGACGCCGATGGACGGTTTTTAGTACTGCAATCCTGATTATTCCTTGCGTCTGGCTCGGAATTGCCGTGCAGAATCCGAATACTCCTTTTGGGATATTTATCGTTATCGCTTTGCTATGCGGTTTTGCAGGTGCGAACTTTGCTTCGAGCATGGGCAATATCAGTTTCTTCTTCCCAAAAGCCAAACAAGGGAGCGCACTTGGGATTAATGGCGGATTAGGAAACTTAGGTGTAAGTGTGATGCAGCTGGTTGCACCGCTGGTCATTTTTGTACCCGTATTTGCCTTTCTCGGCGTCAATGGCGTACCGCAGGCCGACGGTTCGGTGATGTCGCTGGCGAATGCCGCATGGATTTGGGTGCCATTACTGGCGATTGCCACGATAGCCGCCTGGTCAGGGATGAATGATATCGCCAGTTCACGCGCGTCAATTGCCGACCAGCTGCCAGTGTTACAACGCCTGCATCTCTGGCTGCTGAGCCTGCTTTACCTTGCCACCTTCGGTTCGTTTATCGGTTTTTCTGCGGGTTTTGCCATGCTGGCGAAAACTCAGTTCCCTGATGTGAATATTCTGCGCCTGGCGTTCTTTGGCCCATTTATTGGTGCCATCGCGCGGTCGGTTGGTGGTGCTATTTCCGATAAATTCGGCGGCGTGCGGGTGACGTTGATCAACTTCATTTTTATGGCGATTTTCAGCGCCCTGCTGTTCCTTACCTTACCGGGCACAGGCTCCGGTAATTTCATCGCATTTTACGCCGTATTTATGGGGTTGTTTCTGACCGCAGGTCTGGGAAGTGGTTCTACTTTCCAGATGATCGCCGTCATCTTTCGCCAGATAACCATTTATCGGGTGAAGATGAAAGGCGGTAGTGATGAGCAAGCTCAGAGAGAAGCCGTCACCGAAACGGCGGCGGCTCTGGGCTTTATCTCAGCCATTGGCGCAGTGGGCGGCTTTTTCATTCCGCAGGCGTTTGGCATGTCGCTCAATATGACCGGCTCTCCGGTAGGCGCGATGAAAGTGTTTTTAATCTTCTACATCGTTTGTGTGCTGCTGACCTGGCTGGTTTATGGTCGGCGGAAGTTCAGCCAAAAATAAGAGATCGATGCCTGACACGTCTTATCAGGCTACAACCGTGTCGCACCCGACAAGGCATCAGATCCCAATTCATTCCTGGAGCAGGAGTTATGTCATGAGTAAACTTTTGGATCGCTTTCGCTACTTCAAACAAAAGGGCGAAACCTTTGCCGATGGTCACGGACAGGTGATGCATAGCAACCGCGACTGGGAGGACAGCTATCGCCAGCGTTGGCAGTTCGACAAAATCGTGCGTTCCACCCACGGTGTTAACTGTACAGGCTCCTGTAGCTGGAAAATCTACGTTAAAAATGGTCTGGTGACCTGGGAAATCCAACAGACCGACTACCCGCGCACTCGCCCTGACCTGCCCAATCATGAACCTCGCGGCTGCCCGCGCGGCGCAAGTTACTCCTGGTATCTCTACAGCGCTAACCGCCTGAAATACCCTCTCATTCGTAAACGACTGATTGAACTGTGGCGCGAAGCCCTCAAGCAACACAGCGATCCGGTACTGGCGTGGGCATCGATTATGAACGATCCGCAAAAGTGCCTAAGCTACAAACAAGTACGTGGACGCGGCGGCTTTATCCGCTCCAACTGGCAGGAGCTAAACCAGCTGATTGCCGCTGCTAACGTCTGGACCATCAAAACTTACGGCCCGGATCGCGTTGCCGGTTTCTCGCCGATCCCGGCGATGTCGATGGTTTCTTACGCCGCCGGAACACGTTATCTGTCGCTGTTAGGTGGCACCTGTTTAAGTTTCTATGACTGGTATTGCGACCTGCCGCCTGCCTCGCCGATGACCTGGGGCGAGCAAACCGACGTACCGGAATCTGCCGACTGGTATAACTCCAGCTACATCATCGCCTGGGGGTCTAACGTACCGCAGACACGTACGCCGGACGCCCATTTCTTTACCGAAGTACGCTACAAAGGCACTAAAACCATCGCCATTACCCCTGACTACTCTGAAGTGGCCAAATTGTGCGACCAGTGGCTGGCACCAAAACAAGGCACTGATAGCGCCCTGGCGATGGCAATGGGCCATGTGATTTTAAAAGAGTTTCATCTCGATAATCCCAGCGACTACTTTATCAACTACTGCCGCCGCTACAGCGACATGCCGATGCTGGTAATGCTGGAACCTCGCGACGATGGCAGCTACGTACCCGGGCGCATGATCCGCGCGTCTGACCTGGTAGATGGACTGGGCGAAAGCAACAATCCGCAGTGGAAAACCGTGGCGGTTAATACCGCAGGTGAACTGGTGGTGCCGAACGGTTCGATTGGTTTTCGCTGGGGAGAAAAAGGCAAATGGAATCTGGAATCTATTGCCGCCGGTACGGAAACCGAATTGTCATTAACCCTGCTTGGTCAACATGACGCCGTTGCAGGCGTGGCCTTCCCCTACTTTGGCGGCATTGAAAATCCGCATTTTCGTAGCGTAAAACATGATCCTGTCCTGGTGCGTCAATTACCCGTTAAAAACCTGACATTAGCCGATGGCAGCACCTGTCCGGTGGTTAGCGTTTATGATTTGGTACTGGCGAATTACGGCCTCGATCGCGGGCTGGAAGATGAAAACAGCGCGAAAGATTACGCTGAAATCAAACCGTACACCCCAGCCTGGGGTGAGCAAATTACCGGTGTGCCGCGCCAGTATATTGAAACCATCGCTCGTGAATTTGCCGATACTGCCCATAAAACGCATGGGCGCTCGATGATTATCCTCGGCGCAGGTGTTAACCACTGGTACCACATGGACATGAACTACCGGGGAATGATCAATATGCTGATCTTCTGCGGTTGTGTCGGGCAAAGCGGTGGCGGATGGGCACACTATGTCGGTCAGGAAAAACTGCGCCCACAAACCGGCTGGTTGCCGCTGGCCTTTGCGCTCGACTGGAACCGCCCACCGCGCCAGATGAACAGCACCTCGTTTTTCTACAATCATTCCAGCCAATGGCGCTATGAAAAAGTCTCTGCTCAGGAGTTACTTTCACCGCTCGCCGATGCCAGTAAGTACAGCGGTCATCTGATTGATTTCAACGTTCGTGCCGAACGTATGGGCTGGCTACCTTCTGCGCCGCAGCTGGGGCGTAACCCGCTCGGGATTAAAGCTGAAGCCGACAAGGCCGGATTATCCCCCACAGAATTTACCGCCCAGGCGCTGAAATCGGGCGATTTACGCATGGCCTGCGAACAACCAGATAGCGGCAGCAATCATCCGCGTAATTTGTTTGTCTGGCGTTCTAACCTGCTTGGCTCCTCCGGCAAAGGCCACGAGTATATGCAGAAGTATCTGCTGGGAACCGAAAGTGGGATTCAGGGTCAGGAACTCGGTGCCAGCGACGGGATCAAACCAGAAGAAGTCGAGTGGCAAACTGCGGCGATTGAAGGCAAGCTCGACCTGCTGGTGACGCTCGACTTCCGTATGTCCAGTACCTGCCTGTTCTCCGATATCGTTCTGCCCACCGCCACCTGGTACGAAAAAGACGATATGAACACCTCGGATATGCATCCGTTTATTCATCCGCTTTCTGCGGCGGTCGATCCGGCGTGGGAATCACGCAGCGACTGGGAAATCTACAAAGGTATCGCCAAAGCCTTTTCGCAAGTGTGCGTGGGCCATCTTGGCAAAGAAACCGACGTGGTATTACAACCACTGCTGCATGACTCTCCGGCAGAACTCTCACAGCCGTGTGAAGTGCTCGACTGGCGCAAAGGCGAATGCGATCTGATTCCAGGTAAAACTGCGCCCAATATTGTGGCGGTGGAACGCGACTACCCTGCTACCTATGAACGCTTTACCTCGCTCGGGCCATTGATGGACAAACTTGGCAACGGCGGTAAAGGGATTTCGTGGAATACCCAGGATGAAATCGATTTCCTCGGCAAACTCAACTACACCAAGCGTGAAGGCCCGGCACAGGGGCGTCCGCTGATTGACACCGCCATTGACGCATCAGAAGTGATTCTGGCGCTGGCACCGGAAACCAACGGTCATGTTGCAGTCAAAGCGTGGCAGGCACTGGGCGAGATCACCGGACGCGAACATACCCATCTGGCGCTGCACAAAGAGGACGAGAAGATTCGCTTTCGCGATATTCAGGCGCAGCCACGTAAAATTATCTCCAGCCCCACATGGTCCGGTCTGGAAAGCGATCACGTTTCCTATAACGCGGGATACACCAACGTTCATGAGTTAATTCCGTGGCGCACGCTGTCGGGACGCCAGCAACTCTATCAGGATCATCCGTGGATGCGTGCTTTTGGTGAAAGCCTGGTGGCTTATCGCCCGCCTATCGACACCCGTAGCGTCAGTGAAATGCGCCAGATACCGCCAAACGGCTTCCCGGAAAAAGCACTTAACTTCCTGACGCCGCACCAGAAATGGGGCATTCACTCAACCTACAGTGAAAACCTGCTAATGCTGACGCTCTCTCGCGGTGGACCAATTGTCTGGATCAGCGAAACCGATGCCCGTGAACTGACCATTGTCGATAACGACTGGGTGGAAGTGTTTAACGCCAACGGCGCGCTGACTGCCCGCGCGGTGGTCAGCCAACGTGTACCGCCGGGTATGACCATGATGTATCACGCTCAGGAACGCATTATGAATATCCCGGGCTCGGAAGTGACCGGAATACGCGGCGGCATTCATAACTCGGTCACCCGCGTTTGTCCGAAACCAACGCATATGATTGGCGGTTACGCGCAGCTGGCCTGGGGCTTTAATTACTACGGCACCGTCGGCTCGAACCGTGACGAATTCATCATGATCCGCAAGATGAAGAACGTTAACTGGCTGGATGATGAAGGTCGCGATCAAGTACAGGAGGCGAAAAAATGAAAATACGTTCGCAAGTCGGCATGGTGCTTAACCTCGATAAATGTATCGGCTGCCATACCTGTTCGGTGACCTGTAAAAACGTCTGGACCGGACGCGAAGGCATGGAGTACGCATGGTTTAACAACGTCGAAACCAAACCGGGCATTGGTTATCCGAAAAACTGGGAAGATCAGGAAGAGTGGCAAGGCGGCTGGGTGCGTGATGTGAATGGCAAGATCCGCCCGCGTCTGGGCAGCAAGATGGGCGTAATAACCAAAATCTTCGCCAACCCGGTGGTGCCGCAGATTGATGATTACTACGAACCTTTCACCTTCGACTACGAACATTTGCATAGCGCACCGGAAGGCAAACATATCCCTACTGCTCGCCCGCGTTCACTGATTGACGGCAAACGGATGGACAAAGTGATCTGGGGGCCAAACTGGGAAGAATTGTTGGGCGGCGAATTCGAAAAACGCGCCCGTGACCGCAACTTCGAGGCCATGCAAAAGGAGATGTACGGGCAGTTTGAAAACACCTTCATGATGTACCTGCCGCGCCTGTGCGAACACTGCCTCAATCCCAGTTGCGTGGCAACCTGCCCAAGCGGCGCTATCTACAAACGCGAAGAAGACGGCATTGTGCTGATCGATCAGGATAAATGCCGTGGCTGGCGTTTGTGCATTAGCGGTTGTCCGTACAAAAAAATCTACTTCAACTGGAAAAGCGGCAAGTCAGAAAAATGTATCTTCTGTTACCCACGAATTGAGTCAGGCCAACCCACCGTGTGCTCAGAAACCTGCGTGGGTCGCATCCGGTATCTGGGCGTGCTGCTTTACGACGCTGACCGCATCGAGGAAGCGGCGAGCACCGAGCGTGAAGTTGACCTCTATGAACGCCAGTGCGAAGTATTCCTCGATCCACACGATCCCTCAGTGATCGAGGAAGCCCTGAAACAAGGTATTCCACAAAATGTGATTGACGCTGCCCAGCGTTCGCCTGTCTACAAAATGGCGATGGACTGGAAACTGGCGCTACCGTTGCACCCTGAATACCGCACCCTGCCGATGGTCTGGTACGTTCCTCCGCTGTCACCGATTCAGTCCTACGCAGATGCGGGCGGTTTGCCGAAAAGCGAAGGCGTGCTGCCCGCCATCGAAAGCCTGCGTATTCCGGTGCAATATCTCGCCAATATGTTGAGTGCCGGCGATACCGGTCCGGTACTGCGGGCGCTGAAACGGATGATGGCGATGCGCCACTATATGCGTTCACAAACCGTGGAAGGCGTTACTGATACTCGTGCCATCGACGAAGTAGGCCTGAGCGTCGCCCAGGTCGAAGAGATGTATCGCTACCTCGCCATTGCCAACTATGAAGACCGTTTTGTCATTCCAACCAGTCATCGGGAAATGGCGGGCGATGCCTTCGCAGAACGCAATGGCTGCGGTTTTACCTTTGGCGACGGTTGCCACGGCTCGGACAGCAAATTCAACCTGTTCAACAGTAGCCGTATCGATGCCATCAACATCACCGAAGTGCGCGACAAAGCGGAGGGCGAATAATGCAGATCCTCAAAGTGATCGGCCTGTTGATGGAGTATCCGGACGAGCTGCTATGGGAATGTAAGGAGGACGCGCTGGCGTTGATCCGCCGCGACGCACCGATGCTTACGGATTTTACCCGTAACCTGCTTAACGCGCCGCTGCTGGATAAACAGGCCGAATGGTGCGAAGTGTTTGACCGTGGACGTACCACATCGCTGCTGCTATTCGAACATGTTCATGCCGAGTCCCGCGATCGCGGCCAGGCAATGGTGGACCTGCTGGCGGAGTATGAAAAGGTCGGCCTGCAGTTGGATTGTCGAGAACTGCCCGATTATCTGCCGCTGTATCTGGAGTACTTAAGCGTACTGCCGGACGATCAGGCGAAAGAAGGCTTGCTCAACGTTGCGCCGATCCTCGCCCTGCTTGGCGGACGCTTAAAACAACGCGAGGCTCCGTGGTATTCGTTGTTTGACGCCCTGCTGCATCTGGCGGGAAGTACACTTTCAAGTGACAGTGTCACAAAACAAGTAAACAACGAGGAGCGCGATGACACCCGCCAGGCACTGGATGCGGTGTGGGAAGAGGAACAGGTGAAGTTTATTGAAGATAACGCCACGGCGTGTGACAGCTCGCCGCTTAATCAATATCAGCGACGCTTTAGCCAGGATGTCGCGCCGCAGTATGTCGACATCAGTGCGGGAGGTGGGAAATGATTCAGTATCTGAACGTCTTTTTTTATGATATCTACCCGTACATTTGTGCGACAGTGTTTTTCCTCGGCAGCTGGCTGCGCTACGACTACGGGCAGTATACCTGGCGCGCCTCCTCGAGTCAGATGCTCGATAAACGCGGGATGGTGATATGGTCGAATCTGTTCCATATCGGTATTTTGGGGATTTTCTTCGGGCACCTGTTCGGCATGTTAACGCCGCACTGGATGTACGCGTGGTTTCTGCCGGTGGCGGTAAAACAGCAGATGGCGATGGTGCTCGGTGGTATTTGCGGTGTATTGACGTTGATTGGCGGCGCAGGACTGCTGTGGCGCAGGCTGACTAATCAGCGTGTGCGTGCAACTTCCACTACGCCGGATATTATCATCATGAGCATTTTGCTGATCCAGTGTCTGCTGGGGCTAAGTACCATACCGTTTTCAGCACAGTATCCTGATGGTAGCGAAATGATGAAGCTGGTGGGTTGGGCGCAAAGCATTGTCACTTTCCGTGGTGGATCGTCAGAAATGCTTAACGGCGTAGCGTTCGTTTTCCGCCTGCATCTGGTATTGGGAATGACCATCTTCCTGCTCTTCCCGTTCACCCGACTGGTGCATGTGTGGAGCGCGCCGTTTGAGTACTTTACTCGTCGGTATCAGATTGTGCGTTCGCGGCGATAATTTTCACCCTGGCCGGATAGCCCTTCGCTCTCCGGCCACTTGCAGGCTATGATAGTTCTCCAGCCACAGGAGAACGTTAATGAAACCGCAGGTGTACCACGTCGATGCTTTTACCTCACAACCGTTTCGCGGCAATTCTGCCGGTGTTGTTTTCCCCGCCGATAATCTCAGTGAAGCGCAAATGCAGCTTATCGCCCGCGAATTAGGTCATTCCGAAACTGCTTTTCTGCTGCACAGCGACGACAGCGATGTACGCATCCGCTACTTTACGCCAACGGTTGAAGTGCCGATTTGCGGTCACGCGACAGTAGCTGCGCACTATGTCCGTGCGAAGGTGCTAGGTTTAGGAAATTGCACGATCTGGCAAACGTCACTGGCAGGAAAACATCGCGTGACTATCGAAAATCACAATGATGATTATCGTATTTCACTGGAACAAGGTCCGCCGGGCTTTGAGCCACCGCTGGAAGGTGAAGCTCGCACGGCAATTATCAACGCGCTTCATCTCACTGAAGACGATATTCTGCCAGGCTTGCCAATTCAGGTGGCAACCACAGGACACTCAAAAGTGATGATCCCACTGAAACCAGAAGTGGATATCGACGCCCTTTCGCCTGATCTTGCTGCGCTGACCGCTATCAGCAAACAGATTGGCTGCAATGGTTTCTTCCCGTTCCAGATCCGCCCAGGCAAAAACGAAACCGATGGTCGTATGTTCTCGCCTGCCATTGGTATTGTGGAAGATCCGGTGACTGGCAATGCCAATGGCCCGATGGGTGCATGGTTGGTACATCACAACGTATTGCCCCACGATGGCAACGTGTTGCGTGTTAAAGGCCATCAGGGGCGCGCATTGGGGCGTGACGGCGTGATTGAAGTGACGGTGATAATTCGCAATAACCAACCGGAGAAAGTCACCATTTCTGGCACAGCGGTGATTTTGTTTCATGCCGAATGGGCAATTGAATTCTGAAACCGTTGCCTGATGCGCTTCGCTTATCAGGTCTATGTATGCCGGATAAGGCGTTTACGCCGCATCCGGCAACCTGACATAAATTATTTTCCCGCCTCCGGGTGCGTATCAAACGCCGCCATCACCATCGCTAACTCATCCACAGTAAAGCCATGTTTCGCATCATCTACGCCCAGACCAAACTGTTCCTGCATCACGGTATATAACGACGCCACATCTGGTAGATTTCGCTGCTCCACCGCGTGCCCATTTTCATAATGGGTAAAATGAAAATTGGTCAGCGTTAGCTTGCCACCGTCCGGCAAATGGCGGCACATCAGCAAATGATGGCGAAAATGCGACTGCGGCCAGTGCGCAGACCAGAAATTGCCCATTACATAATCGCTTTGTTGCTGCTCGCAGAGATCAAAACGGTACATCGACTGCCAGTGCTGATGATGATTAAACTGCAACACCCAATCATCACCCTCCTGTAACAACCGATACTCTCCGTGTGGCGTGATCTGCACGAGATCGGGAACTAAACGAATCGGCGCGGTTAGCGTCTGTCCACCGAAACCGACATCAGCAATCCATTTTTCCCCTTCCAGTTCCACCAACAACAAACGATGGGTGCGCGGCGGTAATGCTGGCGGATTTGATAACACTACGCGCCCTAACAAGCTGCGAACGTTAAACCCCAGCTCGCGTAACACCCGCTCAAACACGCCATTCTGCTCAAAACAGTAACCGCCACGACGGGCTGTCACCAGTTTCTCTTCCAGCGATTGATCATCAAGCTGTATTTCCCTTGGCAGCAAAACGTCGAGGTTTTCAAATGGAATGGTGCAATTGTGTTTCAGGTGCAATGCACGCAGCGTATCAACATTGACCGCAGCAGCTCCCGACCAGTTAATACGGGCAAAATAATGATTCAGAATGGGCGTCATCAGGCGTTTCCCTTAGTGGTTTTCTCAACTTATAACCTGGAATAGACGCCGCACCGGCTATTTTGTGCGATCGCGGACATGCATCACGTTCGCAAATCGCCAATCCCGTTAATTTCGTTACTTATAGCGTTACGAGCTACGCTTTTAAAACACCCTTCTTAGCGAGGCGATACCGTGAGCCGATTTATCCCCGTCGAATTACACCATGCCAGCCGTCTGTTAAATCATGGCCCAACTGTCTTGATCACCAGTTTCGATGAGCAATCCCAGCGGCGTAACATTATGGCAGCAGCCTGGTCAATGCCGGTGGAGTTTGAACCGCCACGCGTGGCGATTGTGGTAGATAAATCGACATGGACCAGGGAGTTGATTGAACGTAATGGTAAGTTTGGCATCGTTATCCCGGGTGTTGCAGCAACTAACTGGACGTGGGCGGTGGGAAGTGTGTCGGGGCGTGATGAAGATAAGTTTAATTGCTATGGTATTCCGGTTGTGAAAGGTCCGGTACTTGGTTTGCCTCTGGTCGAGGAAAAATGTCTGGCGTGGATGGAGTGCCGCTTGCTACCTGCGACTTCCGCGCAAGAAAAATACGACACGCTGTTTGGCGAGGTGGTATCAGCAGCGGCAGACGCACGGGTATTTGTCGAAGGCCGCTGGCAGTTTGATGATGATAAACTCAATACACTACATCACTTAGGTGCTGGCACGTTTGTTACCAGCGGCAAGCGAGTCACCGCGGGCTAAAGAATCATATGCAGCAACCAAGTTGCTTAAGCAATGTTTCAATATGAGTTAAAAGCATACTTTATTTACGATTGTATATTTTTAGTGAAGATTAATTTATCCTCACCAATATCATAGTAATTGCGTATTATAGCTTCATTGATAAAGCCCTGTTTTGTATAAAATGCGCGGGTGGCACTAAAATCGACATAGCTGGAGGTCTCTACTAAAAGTAGTCTTGCGTGATTGGGACAGGTCAAGAAAAAGCAGTTTTGCAGTTTTTTATTTCAGGGCACAGTTGCGAAAATTGAATACCGTATGGACTAATGTGAGAAAATTCCGAGGTATGACTGTTTTGATATAGTGGACAATCAAGCGTCTCGAATTAACAATGAATTTCAGGTGCCAAGCCTTACAATTTGTAGCATGACGGATATAGGACAACATTAGGAAATCGGACAGAAAATTCATTATAATAAAATGACAACTTATCTCTTTCTCTCACGTTCTGTGAAATTTCACAAAAGTATAAACTGAGCCAATATGCCTTTATATATAAAAAATACTCATGTTTATTATTATCGGAAAAAGCCAAGATTTTGTCAAGGCCATCAAAAATATCTTTATCATGATCTATATGTACTCTTGATGATTTCACAATACAGGGAAAGATTACGAAAGCCCGCTCCCCGCAAGGACTGACGCGAGATAGTTTCTGTCCATGGCTGCTTTTCGCATCTTACGTCTTAACCCTGCCTTGAATACCTTATCATTCGTCAAAATATTAATAGCGATGTGCCGTATCCCTGAAAATAATTCTGCGGCGTTTCCTCTTCTTATTTTGCAGTCGTCTTCATTCATTACCACGTCCAGACGCCAGTGCAGCTTATTCTCTACGTGCCAGTGATTTCGGATCGCTGTGGCGAACTTTTCTGCGGTTAAATCAGCAGAACTGATATAATATCTGACCGTCATTTCTGGCTCTTTCTTTTGTTCTGCTATTATTGACCGAAAAGAGACTGCCACGCATAATTTCTTCAGTCCTTTCCATTCAAACGTGAAATCAATAAGTTCATCAGGGACATCGCAAACAATATGAAGACGGATTTCTTCTCTGCCGTGACTCTTTTCACTTATTTCGTAACTGTCATGCTCTGGATTATTTAATTCTTTCAGCGGAAATTTTCCCTCAAAGGCTTTATTTAGTCGTCCCTGATTTCCTTTTACAGCGAATAAATAATCACCGCCCTGTTTTTGTATCTTCTCTGCAATATCTTTCTGGCAACCCATCGCATCAGTTGTGATGATTTTTCCTTTAATATCCAGCATCTTAAGAAGTTCAGGGATAGCTGTAATTTCATTGGATTTCTCATCCGTCCTGATCTGTCCGATGACCAGACTGTGCATTGTTGAGAACGCACTAATGACATGAATCGCTCCCTTGCGGCGACTCTTGTCATAAGAGTGCCGGAGTGTTTTTCCATCAATTGAGATGACGTCTTTATCATCTGAAGAATGACAATCACGCATCCAGTTAAAAAGCACTCGTGAAATTTTGCAGGACTGATACAGGATACAACTCTGGCGATGGTATCGTGAACAGGAATACCATTTTCAAAATCACCATATTGTTTTAAAAAATCGAGATGTGTTTCCCCAAAATCCTCTATACCTTCCCAACCTTCTGCACCCGAAATAACGGCACAAATAGTCAACAGTAGAATATCCGATAATTTATGTTCCACTTTCCAGGCTTGTCTGTAATCGGGGATAATAGAAATATGTTCCATCATTTTTTTAAGTTCCATTTTGTTCTCCTTAATTATGTAAGGAGTATTTGATCATGTATAAGCAATAAAAACAGCTTTAGGTAATGAGGAATATCTCAATTTTTAAACATAAAATGCGAATTATTTAGTACAGAAAGTGAACTTCTGATGATCTTTCCCTGCCCATTGGGTTCATTAAGATCAAGAATAATGGGAATATGCTCAAGAAGACTTTGAATGTTCACCAGACGTCCTTTTCTAATATATTTAATTATTTGGCGATTGAATTTTAATCAAATCAACAAGGTAAAACCAAGATTAAAGTTGTGATGATAATCACAACTTTAATGATCTTCCCCTGATTCCTCCAGTCCTTTTATTTGGTTACTCTAATGGTTTTATTAATTGTGAATTTTTAAATGTCATGCTTAATAAGCCATCAGAAAAATAAAGAAAAAATTTATATATCCTTTTGTTTTTTAATTTCTTTATATACCCATTACTTATATTACCTGACTTGTGATTATCGATTAACTCAGCAGAATCCATAGCGAACACTAAATCATCTACATCAGAAAATTCAACTATCATTTTTTCCCTAATGTTCTCATTTTTATAAATGTCAATAAATAACGTCATGTTAAAATGAGATTCTTTGAATGTCGTTTTTACTTCTAACAAAACCCCATCATGCCAGTCAATTGAACTCACAATGTCAAAATCGCTCATTATATAATCTCCATTATCCGTTTTAATCATGGAGTAACAACGTTTGCAGGTATTGACCACCAAAGAGGTGGTGCAAGTGAAGGTATAAATCGAATCACTCTATATATAACATACCCTGCGCCAATTGTAGCACCAGTTGCAAGAGCCGCATCAGTAGTTGATAGCCCGGAGGTTTTGCATGACAGATCTTTACTTGGTTCTGGCTCGAAACCATATTTTTTTGCACATTTCTTAATGCTATTTGGTGCTGATGAGTAATCCTCACCATGGGACATACCTCCAAATTCCCCCATTACACCACTCCCATTTTTACACTCCCAATGCAAATGTCTTCCGTCACCAACAGCATCGCCATCTATTCGGATTCGACAACCTTTACCACAGTCCTTCCATTTTCCTGAAGTATGAGCTAATCCCAATGGATCAATCCATTGCACAGGATTGTTCATAACATAACTGTACGGGTTTATTCCCCCCGCCAGCCCTATCGGGTCCTGGATGATATACCGCCCCTGCAACGGATCGTAGTACCGGTGACGGTTATAATACAGCCCCGACTCCTCATCGTGTTGCTGCCCTGGCAGACGGTACGGCTGGTGCAGGTGATGCGGGTTTTCCTCATTCAGCAGGTTGCCCCATTCATCATACTCCCCGCTCCACGCCGTATTGCCGTCTTCGCTGATGAGCGCCAGCGGCAGGCCCCGGTGGTCGCAGTGGTAAAGATGAACTTTTCGCGCCGGTGTGTATTCCGGCTCCACCTGTTTTTCCAGTTGCTCCACCGTCAGCCCGCACTGTGCCAGCCACTGGCGGCTTTCACTGCTCACGCGGTCTGCCCGGATTTCCCCCTCCAGCCTGTCCAGCATCCTCACAAGTTCTGCCGGGAACACCACACCGTGGCCGTCCTCGCTTCCTTCCTGCTGCAACTTCTCCGCCAGGCTCCGCCGCTGCGTTTTCTCCCGCTCGCCGTTGTCTGTTTCGATGCGGATGAGTGGTGTGAAGCTTCCCGGCTCGTATACCGTCTGGATCCGGCTCTGTTGTGTCTGTATCGTCGTCAGCCTGTCACCGTCCCAGCCGTACCACGTTACCTCCGGTTTACGCGACAGCGACATCCACCCCGTCAGGTCACGTACCCGCCGCCACACCCGTTTACCCGTCCGGCGGCCCAGCGGGTCGTAGAGGTAGCGGCTCTCCACCTGCGGCTCGCCATGCTGTATCCGCGTGTAGAACACCAGGCGGTGCTGGCTGTCGTAGTGGTGGGTCCGCTCGTCGTCCGTCCGTATCACACCCGCCGGGATGCGGTCCGTCTTCTCCGTC